>JAXDKI010000049.1:0-32194 GCA_034667245.1 Thermomicrobiales bacterium | reverse complement strand
GCCGGAGCGAGAACGTAATCGATGAACGCCTGGGCAAGTTCGACATCGCCGTCCTTGACGGCGGCGATTGGGTATGTTGCGACGACGTTCACCGGTGGCGGGATCTCGATCGTTTGGACCTGGTCTGCCGATTCGCCCGTCACGTCGGTCGCGTACACCACGCCAGCGTCCGCCTCGCCCGTGCTGACCTTCGTCACGATCGCTCGTACGTTGTCCTCCTCCGAGACAACATTGGCCGCCACACGGTCGACGAACCCCTCACCGTAGGTGGTCGCCTTTTGTCCCATCTGGCAAATCGCCTGGCGCGCGTACTGACCGACCGGGACGTCTTCTTGTGCCAGGTCGAGCTTGACGCCGTCCTTGGCCAGGTCGGCTGGCATTTGGATACCGGCCGGATTGTCCTTCGGCACGATGATGACGAGCCGGTTCTGGGCGAAGATGGGTGCTTCGCCCTCGATCAGCCCTTTGTCGCGGGCATTGTTCATCTGGGCGAGATTGGCCGAGGCGAAGACATCGGCCGGCGCGCCCTGTTCCATTTGGGTGACCAGGACCTGCGACCCCGCGAAGTTGTAGGTGATGGTCAAACCAGGATTGGCCACCTCGAGTTCGTTCTTGATTTGGCCGAAGGCATCGGTAAGCGAGGCCGCAGCGAAGACGATGAGCTCGCCGCCATCTGCAGGGAAGGCGGCGGGGCTGGTTTCGGGCATGGCAGTAGCGGTGGCCGACGCGGAAGCAGCAGGCGTGGCGGGTGGGGCGCATTTGATCGTGACGGCGCCGGACGTCTGCAGCGGCGTGAAGCCGATCGTTAAGGTAGTCAAGGCGAGGAGCAGCGCCTGAAGGGGCGCAACCCAGCACCGCGTTGCGGATCGGACCATGTGTCTCCCCTCCCGTCCAACGCCAGCAATCAAGTCTTTGGTAGTCAATCACTGAATAGTGTAACAGCGACAGCGTAGGTCCGAGCATGGCGCCTGTCAAGGCTTCGCCAAGAAAGGGTCGCGGGCGTAGGGACGCCAACGATGCAAGCACGCACACGCAGTCAATTGGCGGGCAACGTGACCAATGTCCCGCCCAGCAGCGCGGTGGCTGAGTTCATAATCGGAATTGGCAGGCGGTGGCGTTGTCCACACCGCGCAGAGAGGTGACGACCGATGAAAGCGGGAATTAGTCTGGCATCGTTGTTTGTTGTCCTGCTCGTAGGTGCCCTCTCCGCCGGGGCGCCGGCTACTCCGCGCCCCGTGCTTGCGTCGCAAGCATCGCCCGCGGCATCGCCGGCAGCGGATGGCGAGTCGTTCGAACTCGCCGGTCTGATTGAGTTACCTGGTCGGCTCACCATTACCGATCTTCAGATGCTGCCCGTCGAGACGATCGACGCGACGTTCGAAATCGACGGTACGGCGCAGACGCACAGCTATACCGGCGTCCGGCTTTGGGACGTGTTGGCGCGAGCGACGCCGCGAGTCGATCCAGAGCGGAACGGCGATCAACTTCGTAAGTACGCCGTGCTGTCGGCTAACGACGGCTACGAGGTCGTGATCTCCCTGGGCGAGATCGATCCCGCCTTCGGCGGGCAGCCCTATCTGCTCGCCTGGGAAGAGGACGGGGCAGCCCTCACCGGTGACAAGGGACCGATCCAACTGGTTACGCCAGGCGACGAGACAAGCGGACGCCATATCTGGGGCATCGTCAAGATCGAACTGCGCGACGTGGACAGCCCGCCGCGCATCTGATCGATGCCTCGCGCATGGTAATGAGAATCCGGATTGATTCTTCCTCTCTCTTTGGTGAGTGGCATGAACGTCGCCACCCCGGTCGCTCCTGATCACCAGCGACGTCAGCGCTGATCGGGACCGAGGCGGTGGTTAGCCCTTACCCTGTCCAACTTGGGATCTGGCGGTGATCGTCGCGATCTGCTCGGGCGGGAGCTCCGCGTAGTCGCTGTTGTCGACGGTGGTGTCGGTACGCTCGAAGAGGATAATGTGGGCGTCAGGCGACATGACGACGTTGTGCCAGACTGCTTGACCGATGTTGTAGGCGACGTTGAGGTCCATCGAGGTGACGAAAGCCTCGCCGGGTTCTGCGTCGCCGTCGCAGACGATAAGGTCGGCCTGGCCGGTGGTGAGGATGAAGACCTCGTTCGTCTCGCGGTGACGCTCAACGCGATGGAAGGCGTCGGGGTTCGCGACCTCGGTGGAGCGGAGCATAGCCACGCGCCAGCCGTGGAAGTCGAGCACGGGTCGGTAGCCGTCGCCGAAGAAGGCGCCGACTTCGACGAGTCGAGACGGGAGTTCTGCCATCATCCTCTCTCCTATTGAAGACCGATATTGCCGGGCACGGCGGCCGAATCGCGTGCGAATTGGGCACCATGCCAGTATCCTCACGCTCAAGGCGTTTGGTCGTCAACGAGTGGGAAGGGAACAAGGGTGAAGGTCGCGTATCTGTTCACGAATTCAGGGCACACGGCGAGCTACAAGCTGGGCAAGATGATCCTGCCGCAACTCGAGGAGGGACGGCATGGGGTCGAGGTCGTTGGGATGTTCTTCTTCGACGACAACAATTACATCCTACGGCAGGGCGATCCGATCGGGGAGCGATTGGCGAAGGTGGCGAAGGACCAGGGGATCCTACTGATGATGTGCGACCAGTGCGCGCTTGAGCGCGGACTGGCGCAGGGCGAGGCGGGCAACTGCACGGTGAGCGGGGTGGTCGAAGGGGTGCAGGTCGGCTGCTTCCCGGACCTCTACACAGCGCTCTCCGGCAATCCGCCGGATCAGGTGATTTCGCTGTAGACCAGCGGCGGTGCAGTGCCGCTCGGGTTTAGCGCGAGCAGCGCTTCCTCCTTAGTCCTGCAGCCGTGGTTAGGAGATTTACCCAGACACGAGCCCGCGATTCGAGGCGAAATGCACGCCTAGAGGCTAACCAAGGCTGTAGGAACTAGGAGGACCGGCTTACCTGGTCATCAGGAGCGACCGGACGCGGCGAGGGTGGTGTCGCAAGCACGGCCGCCCACGTCGTCAAAGCAGGCAGAACGGCGAGCCCCCAAATCGCGTAGTCGTAGTCGCCGAACGCGTCGTAGATCAGCCCGAACGGCAGTGGCCCGATGGCGGCACCGACGAACGAGACGGCGAAGCTCATGCCGACGATGCTGCCCAGGTGGCGCCGCCCGAAATAGGTGGGCCAGGCAACCTCCGTCGCCAGGATCCAGATGCCCGTCGTCACGCCGCGAAGCACGCCAAAGACGATCGCCATCTCCGCCGACGCGACGAACGCCAGCCAGACCAGGGTCGCCGCCAGGGCCATCTGACCGAGCCCCAGAACGTACCGTGGTCCGAACCGATCGGCGAGCCAACCGGCGAGCAGCGTCATCGGCAAGGCGACGGCGGACTCGACGGCAAAGGTCGTCGCAGCGGCCGTCGACGACAGCCCACGCTCGGTGAGGATCGAGATTTGGTGAAAGCTGAGCCCGTTCGTCACCATCGCGGGGACGACGCCCGCGCTCAGCAAGAGCCACATCGCCCGCGTTCTCATCGCCTGCTTCAGCGTCCAGGATCCATCGTCGCCGGACAGGGGCGCCCCGCTCGCATCGTGGCCGGGTTCGGGGCGGGCGCCATCCGGGAATTGCCCGAGATCTTCGGGCCGGCTGTGAACGAAGAGCAGCGCCAGCGGTACGAGCGTGGCGACCAGGACCGCGTTCATTCGCCACGCATCCCGCCAGCCGAGATGCGAGATCAAGAGCGCGTTACCGGCCGGGATCGCCGCCATGCCGAGCATCTTGCCAAGGTTGACCAGACTGACCGCGCGTCCGCGGCGGCGAACGAACCACTGGGCAACGAGGGTCCGCGCGGTCAGCGACAAGAGGCTGGCGCCGGTGGCGCGGAGGAGCGTGAAGACCAGCACGAGGGAGAACGGGTTGATCACCGATCCCATGAGCACCAGCGACGCCGCGTAGACGAGGGTGGTCACGGTCATCACGCGGCGGTGCCCGAAACGATCAATCAAGCCGCCGCCGAGAAAGACGACGCCGGCGCTGACCAGGGTCGCCACCGTATAGGCTGAGGAGATCAGCGAGCGGGACCAGCCGAACTCGGCCAGCATCGGGTCGATGAAGACGGAAAATCCGTAGGTCTGCGCCGACGCCGAGAGAAAGAGCGCGATCCCACCGATACCCAGGATGGTCCAGCCGGCGAAGGCGGGATGCGGGCGCGCTGCCCCTCTCCGCTGGATCGCTACGCGCACCGGTGTCTCCTCGGTACGGCGCCCCCGCCGGAACAGGCCAGGATCACGCGGGTACGTTCACGGTGAGGGAGCGGCATGAGGCATCTGTTCAACGAGCGTGTTCAGTGAGCACTCGCCCTGGTCACGGAGAAACGTACGAGGCGGCGAGCGTCTGCGTCAGCACCAGCAGCTCCGACTTTACCCCAAAGTCGCCGCCGGGGACGCCCGGCCGGTGCCCGCACACGTCGGCAATCCGATGGTAGGGCGGGAAGACGCTGGGGTAGGGGTCGCGGTGTCCGCCTCGACCGCTTGCACCGTCGGCATGGTCACGGGCGGCTCACGAACTCCTTGAGGGCCGCTACGTCGCGCATCGCGCTTTGGTAGATCATGTTGCCGTCGTTGTTGCAGCAAAGGAAGCGCATGCCCATGTCGTGCCAACGACGCAGGGCGCCCGGTTCACGCTCGACCATCCCGGTGGCGACGCCATGGCGGGCGCAGATCTCGACGATCTGCTGCAGTGTCTCGACAAATCGCGGATGGCCGAATTCGCCGTGCACGTCCATCGAGATCGAGAGATCCTGGGGACCGACGCAGACGACGTCGAGACCGGGGACCGAAGCAATCGCTTCGAGGTTGGCCACGCCTTCGAGCGACTCGATCTGGACCACGACCATCGTCTCGGCGTTCGCCTCCTCGACCGCGGTTCGCACATCGCGACGAACGTACCCATAGCGGGCGTCGCCGCCGGCGCCGCGGCGACCCAGCGGCGGGTATTTCGCGAAGCTGACCGCTTCTTCCACCTGTTCCCGAGTCTCCACGCGGGGGATGATGATCCCCTGGGCGCCGCTATCGAGCGCGCGGGCGACGAGTGCGTAAGAGAGATCGGTAACCCGGACCAGCGGACAGATGTCGCAGAGCAGCGACGCCTGAACGAGATTGAGGATCGTTTCCCAATCGAACATGGCGTGTTCCATGTCGAAGAACAGGAAGTCGTGCCCGGCAAGCGCCATCATCTTGACCGTACCGACGGACCGTGCCTCGTTGACGATCGGCCCGCTGACCGCCTGCCCGTTCCGGAGTGCCGCTTTGACGCGGTTCTGTTGCATGATGCTCCCTGTTCTCGATGCTGCGTCCGGGCGCCGGCAAGCGCCGGTGCCCGCTCATCCGTTTACTTCGCCACGGCGGGTCGTCGGCGCGGCGCGAGGAATCGCCACCGCGTGACGGGATCGGTGACGGCGCGTACCCAGGTTGCGAGGAGGTTGAGCGACAGGGCCGTCAGCAGTATAAGCAGTCCGGGGAAGGTGACGAGCCACCAGGCGCTCGTGATGTAACCGCGCCCTTGGGAGAGCATCAGGCCCCACGATGACTGTGGTGGCCGGATACCGAGACCGAGATAGCTGAGCGAGGCTTCGGTCAAGATCATAGTGCCAACTTCGAGCGTCCCGAGCACCAGGATCGGCGACAACAGATTGGGAAGAATGTGCAGGAAGAGGATGCGCTTGTCGGAGCACCCCGTCGCCCGCGCCGCTTCGACGAAGACGTTCTCCCGATAGCTCAAGACCAGGCTGCGGGTGACCCGGGCATAGACCATCCAGCGGGTGACGGCCAGCACGAGGACGACCTTCCAGACGCCTGCGCCGAGCACGTAGAGAACCAGCAGGGCCATCAGCAGCGACGGGAACCCCATCTGGAGGTCGACGAACCGCATGATCAGGTCGTCGAGGATACCGCGATAGTAGCCGGCCGTGAGCCCGAGGAAGATGCCGATCGTGCCCGAGATCACGACGCTGGCGAAGCCGACCATGAGTGAGATGCGCGCCCCGTACAGCAGCCGGCTGAGTTGATCGTGACCCAGCGCGTCTGTCCCGAGGACGTAGGGCAATCCGCCGTCCTTGGCCGCGGTCATCGGAGGCTTATTGCGCAGCATGAGGCCGCCCGCCTCCGGATCATGGGGCGCGACGATGCCGGCGAAGAGTGCGGAGAAGATCAGGATCGCGAGGAAGAGGGCCGAACTGAACGTTAGCTTGTCCTGTAAAAGCGCCCGCACATAGACCTGGCGGCTTCGCTGCCGTGGCCTCAACGCGAGCGCCTCGGGATCGGCGCGGGCCGAGGCCGGCGCCGGCTGGACGACGCCTTCCCGTCCGCTCATGTGTAGCGCACCCGGGGATCGATGAGCGTGTAGACAAGATCGACGAGCAGGTTGACGCTGACAATCATGACCGCGATCACGATCACGGTCGCTTCGATCAGCGGCAGATCCCGTTTCTCGATCGCCTGGATCAACAAGATCCCGACCCCCGGCCAGCCGAAGAGGGTCTCGATGACCACCGCGCCGTTGAGCAGTGCCGCCGCCTCATCGCCCATCATCGTCAGGATCGGTATCGCCGCGTTCTTGAGCGTGTGGGAGATGATGACGATCCGCTCGCCCAGTCCCTTCGCCCGCGCGGTCGTGACGTAGGGCTTGCTCATCTCCTCCAGCATCGCGCTGCGGACGACCTGACTGACCCGTCCTATCGGTCGCACCGCCAGCGCCGCCGCAGGCAGCACGACGAAGTTGATACCTCCGTAGCCCGAGGTCGGCAGCCAACCGAGCTCGACGGCAAAGAACAGGATGAGCATCAGGCCCAGCCAGAAATCGGCCGTAGAGACGCCCGCCAGCGAGACGACCGTGACGACGCGATCGGCAAGCGATCGGGGCTTGATGGCCGAGACGATGCCGAGGGTCAGGGCGAGCGGAATTGCCAGCGCGAGCGTCACCCCCGCCAGATAGAGGGTGGCGGGCAGCCGGCCGATCACGATCGGCATCGCCGGTACGCGTTGCCAGAGCGAATTTCCGATGTCGCCCCGCACGAGGTCGCCCATGAACCGCCCGAACTGCACGAGCAGGGGGTCGTTTAGGCCGAGCGATTCACGCAGCTGTTGAACCTGCTCCTCGGTGGCCTCCGGCCGGAGCATGAGGCGGGCGGGGTCGCCCAGGAGGTGGGTGACGAAAAACACGGCCACCACCAGACCGACCAGGATGAACGCCGAGTGGAAAACGCGCCGGATCAGGTACCGTGCGATGGCAGCTCGCTCCTGACAGACACCAATTCGAACAGGGACGACGCGGCGGCGCCGATCGCCGGAACGGACGCACCGTTGCGAGGTCTATGTGGGACCGGGGGCGGGCGCCGTTCACACCCGCACCCGATCCATGACGAGTCCAAACGCCCGCTAAGCGGTGAGCGTCATCTCCTTCAAGAGCATGAAGGCGTCCAGGCGCGGCTCCCACTGGAGATTGACCGCAAGCCCATAGTTGAGCGGCATGTAGATCACGGGGACAGAGGCGTAGGCGTCGTAGTACATCTTCGTCACCGCCGCCAGGGCGGGACCGCGCTCCTCGCCGGTCAAGGGGATCGCCTTGTTCAGGGCTTCGTCGAGGGCGGGATCGCAGTACATCGAGGCCCCACCGTCGCATCGGTAGTACGACGACGCCGTGGCGCTCACGTCCATGATCTCGTTGCCGTGGGGATTGGTGGTGATCCAGCCCCGCGTCTCCGGGACGTCCTTGATGTTCTTGGAATATTCCGGATTGTAGAGCGCCGGCTCGATCACCTCGCTCTTCGCGTTGAGCCCGATCTCGCGAAGCTGGGTCGCGACGTACTCGGCAAGTTCGTCGTTGCGGAGGTAGATGCCCTCGCGGGTGACGACGGTGATCTCCGCATCGACCGGAACGCCGGCGGCTTTTGCCTCCGCGACGAGTTGCTTGGCCTTCTCCAGATCGTACGGATACGGCTGGAGATCGGCGTTGTACCCGGTGGCCGAGGGACCGACGAGCTGCGACGCCGGCTCGCCACCGCCGAAGAGTTGATCGGCGATCGACTGCTTGTCGACGGCGAAGGCGATCGCCTGGCGAACGCGAATGTCCTTCATCGCGACGTGATTAGTATCGAGGCGGAGGAAGATGGTCTCGACGCTGGAGACCGACTTGCAGTTGGGCGTCGTCTCGCAGTCCTCCGGCGCCAGGAAGCGGCCGATCTGGGCCTCCCCGGCAACGACTTGCGCAGCGCGCACGGTCGACTCGGCGCGGAAGACGAACTCCGCGTCCTTGATGGTCACCGTGCCGCGGGCATCGGGAGAACCGAGACCCCACCAATCGGGGTTGGCGGTGATCCGGATGTACTGGCCACGATTCCATTCGACGAAGGAGTAGGGACCGGTACCGATCGGCTCCGTCACCAGCGAGTCCGGCCGCTCCTGCACCTGCTTCATATTCGGGATCGGCGAGAAGTAGAGGCGCGCGGGCAGGATCGGGTCGGGCTCGACGGTGGCGACGTCGATGGTGTACTCGTCGACGGCCGTTGCGGTGATATCCGGCCCGATGAACTGGTAGATCTCGAACTTATGCTCCGGCGACCAAGTGTAGTTGATGCCGTAGGCGGCGACTTCGGCGTTGAAGGGATCGCCATTGTGGAAGGTGACGCCCTGCCGCAAGGTGAAGCGCCAGGTCCGCTCGTCGGTCTGCTCCCAACTCGTGGCGAGCTCGCCGACCAGCTCGTTGGTTTTGGGATCGCGATTGAGGAGCGCCTCCTGCACGTTGCGGAGAATCGGATGTCCGTCCGTGCTGTAGGCCTTCCAGTTTTCCAGTGTGTCCGGCTCGACTGACATCGACACGATCAGCTTGCCGGTCGGTTCGGTCGCCTGGGCGTCGACGCCGACGACTCGGGTCTGGAGCACCGCCCCAGCCGCGGGGGCGGCGAGACCGATGGCCGCCGCGCGCTTCATCAGGTCCCGGCGCGATACGTTCCGATCCGCTACATCGCGGACGAACTGTTCGAGGACTTCCTTGTCGGGCTTCGCCATTCCGGGACCCTCCTGTCTGGTCGACCGTCCGAAAATAGAACGGCGGGGCCGCTCGCTTTCGCTCTTTCTTTGTGCTCCTCGCGTTCCTCGACGGTCCGTCTATCAAACACCCATCCAGCGGAGTTGTCAACAACGGACAAAGACGGCGGAGGCGGCTGGTCGATCCGCCCTTACCAGCGGGGCGCTAAGCGGCGCCACGACGGATCGACGTGGCGGCGCATCTCGGCCTCGTCGTCCCGGTTCCGGTAGTCGCATCGCTCGTAGCGCTCTTTGCCTCGCGCCACGGCATCGCGGTCGAGTTCGGCGCCGAGACCGGGCGCGGTGGGCACAGGAACAGCACCGCCTTGGAACGCGACCCGGCCCCCGACGAGGATCTCGTCCTCCGCGCCTTGCCAGGGATAGTGGGTGTCACTCGCGTAGGTGAGGTGAGGCGTCGCGGCGGCGAGGTGGACCATCGCCAGCAACGAGAGCCCCAGGTGGCTGTTGGAATGCATGCTCAGGCCGATGCCGAAGGTCTCGCAGAGGCGCCCAAGCTGGGTGACGGCGCGGAGTCCGCCCCAATAGTGGTGATCGCTCAGGATCACCTGGGCGCTGCCGCCGGCGAGGGCAACGGGGAGATCGGCAAACGAGGTCAGCGCATTGTTGCTCGCCAGGAGTGTCTCTACCCCGGCGGCGCGGAGTCCCTGCCGGACGGCAGCCATCCCATCCAGACCGGGCGTCGGGTCTTCCAGGTATTCGAGCGCACCGGCCAGCGCCGTGCCAACCCGGATTGAGGTCTCCACCGACCACGCCCCGTTCGGGTCAATGCGGAGCGGCACGTCGGGCCCGAATGCCTCCCGCAGTGCGAGGATGGCCTCGATTTCCTGCTCCGGCGGAAAGACGCCGCCTTTGAGCTTGATACTCCCGAATCCATACGCCGCCACCATCTCTTGCGCCTGGCGAACGACGGCTACCGCCTCAAGCGTCTCGCCCCAGTGGTCTTCCCGGGCGTCGGTTCCAACACCACCGCCGCCGGCCCGCTTGTAGAAGAGATAGGCGCTGAACGGGACCTCGTCGCGGATTCGACCACCGAGCAGGTCGCAAACCGGCACGCCGGTCGCCTTGCCGATCAGGTCGAGGGCCGCCACCTCCACCGCGCCGAACACACGCAACGCGATGTCGGCCGTGTTCTCTCCCGGCAGGACAAATGTCTGTGATGCCTCAGCGGATGCTCCTCGGGGAGGTGATGGCAGCGACGGAGCGGAAAAGAGACGGTCGATCTCTTTCGAGAGGCGAGCGAGGTCGTAGGCGTCGTGGCCGATGACGGTCGATCGCGCCGCCGCGAAGTGGGCCAACGTGCGCTCACCGCCGTGAGTCTCGGCGGCACCGGTGATCCCGTCCTCGCTCACGAGCTCCACGACCGTGCGCAACGCATACGGCGCGTGCAACCCGTAGGAGCTGAAGAGGGGAGGATCGGCCATGGCTACCGGGGTGACCCGCATCTCGTCGATCTTCATGCGCTGTCTCCATTCCCTCGGACTCGCATCGCGGCCTTTACGACCCTGGAGCAAGGACACGACATCGCCGTCCCCGTGACGGGGCTCGTGATCGCCCGACGAGGCGTCTCATCGGGCTGCCAATCGCCGAGGACCGCACACAAGAACTGGAGCACCTGGGTGTTGCCTTGTCGGTGGCTCCTATCCTGCTGCGAAGCGCCATCAGGACGCGTCGCTCACGACGACCGTGGCGTCGGCGCGATCGAGCACGTCCGGCCGGAGGGAGGTGCCGAGTCCCGATCCAACCGGTGGCAGCGCGTGACCGTCGACCAGGCGGATGCTCTGCGTCGCGAGGTCGTCGTAGAAGGTGCGGACGAAGGCGCGGACGATCTCTTGATAGATAGCATTCGGTGCGTTGATCGCGAGGTGCAGCCCCGCGAAGAGGTTGATCGGTCCCGCGCAGTCGTGGAAGGTGACCGGCAATCCCGAAGTCTCCGCCATGTGGCCGATCTTACGGGCCTCGCTGATGCCACCGCACCAAGCCGGATCGATCATCACGATGTCGGCCGCCCCGGCGTCGAGGACGGAACGATACTCGTAGCGGGTCATCAGCATCTCGCTGACCAGCATCGGCGTCCGGGTGCTGCTCCTGAGGTCGGCGAGGGCGCTGATGGAATCCGGTCGCATCAGATCTTCGATCCAGAACGGGGCAAACTCCTCGACGGCGGCGGCGATCCGGCGGGCGGCCGGGAGCGACCAGAGTCCGTGCCCTTCCACCATGATTTCCATGCGGTTTCCCACTGCCTGCCGGATCTTGCGGAAGGGTTCGAGACCCCGATCGAGATCCTCCAGGCCGATCCGCTGGCCGCGGGTTGCCGGTGCGTAGGGATCGAAGGGCCAGATCTTCATCCCCTTGATGCCTTCGGCCAGGAGCTCCTGCGCGAGCTCGTCGGCTCGGTGCATGAAAGCGTCCAGATCTTCGAGGGTACCGGCCTTCCCGACGCCCGCCGCCCGGTCGAGCGACCGCGCGTAAACCGGGCCAGCGCAGGTGTTGTAGACCGGCATGCGGTCGTGACTGGCGCCGCCGAGCAGCTGGTAGATCGGCATCCCCGCGGCCTGGCCGAGGATGTCCCAGAGCGCGACGTCGAGCGCGGACAGTGCCCGCACCTCGACGCCCTTCGCACCACAGCGGGCCGTGTTCTCGTAGATGGTCCGCCAGTGCCGATCGATCTGGAGCGGATCCTTCCCCAGGAGAAGCGGCGCCGCGTACTGGTGGATAAATCCGTGCAGCGCGTCGATTGCGTACTTCGTCTCACCATGCCCGATGAGGCCCTCGCTGGTGTGGACACGGACGAAGAGCAGCGTCGCATGCTCCTGAAGATGGATCGTTTCGATGCGGGTGATCTTCATCCTGCGCTCCGATCGTCAACGATCGCGGCCGCGTATACACGGCGCGACGCCGTTGGTATGCTGACGGCTGGGATAGGGATCATACCGTCGAAAGGGGAGGAGCACGGGGTGACCCGACGGCGACCATTCCGGTTCGGCATCCAGGGGCGTTCGACCGGACCGCGGGACGAGTGGCTGGCGATGGTGCGCCGGGTCGAGGACCTCGGCTACAGCAGCTATCTCGCGCTCGACCATTTTGTGCGCGGCCTCGATCCGGTCGCCTCGCTCATGGCCGCGGCCATGGCGACGGAGCGGCTTCGCGTCGGCAGTTTCGTCTTCGACAACGACTTTCGCCATCCCGCGCTGATCGCCAAAGCGGCCGCGTCTCTCGACGTGCTCTCCGGCGGACGGCTGGAGCTCGGCATCGGCGCCGGGTGGCTGAAGGAGGAGTACGACCAGACGGGGATTCCGTTCGATCCGGCGAGCGTCCGCATTGAGCGCATGACCGAGGCAGTCCAGCTCCTCAAGCGCATCTTCACCGAAGAACACCCGGTTTCGTTCACGGGCGCGCACTACACCGTGGCCGATCTCATCTGCCCGCCGCATCCCGTTCAGAAACCACACCCGCCGATCATCATCGGCGGAGGCAGCAAGCGCGTCCTCTCCGTTGCCGGGCGGGAGGCGGATATCGTCGGCATCACGACGCGGGCGCGACCGGATGGCTCGAAGGACACGACCGACATCACCGCCGCCGCGACCGCGGAGAAGATCGCCTGGGTCCGCGAGGCGGCCGGCGACCGCTTCGCCGAGATCGAGCTCAACGTGATCGTCGGCGACATCCACGTCACCGACGATCGGGCGGGAACGGCCGAGCGCATCGCCAACCAATACGGCGTTACCCCCGACGAGGTCCTGGCGTCACCACTGGTCTTGATCGGCAGCGTCGACGAGATGGTCGAGCATCTCCAGGAGCGGCGCGAGCGGTACGGTTTCTCGTATATCGTCGTGATCGAGCCGAACCTGGACAGACTCGCCCCGGTCGTCGCGCGACTTGCCGGGACATAACCGGAGCGGCCATTCCCCCTCTATCGGCGCATCGCCGATGGCTCGCTGAGCGCACCGGCCAACGCAGCGACGATACCGTCCATGTCCCGGCCCTGATCGCGCGACTCCGGTGCCTCCTGGCCGATTGGCGTGCCGGCGACGAAGCGGTAGATGTCGGCCGCGCCGGTGAGGATGTTCGGGGTCAGGCCGAGATCGGCGAAGCAGGACGCGATCTCTTCCATCTCCCCCACCCAGCGGTGCGCCTTCGGCGGCATGGGCGGCAGCGACCGCTCCAACCAACCGAGGACGTCGGGGATACTTTCGCGCTGCTCGGCGCGGAGGGTCTCCTCAAGTCCCATCAGGCGGGCCGCCACCAGGAGTTCGGTGCCGAGGGCCTGCAGGCCTTTGGTGAGGGCGCCGTAGCACATCTTTAGACCGGAAGCCTGCCCGGCCTCGTCGCCGATCACGCGCACATCCAGCCCAAAGTCCGTCAGCTCGGCGAGCTCGTTGGCACCGGGGCCGGAGGCGTAAAAGCGGGTGCCGGGCTTCCGCGGTGGCGGGCCGACGATCCCCACATCCGCAAATCGGGCCCCAGCGGCGACAATCGCGTCGCCGATTCCCCGCACCGTGCGCGGGGCGATCGCGTTGCAGTCGACGTAGAGGATGTCGGATCCCGTGGCGCGTACGGCGGCGGCAACCTCTGCCGCGACACTCGACGCCTGTGCCGGCACGAGCACGCAGAGCACGACGTCGGCTCGGGTCACGAGCTCCTCGAGATTGGCGGTGTCGTCGAATCCCGATTGCGCCGCCAGGGCGCGGGTACGCTCGCTGCGGCCGGCGAGACAGGTCAGGACCTGGAGACCATTCGTCTGCAACACGCCGCCGATCGCCTGCCCCATATCTCCGGGGCTGAGCAGTCCGACTGTCTTGATCGCCATGTCCTTACCTCCTCGGGTCGGGCGTATTCACGTCGCCGGCTCCAGCACTCCCGCCGCCATCCTACACCGCATCAGTGAAGATGACCGCCCTGGGGGCGGCAGGGCAATGGCATATGAAGTCTTCCACCAGAATCAGACGTCGTTCTGCGTCGACCGATGGTGACCTGGAGCGAGAGGACAACGCCTTCGCCGCCGAGCCGAGGCGTTGACGATCTGACGGGCGAAACTGGATCGCCTCGTGCCCTGAACCGATGACGACGCAGCAACTGGAGTGTGGTCGGTCGCGGACGTGGAAACTGTAAGCGCGGCGTAACCCGCCGACCTGGGTGATCGCGCCAGCTGCGGCGAGGGGCACGTCTCGTTTCAGGCTGACGACGTTTTTAGCGGGCCGTGATGAACGTCGGACGGCGAGTTCTCCGGTCCCGGTCCCGCTGCAGGTAACCCGAAACCGACATTCTCGTCTTCGCTCGCACGAGGACGATGCGCGCCGACGATCAAGGCAGACTTAGCCCACCGTCGACGTAGATCGTCTGTCCGGTGACGAATCCTGCCGCCGGGCTGGAGAGATAGAGTGCCGCACCGATGACGTCGTCCGCCTGGCAGAATCGCCCGAGGGGAATGCGCTCCTGGGCTTGGGCGAGGGCGGTGGGTGTCGAGAGTCGCTCGGCGGTCTGCGGGGTGACGGTGCTGGTTGGGGCGATCGCGTTGACGGTGACGTTGGACGACGCCCATTCGAGCGCCAGGACGCGGGTCAACTGCTGAACGCCAGCCTTGGTGGCACCGTAACAGGCGTATCCGTTCTGCGCAACCAGCGACAGTGCGGAGGAGATGTTGATGATCCGCCCGTACTGCTGGTCGATCATGGCGCGGGCGACCCGGCAACTCGCGAAGAAGACCCCCTTCAGATTGGTATCCGTCATCAGGTCCCACTCGTCTTCGGTCGTCTCCAATGCCGGACGATTCAGGTAGACGCCGGCGTTGTTGATCAGGACGTCGATGCGGCCGAATGCCTCGAGCGCCGTAGCGACGAGGCGATCGACGCTCGCGGTCGAGGTCACATCCGCCTCCACGGCGATGGCTTGCGCGCCATGCTCCCGGATTTCGGCGGCGGTGGCGTCCACGTCGGCACGAGACCGGCTCGTCAGCACGAGCCGCGCTCCGGCGGCGGCGAAGGCATCGGCCGTCTCTCGACCGATGCCGCGACTGGCTCCGGTGATCAGGACGACGCGGTCGCGGACGGAGAATCGATCCTCGGGCACCATTGGTCCTCTCCTACGAGCTGGCAACCGCGGCGTCTGTCGGCACCGCGAGTCGCGCGAGTTGCTCCTCGTCAACCTCGAGACCGAGACCGGGGCGATCCGGGACGTGCAGCCAGCCCTCCGCGTACGGGAGCGGGGTCACGACGAGGTCCTCGGCGTAGATCACCGGACCGATGCAGTCGACCGGATAGGCGAGGTGCGGCATGGTGGCGCCGAGGTGGGCCTGACCGGCGGCGCCCAGCGACGTTTCGTGTGCCCCACCCAGGAGGCAGCCGATCCCCGCCGCCTCGGCCACGGCCGCGATCTTCCGCGCCTGAAAGATTCCGCCGGCGCCAACGATGGTGATGTTGAAGACGTCGACCGCGTTCTTCTCCACGAGCTTGTTGGCATCGGCCAGCGTGTAAGCATGTTCGGACACGGGGACGTCGAGACTGCGCCGCACCTCGGCCAGTCCGGTGTGGTCGCCTCTCCGGGCCGGGCTTTCGACCAACATAAAGCCGTACTCGCGAAAGCGGTCGATCGCCGCCCGGGCCGACTTCCAGTCGAGGTGCCCGTTGCAATCGAGCGTCTTGATCTTGACCCGATCGCCGTAGGTCTCTCGCATCAGACGAAGGCAGAGGGCGTCGGCCTCGAGGTTGAGGCCGATGTAGAAGCGGACGAGGTCGAAGCCGCGCGCCAGCATCTCGCCCATGTAGGAGATCGACGCGGGCACGTCGTCGCATCGGACGTGGGCCGGGATCGGGTAGGCGACCGCGATCTCGGTCCGCATGGCGCCGCCGAGGAGGAGGTGCACCGGAACTCCGAGTCGCTTGCCGATCAGGTCGTGCAACGCCAGATCGATCCCGCACCGGATCGCGCCGGCGCGGGTGGCGAGTGCCAGTCCCGCGGCCAGGCGCTCGTGCAGGCATGTCAGGTTCATCGGGTCCTGGCCGATGACGAGATCGCGGAGGAGGTCGCGCAGGTCGTGGACGTTCGGGCCGACTAGCGGGCGCGCTCCTTGGCCGGTGATCTCCCCCCATCCGACGAGTCCGTCATCGGTCTCGATCCGGACGATCACATGGTCGCGCAGGTCCGGTTTGATCGGGCCGGGATGAAGGCACTCGACCCGTACCGGAAAGAGATCGAGGTGTGTGATTTTCATGCGTTTCCCTCGCCTGTAGTCCTGGCTGTCGGTGGATAGTTGGCGTTCGACCGCCTCTGTTCAGACACGGAGCCGCGGATCGAGCGCGTCCCGGAGGCCGTCGCCGATCATGTTGATCGCGAGGACGGCCAGCATGATCGCCAGCCCCGGGAAGGTCGCGATCCACCAGGCCTTGGTAAGGTATTGGCGGCCGTCATTGAGCATGGCGCCCCATTCCGGCGTCGGCGGCTGGGCGCCGAGGCCGATGAAGCTAAGACCGGACGCGGTCAGGATGGCGTTCGCGACGCCGAGTGTTCCCATCACGATCATAGGCGCGACGACGTTCGGCAGGATGTGCCGGAACATGATCCGGATGTGGCGGCACCCGAGACTGTGCGCCGCTTCTACGTAGGTGAGTTCCTTGGCGGTGAGGACCGAGCTGCGCATGACGCGGGTGTAGCCGGGGATCGAGGAGATACCGACCGCGATCATCGCGTTCTCGAGACTCGGCCCGAGCACCGAGACGATGCCCATCGCCAGCAAGATGCTAGGGAAGGCGAGCTGGACGTCGATCAGTCGCATGATCAGGCCGTCCGCCCAGCTGCCGAAGTAGCCCGCGATCAGTCCGGCCGCACCGCCGATCGCGGCCCCGATGGCGACGCTGATCAGGCCGATCCGCAGCGAGTACCGCGCGCCATGAATGATCCGCGCCAGGATGTCGCGGCCGAACTGATCCGTGCCCAGTGGGTGCTCGACACTGGGCGGCGCCATCAGCGCGGTCATGATGAGCTCGTCCGGGTCGTAGCGCGTGAACCGCGGACCGACGACCGCGATGGCGATCAGCGCAAGCGTCACGACCGAACCGATCATGCCCGCTGGGTGCCGGCGAAACGAGCGCCAGACCAAGCCGAACGAGCCGAGTCGGGGCGCGGCCGACGCCAGCGGGGCCGGTATCGTCCTTCCTGCCACCGGCGTCGCCGCACCGGTCCAGCTTGCTCCGTCGTTCGCGACACCTCGCGTGGCCACGCGTTCCTCCGACATCTGATTACCCATGACGGATGCGTGGATCGAGGAACGCATAGAGGATGTCGACGGCCAGATTGACGAGGACATACGAGGTCGCGACGAGGAGCACGACACCCTGCACGACCGGGAAATCCTTCCCCTGGATGGCGGTCACCGCGATCTGACCGACTCCCTGCCGAGCGAAGACGATCTCGATGATCATCGAACCACCGAGGAGCGCCCCGAATTGGAGTCCGACCACCGTGACGGTGGGGATGAGCGCGTTGGGCAGGGCATGGGCCAGCACGACCGCGCGCTCACGGAGTCCCTTCGCACGGGCGGTCGTCACGTACTCCGACCTCAGCACGTCGAGCATGCTGGAACGGGTGAGACGCGAGACGATGGCCGACGCGTTCAGTCCGAGCACAGACGCCGGCAGGACGAGGTGCTTGAGGTCGTCGCTCCCCGTGATCGTCACCCAACCGAGACGGACCGAGAAGAGGTACAACAGGAGGAGCCCGAGCCAGAAACTCGGCATCGAGACCCCCGCCATCGCCACCACCATCGCAACCGTGTCGATCCAGCGACCGCGGAAGACGGCCGCGAGGGTGCCGAGTGTGGTGCCAATGAGGAAGGCAACCACCAAACCGACGACGGCGAGCTGCAACGTCGAGGGGAATTGGGACGCGACCATCGTCAGCACGTCTTCACGCGTTCGCCACGACTCGCCGAGATCGCCCCGCACGGCGTCGGACAAGAAGTGGAGGTAGCGGACGTGCCAGGGGTCGTCGATGCCGAGTTGTTGCCGGATCGAGGCCATGGTCTCCGGCGAGGCGACAGTGTTCGTGGCGGAGAGCATCGTCATCACCGGGTCGCCGGGCATGAGGTACATGCCGATGAAGACCAGGAACGAGACGCCGAACAGCGTCGGTACGAGCAAGATCAAGCGGGCGATGATGTGCTTCGACACACCCCATCCTCACCGATACCGATGGGCGGGGCGGCACGCGGCCGCCCCGCCGGGCGTCGGCTACTGCGCAAGCCAGGTGTCGTATAGCCAGGGATAGCCCTGAGCGTCAAGGATGACGTCCCGCACGTTGGGCCGCAGCACCGTGAAGTAGGTGTTTTCGACGAGCGGGATGATCAGGGCGTTCTCCATGATGATGCGCTGGATCTGGGAGTAGATCTCGGCGCGCCGCGTGGGATCCGCCTCGCCGGCGGCCGCGTCGAGCAACCCATCCAGCTCCGCGTTGCGGTAGCGACTCCAGGCCCACCCCGTCTCGACCGAGGTCGAGCGGAAGGTGATCTCGAGGATGCGCGGGTCGCTCGAATCGGCACCGAGGGGAGCGAGGTTGCCGTCGCCGCGGGCGTTGGCTTCGACCCGTGCGGCCGACGAGAGGGTCTGGATCTGCATGTCGATCCCGACCGCCTTGAGCATAGCCTGCAAGGGGATGGTGTAGGGTTCCCACCCCTGGTTGACGATGGTGACGAGACTCAGCTTCTGGCCGTCCTTCTCCCGGATGTCGCCCGAGCCCATCGTCCAGCCGGCGTCCTCCAGGAGCTGCTTCGCCTTCTCCGGGTCGTAGCCGTACATCGCCTCGACGGCCGGGTCGTAGCCGGGGGTCGTCGACGCAAGCGGACCGTAGGCGGGGCTGACCAGACCGCCGAGGGAGATGTCGATGATCGCCTGCCGATTGGTTGCGTGGATGCACGCCTGGCGAACGCGGACATCGTCGGTCGGCGGCTTCTCGACGTTCAGGAACACCGACCGTGGGAAGCCAGCATAGACGCGCTTGATGATCTGCGCCTGCGGATCGTCGGTGTACTTCGGGACGTCCTGTGCCGGCAGCGGCGCCATCTGGACTTCGCCGCCGTCGAATGCTGCTAACGAGGTGGCCGCGTCGGCCAGGATCGCCGAGCGGAAGGAGCTCAAGTAGGTCGGGCCGGTGTGCTTGAAGACGGGTGAACCCCAGGCGTACTGGTCGTTGCGCTCGAACAGAATGTGCTTGCTCGGTTCCCACTCCTTGAACTTGAAGTAACCGGTGCCGACCGGGCGGCGCCCGATCTCGGTCCCGTACTCCTGCAAGGCGGCCGGAGAGAGGAAGCCGAGGATCGAGCGGGCCGCGCCGTCGAGAAAGTTGGCGAATGGCTTCGAGAAGTGGATCCGCACGGTGGAGTCGTCGACGACCTCAGCTCCCTCGTAGGGACCGAGGAACTGGGCGGCCATCCGCGACAGTGTCGCTGGATCGACGATCCGATCGAAGTTGACGCGGACTGCCTCCGCGTTGAAGGGTGTGCCGTCGTGGAAGAGGACGCCTTTCTTGAGGTAGAAGGTGTAGGCGGTGGCGTCGTCGTTAATCTCCCAGCGTTCGGCGAGGTTGGGGTGGAATTGATAGTTGCCGTCCTCGCGGATGAGGGAATCGAGGAATTGGACCGCCATGGAAGCAGTGTTCTGATAACCGGTGAGGTGGGGATCGAGCGTGTCGGGTTCGGGGCCGCCGCTCGACTGGACAAGCTCACCGCCCGCGACGGGCGCGTCCTGGGCGAACGCCCCATGTGCTGTGCGGTATTGGTGCGTACCCGCGAGACCGACGGCTGAGGCCGCGCCGACCGCGCGGCCCACGAGCGCGCGTCGGTTCATCGTCGCGTCGAGAATGTCGCCTGGTCGTGCCATTGTGCTTCGCTCCTCCGATCGTGACGTCGAGATCGTCGATCCACGCCCGTCATCTCTCGCCTCTGAACGCGATCCAAGCTCTCTCACCGCCCCTGGTTGCGCCCGATACTCACCTCCTCAGGGGATCGGTCCCCCATCCATCACCACTAATTCAACGAAGCCGCAACTGCTCGGAAAGCGATTACCGCGTACCGCATGGGGACGACTCGTGGCTGCAAGGGAACGTCTGCGAGAGGAGTTGGTCCGAGAGGTTGGTCTTGCCGGTCAAGGGGAGGAAGCGATCAGGGAGCGCCAGCCAGTTCCTGCTTGTAGTCCGAGCGTCGCAGCACCCTGGAAGGGCTGTCGGTTCCAGGTCGGAGGCCTCCCCCTCAAGACAGTCCCGTTCTTGGCGGTGAGCATCGGTGAATCGGTACGTTTCGCCATGCCGCGTCGGCCGTCGCGCATACTCATACTGGGACAACTGGCAGATGAGGATGGCGACCATTGAACGGGACCCCTCCTGATAGGTGCTAAGGATTTGATATAAGGTAACATATCAAAAATCCGTGTCAATGAGGCGGTAGAGAACCCTTGTCGTCGACGGGCTCGGACGCGGGTTGCCCAATCCGAACCTTGCTCGGGTTCGATCTACGTGCGACCGGCTGAATGCACCGCCAGGGAACATCCGGACGCGGCATTCATGGTGTTCTAACCCAGGAACCCTGTGGAGAAGGCAATGACCACACAAGCCCCAGCGACCTTTCGCACGAAGCGAGCGGTTGCCCTCGATCTCATTCGCGACGCGATCATCGCCGGCGAGATCCCCGCGGGGGGGCGGTTGATCCTCGAGGATCTGGCGCAGCAGTTCAATCTCAGCATGACGCCGATTCGCGAGGCGCTCCGGGTGCTCGAGGCCGAGGGCTTCATCTCTCAATCTCCCCACAAGGGAGCGATCGTGACGCCCATGGATCAGGAAGAGATCCGCGAGCTCTACGCGACCCGAAGCGGCGTGGAGGCGATGGTTACGCGACAGGCAGTCCCGAAGCTGACCGGGGACGATCTGGCGACGATGGAAGGGCTGATCCATCGGATGGAAGAGGCCCGGGGCGATTGGGATCTGTTCTTGACGCGGGACAAGGAATTTCACCTGATCCTCTACCGGGCGGCCGGGAGTCAGCGGTGGCTGGAGACGATCGAGACGCTCTGGCGGCGTTGTACTCGGTACATGGTGGCGAGCACGGCCATGAGCGGTGCGGTCAGCGCCATCCACACCGATCACTGGGCGCTGTTGAGCGCGTGCCGGGACGGAGACGTCGAGCGGGCGGCGGCAACGACCGTCGCGCACCTGCTGCATTCGCAGGACCGGCTCCTCCACGAGTGGGCGTGACGACTCCCCGGTGGGCAGGCGACGGTTTGGCTAGCGCCGGCGGAGGGTGGGATCGAGCACGTCGCGGAGGGCATCGCCGAGCAAGTTGAAGCCGAGCACCGCGAGCGAGATCGCCAGACCAGGGAAGACCGCCACGGCAGGGGCGAGCTCCATGAATTTGCGCCCATCGCCGAGCATCGTTCCCCAGGATGGGTCGGGGGGTTGAGTCCCGAGACCGAGGAAGGAGAGCCCCGCCTCGGCAAGGATCGCGCCCGAGAACGCGAGTGTCGTCTGGACGATCAACGGGGCGGCGATATTCGGCAGCAAGTAGCGGTACATGATCGTGAAGGGGTGGGCGCCGATGGCACGCGCGGCCTCGACGTACTGCTCTTGCATCACCACAAGCACCGGGCCACGGACAATCCGGGCGAATCCGGATGACTGGACGAGACCGATGGCCAGCATCGCGGTCGACATACTCGGCCCGAGGACGCTGGAGATAGCGATGATCAAGATCAGACTGGGGAAGGCCAGCATCGTATCGACCACGCGCTGGACAACCGTGTCGACGACGCCGAGGTAGAACCCGGAGATCAGACCGAGCGTACCGCCGATCGCCAGGGCGATGCTGACGGAAATAACGCCGACCATCAGCGCGACCCGGGCGCCGTAGATGATGCGGCTGAGGATGTCCCGGCCAAACTGGTCCGTTCCGAGCAGATAGGTGCTATCGGGGTCCAGGAGCCGCTTTCCGGGTTGTTCGATGGGGTCGAAAGGGGCCAGGAGCGGCGCCGCGACGGCAAAGACAAGGAGGAGGAGGACGATCCCGACGCCGATCGCGCCGGTGGGGCTGCTGACCAAACGCCCCAATGGCAACCGCAGCAGGCGGCGGGGCGGTCGGGTACCGCGATCGACCGCGGGGAGCCGCACCTCCTGGTAGGTCGCCATCACCGACACCCTCCTCGCCGTCCGCCGACGCGACGAGCGACCGACGTCTGTGCCACCAAGACGGAAGCCGAGCTCATGAATAGCGGATGCGAGGGTTGACGTACGAGTAGAGCAGATCGACCAGGAGATTGATCAAGACGAACCCGACGGCGACGAAAAGGACGCCTCCCTGAACGACCGGGTAGTCGCGCTGATAGATCGCGTTGAGGATCAGCCAGCCGATCCCAGGCAGACCAAAGATCTGTTCGATCACGACCGCCCCGCCGAGGAGTCCCCCGATCTGCAAGCCGATCACGGTCATCACCGGGATCAGGGCGTTCTTGAATGCGTGCCGCCAGATCACGATCCGTTCGCGGTGTCCTTTCGCACGGGCGGTGCGGATGTAGTCCTGGCTCAGGGTGTCGAGCATCGCCGAGCGTGTCATGCGCATGACGACCGCGATCAACGCCAGGCTGAGGGAGAGGACGGGGAGGAACATCTGTTGGGCATTGGCGATCGGATCGTCGAAGGGACTGATCCAGATGAGCTCCGGTTGCCAATCGAAATAGAGCGAAGAGACGAGCAGCAACATCGTCGCGATCCAAAAGCTGGGAAACGAGAGACCGACCAGACCCAGCACCTGCGCGGCCAACGCCGAGATCCCGTTCGGACGGACCGCCGCCAGAACGCCCAGGGGGACGGCGATCAGCGCGGAGAAGGCGACCGCCAAGAGGGCAAGTTCCACCGTGACGCCGAGGCGCTGAAACAGCAGGCTCGTCACCGGCGTCGACATCCGGAGCGAGACGCCGAAATCGCCGCGGGCGATACCGCCGACCCAACGGAGATACTGGACGTAGATGGGTTCGTTCAGACCGAACATCCGCCGGAGCGTCTCGCGCTGGTCCTCCGGCATCGGATTGTCGGGATTGACCATCAGGGAGACGATGTCCCCGGGCAGGAACCGCATCAGTCCGAAGACCAGGATGGAGATGCCGACGATCGTTGGGACCACCTGGACGAGGCGCCGCAGGAGGTAGTTACCCATCCCTCTAGCCTTTTCGCTGAGGCGAGGTGCAGATGGGGAATCGATCCCACCTGCACCTCAGGTCATCGTGGCGCCGGCCGTGCCGGACTATTCGGCTGCCTTCCAGGCGTGCTTGAGCCCCCAGTCGCGGCGGGTGAACGGGCTCTGTGTGTAGTCCTTGATGGTATTCCGGACCGCCTCGATCACGCTGTCGTTGCCGATCCAAACCATCGGCGCCAGATCGAGCAGGAGCCGCTGGGCGGCATCGTACGCCGTCTTGCGCGCGGCGTGATCGATGGTGGTACGACCGGTGTCCAGCAGAGTATCCAACTCGGGGCTCTCAAGCGTGACGCCCGCGGATTTCGACAGTTGGCTGGAGTGGAACCGGTAGAGGAACCCGTCGGGATCGTGGCGCGGCGAGAAGGCGTTCGGTTGCATGTCGAAGTTGTAGCCGCCCTCTTCGCTGGTTTCGGTGACGAAGACGCCCGTTTCGAGCTGGCGGATCTTGACGTTGATGCCGATCCGCTTGAGCTGGTCGGCGATGACGACGGCGAGCGGCGGGAAATATTGGTTGAAGGCGGTGACGACGAAGTCGAGCTCGGTCCCCTCGGCGATGCCGCCTTCCTGCAAGAGGGCCCGGGCCTGATCGAGGTTATCTGTGTACCAGGTGTTCTTGAGCTCGTCCTCCGGCAGCGCCCAGTCGCCGAACCCTTGCGGGATTGGTCCTGACAGGTGGAGTCCGCCGGAGAAGACCTTGTCGCTGATCTCCTGGCGATTGATCGCTAACGCGAGGGCCTTCCGGACACTGGGATGGAACCACTTCGGCCGGCGCGGATTCGCCTGGAGGATGTAGAGGTACGACCGCGGTGCGCTGGTGATGGTGAGGTCGTCCTCGCCCTCGAGCCGAAGCTGGCCGTCGGGGGAGAGGAGTGCGTAGTCGAGCGATCCGCCGCGCAAGCCGGCGATCCGCGACTCCTCGTCCTCCAGGATCTTGAAGGTCACCTCGTCGAAGTACGGCAGGGGGGCGCCCCAGTAGTCGGGGTTCTTGACGTACCGAATGTAGTCCTTCGGGACGTACTCGACCAGCTTGAACGGCCCGGTGCCGTTGAGCGTGGTCTTGAGGTCGCTGGACTCGATCGCGCCCTTCTTGAGGATCATCGAGCTGCGGAGGATGGCGAGCGCGCCGAGGAGCCCCGGGAACGGTGTGCTGGTCACGAACTTGACCGTGGCCGGATCGACAATCTCGATCTGCTGCACCTGGTTGAAGTTCGCGCGCCAGCCAGCGGGACCTTCCTGGTCGATCACGAAGTCGAACGTGTACTTGACGTCCTCGGCGGTAAAGTCGCTGCCATCGTGCCACTTGACGCCCTGGCGGAGGTGGAAGATGTAGGTGAGGTCGTCGGGGGTCTCCCAGCTCTCGGCGAGCGCGGGAACGATGTTGAGCTGGGAGTCGTACCCGGTGAGACTCTCGTAGGAGTGCTCGAACGCCTGGGTGGCGGCGAAACCACTGTCGACGATCGGATCGAGCGAGACCGGATCCGATTCCGCGGCCCAGACGGTGGTGCCGCCCGCGACCGGCTGATCCTGCCTGGCGGGCGCGGCCCCGACGCCCGCCGTTCCACCGGCGAGCAGCGCCAAGATCGCCGGGGTTGACAGTCCGAGCATCCCCGCACGGCGGGCGAAATCACGTCGACTGATCTTCCCTGCACCCAGGGCGCGTTCGAGTTGCCGCATGGTGTCGACCGTAGCCATTCGCGTCCTCCTAGTCGCTCCGCCCGAAACGAACGCACGAATTCCGCCGAGGATGGTCGACCGCCCAGATCTCGGCGACCCGAGGCGACTGTCGACGATTGTATCGTTTGTACTTTATTCTATATCAGATCTCGAACGGGTTGACTAGTAGGCAGACGGGGCTGGAGACCGTGGCGCACCCAGCGAGCCGAGGACGCAGCGGCCAGCGCACCGTTGCGTTTGGGAATCAGGCGAGAGGGAAGAATCGGTGATCGTCGACGCGCACGCGCATATTTTTCCGTTCCTTGGACAGACGCCCGGCGTGGGCCACCTGCAATTCCTGCAGCGGGGGATCAGCGGCAATCAGCAGCCGGTTCGTCGCACCAGCGACAACGCGGTCGTGCCGCACGCCATCTGGGCGCCGGACGACATGTCGCCGGGCGGCTACCAAGAGGTCGACTTCAGAGTCGGGCGGTTTGGTCGCTTCGAATGGACGAAGGACGGCGTCGACTACTACAAGCAGTACATGCCCCCGTCGCTGACGGAGAATGCGTGCAGCGCCGACTATCTCGTCGCGGAGATGGACTACGCCGGCGTGGACGTCGCGGTCCTGCAGAACGATCACTACTACGGCTCCCTGAATGACCTTTTCGCTGACGCCGTCCGCCAATACCCGGACCGCTTCCTGGGCACGGCGCACATCGACGAAACGACGATCGCCGACGACGAAGCGCTCGTCGCCCTGAACCGCGCTGCCTGCGAGCAGGGTCTGCGCGGCATCTTCTACGACAGTCGCGACTACTGGAACGGGACGAACAACGGTGCGGTGGACGAGCCGCGGTTCGATCGGTTTTGGGATGAGGTCGAACGCCTGGGTCTGGTGGTGTACTGGGTCCCGGGCGGCGCCCCGGGTTCGGGTATGCCAGGTTACCTCGGACAGCTTCGCCGATGGCTGGCCCGCCTGCAGCGCAATCCCAGACTGACGATGGTGCTCCCCGGCGGTCTGCCGATGGCCCTCTTCGACACCCACCCGACGACGCTGCCGGACGAAGTCCACGAGCTGGCCCGTTCTGGCAACGTTTGCTTCGAACTCTGCTATCCGATTTCGGTTGGTGGGGCGGAGGAGTATCCCTTCGTGCGGGCACTCGAGCGCGTGCGGCGGCTGTACCAGGAGTGTGGTCCGGCGGCGCTGGCGTGGGGATCGGACATGCCGAACGTGCTGCGCCACTGCACCTACACCCAGGTGCTCAATCACATCCGGCGGCATGCCGATTTCATCCCAGCGGCCGAACTCGACCTCGTGCTCGGCGGCAATGTGGTGCGGTTTTTCGAACGAAGCCGACAGCCGTGAGCCGACAGCCGTCAGAGATGAGAAATGAGGACGGACGTGCGAGCATCGGCACACGACACCTCGCCCCGGCCAACTGCTTCTCGATCATTTCTGACGGCTGACTGCTGATGGCTGACGGCTTATCAAGGAGAGTCCCGGAGATGGTCGACGATGGGCTGCTGATGGCCGCGGTGCGCGGTGAACAGTCGGTGAACGCGGTCTGCGCGACGGCCGGGATCACCGCGGCGGAGTTTGAGGCGGCGCTCGATGCCAACCTTCGCCGGCGGCTGCCCCCGGCCGAGCTGAGGCTGCGCGGCGGCGTGAGTGCGCCGCTGGAGATCTTGCGCGACCGGTACGGCGTACCGCACATCTATGCCCAGACGACAGCCGATCTCTACTACGGGTTGGGATTGGCGATGGGGCAGGATCGTCTCTGGCAGATGGACGTCTTCCGGCGGCGCGGTCAGGGGCGATTGGCCGAAGTGCTGGGCGCCGGCCAGATTAGCGCCGACGTGACACACCGCACACTCGGTCTCGATCTGATCGCCGCCCGCGAGGCGGACCTGCTCGACGATCGGACCGGCGCGGTCCTGCGGGCGTTCGTCGCCGGTATCAATCGTGCGGTCGAGGAGGCCGGCGACAACCCGCCGATCGAGTTCGACCTGCTCGGGTACCGGCCGGAGCCGTGGCGTGTCCAGGACATCCTGGCCGCCGTCCGCGCATTCTGGTGGCAGCTCAACGGACGCCTCGCGAGTATCGTCGTCGGTGAAGCGGCGCAACGGCACCTACCGGCCGGGCCGCTCCGCGATGCGTTCATGACGCCGGAGTTCGGCGACGAGCCGATCGTGCCGCGGGGAGAGGGGTACCCTCCGGTCGATCTGCCGCCGGCCGTGCCGGGGGGGCACGAGTCGCTGCTGACCGTTCCGGTCGGGACCGACACCAGCGCGACCGGCAGCAACAACTGGGCGGTCGGCGGCAGGCGGACCCGTTCCGGTGCCGGCGTGTTGGGCAGCGATCCGCACTTGCCGTTCGCGCTGCCGGGGAATTGGTACGAGTGCCGCTTGGTGGGGCCGGAGGATGACGCCGTCGGCGCGGCCTGGGCCGGGATGCCGGGGCTCTGGTTCGGGCGTAACCGGCGCATCGCCTGGGGGATCACCAACAACAATGTCTCCTTGCGCGACCTCTACGCCGAGGAGGTCGATCCGGACGATCCCGATCGGTATCGGGACGGCGAGACGTGGCGCCCCTTCACGGAACGAGCGATTGAGATCGCCGTCCGCGACCGGGCGCCGGAACGACTGGTGGTGCGGGAGACGGTGCGCGGTCCGGTCGTCAACCACATCGTTCCTGCCGTGGATCAGACGGGCGATCCGCCGCTGTCGCTGCGTTGGGTGGGTCAGGAGCACGTCGAGAACGTGAAGCCGCTACTGGCGGTGAATCGTGCCGGCAACTGGGCGGAATTCCGGGCGGCGCTGGCGGATTGGTCGATCCCGACGTTCAACTGGGTCTATGCCGACGTCGACGGCCACGTCGGCTACCAATGTGCCTCGCGGCTGCCGATCCGGGGGCGCGTCACCCGGGGTTTCCGCGACGCCAACAATCCCGAGGATCGCTGGCTGGGCTACGTGCCCTTCGAGGCGATGCCGCGTCGCGACGATCTCCCGGAGGGTTTCGTGGCGACCGCCAACAACGCGGCGGTTGCCAACGACTATCCCTATCCCTTCTACGGTGCCTTCGCCTCCGGCGATCGGGCTCTGCGGATTCGGGAGCGGATCAATGAGGAGGATGTCTTCGACGCGGCAGCGTGCCGGGCGCTGCAACAGGATACCTATTCTCCCTACGCGCAGCGGATCAGCGTGGCGCTTCTGCGTCGGCTCGCCGGTCAGACCGATCCGGAGGTGGCGCTCTTCGTCGCGCAGATCGAAGGTTGGGACCATCGCTACGAGACGGCGGCGAGGGCACCGGTCTTCTTCGACATGTTCATGCGCGTTTGGACGGCGCGGATCGCGAGCGAGCGGTTCCCGGCACACCTGGCGGGACACGTCGCCGGTCAGGGTACGGTGGGCGCCCGGCTGCTCGAGGCGGACGATCTGACGTGGTTCGCGGGTGATAAGGACGCGATCGTCGTCGAGTCCGTCCGTCAGGCCGTGCGTGAGGTCCGTGAGCGATTCGGCACGGATCCGGCCGGTTGGGCGTGGGGGAACATCCATATCGCCCAGTTCAAGCATCCGTTGTCCAATCCGGTGCTGGCCTCTCGCTTCGACGTCGGACCGCGCGGGATCTCGGGCGGGGCGGCGACGGTGCGCAACACCGGGCTCGGCACCTCGCCGCTCTTCGGTGCCGCCAGCGGCGCCGAGTATCAGCTGGTCGCGGATCTCGGGGATGGGCAGGGCATCCTGGCAAACCAGAATCTGGGTCAGTCGGGGCAGCCCGGCAGTCCTCACTATGGCGACCAGTTCGCCAACTGGATCGAGGGGCGCTACCACGCCGTCGCGCTCGATCGGGCTCGGGTTGAGGCGGAGCAGACGGCCTCGGCACGGATCGAACCGGACGGCGCCGCCGGCAGCCGGCAGTAGGGAGATGAGCATGGAAGTCGTGCTGTACGCGTACCGCGCCGACCCCGCGGCGATGATCGCGCGCTGCCGGGAGTTGGGCGTCCGCCAGGTCTGCCTCCTCCTGGAGAGTATGCCGGGTTATGTCGAGACGGGCGTGCCGGAGCCACGCGCCCTCCGCGCGATTGCTCAGACCCTGGCCGATGCGGGGATCGCCTTGTCGGCGGGTAACGGATCGACGGGTCGGAACCCCGACCTCCTGCTCAACCCGTCCGGTCATCGGCGGGAGCTCGACGCGCAGTTGCAGATGCTCGAGTCGCTGAGCGGTGCCGGGATCGGTGCCCTGCTCTACTACCAGCATTTTCCGTATCCCGTCGACCCCGACGACGCGGAGCGATATTGGGACGGGTTGATTGCGAACACGCGCGAGTTGGTGGCGCAGGCACAGGCAACCGACGTCCGGCTGGCACACCACGCGGTCTGGCGCTGCCTTCCTGCCACCTGCCAAGATCACGCGTTGGGGCGGCAGACGACGATGGAGGACTATCCCCGCTATCGTCATGACGGATGGGACGGTCCGTATCTGCTGGCGTCCCACCACGACGTCGCGCGGTTAATCGACGCGATTCCCAGCAGCCACAACGGGGTCTGCTTCTGTACCGGCATGCACATCATGGGCGGCGAGGTGCCTGCTCTGGTGGAGACGTTCAAGGGCAGGATCCACCACGCCCAGATGCGCGACGTGCGAGGTCGCTGGCCGTTCGCGGAAGAGGTGTTCCTGGGCGAGGGCGAGATCGATTTTTCGACGATCTTGCGCCTGCTCGACGCGGCCGGGTACAGCGGAATCATCGGTCCTGAGCACCTGGGTGAACCCCGCTGGCCGGGAGACGACCCCGAGTCGGCAGCAATCGCGTTCCTTCGGCAGCACATACCGGATGACCGGATGGTGTGACGGTGAGCCGGCAGCCGATCGAGATAACGGACGGGCGGCGTGGAGTTCACGCGTCGTGAGCGACAGGGAGATTGGGAGAGGGGAGCCTTGCAACGCATTCAGCGAGAGCAGTTTGGCTATGACCTGCGCAAACCGGGAGCAACGTTGCTGACGGTGCGGCCCGGTGAGACGATCGTCGTCGAGACGGAAGATACCCGCTCCGGGCAGGTGCGGACCGCGGAGCAAGCGACGCCGGAAGGGCTCAAGCGGTTCCGCCGGGACCGCGACGCCGGTAAGTTCAAGAGTCCGCTGACGGGTCCGATCTTCGTCGAGGGCGCGGAACCGGGCGATGTGCTGGCGGTGACGATCGGGCAGATCGTTCCCGACAGCATCGGCTTCACCGGGACCTGGCCGTTTCTGCAACCCGACTGGTTCGACGAGCCGGTGACCGCGTTCGCCGAAATCCGCGACGGCTGGGTGCATTACAACGAGCGGATCAAGTTTCCCGTGCGCCCGATGATCGGTTGCCTCGGCTGCACGCCGCCGGCGGAGACCGAGTGGTTCAGCGGCCCGAGTCCTTACGGCGGCAACATGGATTGCCCGGACGTCTGCCCTGGCAACACCATCCTGTTCCCGGTCGGGGTACCTGGCGGAGGGTTCTACATCGGCGACGCCCATGCCGCGCAGGCGGACGGCGAGTTCTGCGGCGGGGGGATCGAGATCCGCGCCGAGGTCACCCTGACGTTCGACGTCCGGAAGCGAAAACCGGCGAGCATGACCTGGCCGCGGATCGAAACGCCCGACGCGATCGTGGTCGTGGCGGCGGCCACCCACCTCGAGGATGGGCTGAACCTTGCGGTGCGCGACCTGTGCTATTGGTTGCGAGACGACTACGGCTACACCCTGACCGATGCCTTCTTCGTCGCCACCCAGGTGGCCGACGGCCGCGCCTGCCAGGTCTTGCCGAACACGCCGGGGCCGCACGTCATCCGCGTCCGCATGCCGCGCGAGTACCTTCAGTAGATCAATCGTCTCGACGGTTGCCATGGGAAGGTGCGCCTGGTCGGCATGGAAGGGAGAGGACGGGGATGAAGCGGTTGCAGGATCGCGTCTGCATCGTGACCGGTGCCGGACGTGGTATCGGTAAAGGCATCGCGGAGCGGTTTCTCGCCGAGGGGGCGAGGGTCTGGATCTGCGACATGCGGCCGGACAGCGTTCCCAAGGCGGTCGCCGAGCTGCAAAAGCTGGGGCCGGCGGATGGGAGCGTTACCGACGTCGCGCGGCGCGATCAGGTCGAGGGGATGATTGACGCCGTCGTCGAGCGGTGGGGCCAGCTGGATGTGCTCGTCAACAATGCCGGCGGTGGCACCGGCGCCCCGTTCCTCGAGATCACCGATGCCGACTGGGACCGGGACCTGGACAACAATCTGCGCGGGACCTTTCTTTGCACGCAGGTGGCGGCGCGGCGGATGGTCGCCCAGGGGAAAGGCGGTTCGATCATCAACATCGGTTCGACCAACGGTCTCCGCGGGCAAGCCGATTTGGCACCGTACGGCGCGGCCAAAGCCGGCGTCATCAACTTGAGCATGTCGGCCGCGCTCGAGTTGGGCGAGTACGGCATCCGGGTCAACGCGCTCTGCCCGGGGACGGTGCTCAGCGGTCCGAGCACCGACAACCCCGGTGACGAAGAACGGCGGGGCGAACTCCGCGCCCACACCGCGCTCAAACGGCTGGGGACGCCGGCCGACATCGCCGCCGCCGCTGCCTATCTTGCCAGCGACGACGCCGCGTTCGTCACCGGACACGCCCTGGTGGTCGACGGAGGCCTTACCGCGCGGCAGCTCAACCTGCGATCGAACCGGGGGTAAAACGAGCGGTTGCGGGGTAGGTTGTCTTGCCTTCGGATTGACCGATCTTCAAGACCCTGCGCATCGCTCGAGGGCCGCAGAGGTTCCTTCGACGGCTGGGTTCGGTGGCTGGTCGTTGGCGCCGTGAATGCGTCGCCGCCTTCCCGACATAGCAGCGCCCCCACCGGAGGGGACCGGCGAGGGCACCATCGGTCACCAGCCAGCCCGCCGGGAGGGTACCCCAGACCGACCGGCGCCACCGCCACGATAGCGCCGCCGAGGTCCATCCGCACACCCACCGCCTCCTCATTATGGAGGAAGCGGTCCCCCTCCGTTGGGGGAGGTCCCGCCCGCTGCCGGTTGGCGACGATGCCGCGGGGCCGATGTCGCCGCCGGCGCGATCGCTAGCCAACCGAGTCGCCGGTACACTCTCCCAGGCTTGATGACTCAGTCGGCGTGACGGGGATAGCCGGATCTCGCGGCCACAAGCACAACCAGACAACACCTCCGGTGAAAGCGTCTCCACGGGGGTGTTGCGATCTCCGCGGT
>JAXDKI010000048.1:0-8592 GCA_034667245.1 Thermomicrobiales bacterium | reverse complement strand
TCGAACTCTTCCCGAACGCGCCCCGCGCCGTCGACGGCTACGTCGAGCCACCTCGCGGCCCCGGACTCGGCCTGGAGTTCGACGAAGCCGAAGCCCGCAAGCGCCCATCACGAGACGCCGAGCTCCCACACCGCTACTGGCCCGACGGCGCCGTCGCCGACTACTGAGCGCGAACGCATCGACACCGACGCCGAAAGGAGGTGATGCCTGATCGAACAGCCCCGCACATCGCACCTGCTCCAGCTGCATCGCATCGCGATCGCGTCGCGCGGGACCAAAATCAAGAGGAGTTGCCAGATCCAATCGTCACGCGGACCTTCCACAGCCGGCTTCAGCCGGCTTATGTCGGTGAGCCCGGCACTGGAAGTGCCGGGTCCGCCTGCCGCAGACCCGACGCGACGCCGGAACAATCTTCGCGTAGCCACAAAGCTGGAACCGATGCACACGACGTCCCGCGCGCGGCAGCGAACTCCGTGCGCCCGATCGTTCGTATTCACCGCGAGGCACCAGGGAGGAATCTTCTCATGGCATCCAGGGCATCGTCTCGCATTCTCACATCCGGTTTCTCACGTCGCAGCCTGCTGAAAGGTGCGGCCGGCACCGGGCTCGGCCTCGCCGCCAGCAGCCGCCTCACACTCCGAGCAGGGTTCGCCCAGGACACGCCAAAGAAGGGCGGCACCTACACCTTCGGCACCGGCCAGGGGTTCACTACCCTCGACCCACACAAGCCCGGTCTCCTCAACGACCAGAGTTCCCATGCCGGCATCTGGAACGGGCTCGTCAAGATGAACGACAACATGGAGGTCCAGCCCGATCTCGCCGAGAGCTGGGAGAATCCCGACCCACTCACCTACATCTTTCACCTCCGCACGGGCGTCAAGTTCCACAACGGCCGGGAGATGACTGCGGACGACGTCGTCTTCTCCCTCGACCGGGTCAAGGACACCGCCACCGGCTCCCGCTGGGCCAGTTTCGCCCTCGCCCAGTACGACCACGCCGAGGCCGTCGACCCCTCAACGATCAAGATCGTCAACAAGAACCCCTTCCCCGCCCAGGTCGCCAGCCTGACCAAGGTCAAGATCGTCGCCAAGGAGAACGTCGACGCCATCGGCGAGAAACCGATCGGCACCGGTCCCTTCACCGTCAAGGAGTTCGTCCAGGACGACCGCGTCGTGCTCGCGCGGTTCGCCGACTACTGGGACGCCGCCAACGTCCACCTCGACGGCGTCATCCTCAAGACGGTCAAGGACCCGACCGCGATCGTCCAGGCGCTGAAGACCGGCGGCGTCGATTCGATCTGGCAGATCTCCACCCGCGACGCCGGGGGCGTCCAGGACGATCCCAACCTGGAGATCTACACCGGCAAGCAGCACGCGGTCGTCCAGCAGCTGATGATCGACAACACCCAGCCGCCCTTCGACAACGCCCAGGCTCGCAAGGCGCTCTCCTACGCCACCGACCGCGACGCCATCAACGAGGTCGCCTTCTTCGGCTTCTTCGAGCCCCACTGGTACGACGTGCCGCTACCGAGCAGCCACCCGATGTTCAACCCCGACATCACCAAGGCCGAGTACAACCTCGACAAGGCGAAAGAGCTCTTCACCGCGGCGGGCGTCACCGGCGACACGAAACTGACCTACCAGGCGATCTCGACGGCGAACCCGGAGTGGGTCGTGGTCGGCGAGATCCTGCAGCAGAGCCTGGCCGAGATCGGATTGACGGTCGAGATCGAGAAACTCGACCTCTCAGCCTGGCTCGACGTCTTCGTCCCGGCGACCGATAAGCAGTGGCCCGCCCGGATCATCTCCAACGGCAACGTCGGCCACGCCGACCCCGCGACCTTCTTCAACGGCTTCCGCAACGTCCCGGAGAACAACAACCACTACCAGAACACCGCCGCCCAGGACCTGATGGACAAGGCCGCGATCACCGTCGACGAGGCGGAGCGCAAGTCGCTCTACTTCCAGGCCCAGGCCCTGATGGCCGACGATCCGGCCTGCCCCTTCCCCTACGTCCAGCACGGCCTCTACGGCAAGACCAAGGCCCTCAAGGGCTTCTACTCCGAATCCGACTGGGTCCCCCACTACGAAAACGCCTGGCTCGACCGGTAGCAGGCAGGCTCAAGGTTCAGACCGAGAACGGCGCCGGCGTGATACCACGGCGGCGCCGTTCTCTGAATTCTTTCTTTTACCGCTCCTGCCCACCTCAACTCGCCTCGGGATACGTGGCCGTATCCTCAATGTACACGTGAAAACCACGGGCGGCGCATGAGCGCTGTCGTGCGATAGACTGGGATCGGTGACACGGCAGGAGGCGAACGATGAACGGCGTCCACGACATCGGGGGTATGCACGGCTTCGGCCCGATCGAGCGCGAGGCAGATGAGCCGCACTTCCACGCCGAGTGGGAGGCACACATCTCCGCCATCATGGAGATCGCTCTCGACCGACGATACTTCACCATCGACGCGGCTCGCCACGGCATCGAGCGCATGGAACCGGCGCACTACCTGCGGGCGCCGTACTTCGAGCGCTGGCTGGCCTCCATCGAGCGCAACCTGATCCAGGAAGGCCTCCTGACCGACGCCGAGTTAGATGCCAGGACCGAGTTCCTCCGGCGGAATCCAGGGGCCGACACGCCGTCCGGGACAAGCACTCCTCCCCCGCCGCAGTCGCATCAAGCCATCCCGGCTCCTCCCGAACCGCGCTTCGCGGTCGGCGATCGTGTCGTGGCGCGCAACGTCCACCCGGTCGGCCACACGCGGCTCCCGCGGTACGCCCGCGGCAAGCGCGGCACGATCCACCGCCTGTATGGGCCGCAAACCTTCCCCGACACCAACGCCCACGGTCTAGGCGAGCACCCGCAACCCCTCTATAGCGTCCGTTTCGAGGCTCGCGAGCTCTGGGGTGATTCCGCCGAGCCGCGCGAGGTGGTCTACCTCGATCTCTGGGACAGCTATTTGGAGTCGGCTACGTCGTGAGTTGATCGGGGCTGCCTCCACCCCGCCCGCCGCAGAAAGGATGCGCGCGATGTCGTACGACCCGGAGCAAGAGCCCTATGTGGCGCTCCGCACCAAGGCGCTGGAGTCGCTCCTGATCGAGAAGGGGCTTCTCTCGGCCGAAGCCGTCGACGAGCGGATCAGCGAGTACGAGCGGGACATCGGCCCGCTCAAGGGCGCGAAGGTTGTCGCGCGCGCCTGGGTCGACCCCGACTTCAAGGGGCGGCTGCTCCAGGACGGCGCCGCTATAGCGGAGCTCGGCCTCCCCGGCGGCGGCAACCTCGTCGTGGTCGAGAACACGCCGTCGGATCACCACGTCGTGGTCTGCACACTCTGCTCCTGCTACCCCTGGTCTGTCCTCGGGCTGCCGCCGACCTGGTACAAGGATTTCGCCTATCGCTCGCGCGCCGTCATCGAGCCGCGCGCGGTGCTGCGCGAATTCGGGTTGGAGCTCGACGAGACGGTGACGGTGCACGTGTGGGATAGCAGCGCGGAGGTACGCTACATGGTCCTCCCGGAACGCCCCGCTGGCACTGAGGGCCTAACGGAGGAAGAACTCGCGGCACTGGTCACGCGCGACGCCATGATCGGCGTCGCCAAAGTGGGCGCGCCGGCGACGGGCGCCGTGGCCGCGGACTGAGGGATAGGGACGGCGATGAGCGACCAGCGGATCGAGGATCTAGGCGACGATTTAGCCGTGCCGCGCAAGAACGGCGAGCTGGTCTTCGAGGCCCCGTGGGAAGGGCGCGTCTTCGGCATGGCCGTCGCGCTCAGCGACGACCAGGTGTACAACTGGGACGATTTCCGCGACCGGCTGGTCGCCGAGATCGCCGCGGCCGAACAACACGGGGATACGTCCGGCTACTACGAGCGCTGGCTCGCCTCGTTCGAGCGCCTCCTGCTCGACACCGGTGTGGTCACGGCCGAGGAGCTCGATACCCGTACCGCCGAGTACGCCGCCGGCGTCTATGACGAGCACGAGCACTACGAGACGACCGCGGACGCCATTGCCAGCCTGACGCGCTCCCCCCACACGTCTAAGGCGCGCAACATCGTCTGGCGCGCCGACGGCGAACCGATCAACGTCTTCCGCCGGCCCGGCCAACTCTTCGTCTGCGCCACCGGCTGCTGCTGCGGGCACACCGAGCGTGGTCACGCTCCGGTGCCGGTCGACCTCTACCACCGCGAATGGTCGCGCCGGCGCATCCGCCACAAGGTGCACCTCTCGCTCGGCGGGTGCCTCGGTCCATGCGCGCTCTCGAACGTCGCGCTGCTCCTCTTCGCCGGCCGCGAGGTCTGGTTCCACTCGATCACCGGTGACGAGCAGGTGATCGCGATCTTCGACTACATCGAAGCGATGGTCCGCGCCGACCGATACCTGCCACCGCCGCCCAACCTCGCCCCGCAAGTCTTCGACGTCTTCGACTGGCCCGCGCCTGCCCCCAAGCCACAGATCGCCGAGCCGACCTATCGCGAGTTGGTCGTTACCCGCGAGGACGTCGACCCATCCCTCCGACCCGAACCGAGCCGTTCCCTCGTCTCACCGTAGACCAGCAGGACGAAAATCAGGCACGCGGCGGGCGGCGCTCCGGCTCTCGAAGCACCGAGCGGTGCGGTCACCGTCCGGCTGCCAGCCCTGTCCACCTGCATCAACCACCCCGGCTCTCTCGCACTTAACTGGACTTGCGGACGATGATGCGATTCGATCGGTGAGGAGCGGAGGTCTGCGACGGACAAACAAAACAGCCGCCCCTCCGCGATCACTCGCGAAATGCCGGCGGCCAATCCGTCCACCAATTGATTTACCGAGTAGACAAAAGCACGACGCTGCCGAATCGGTCAAGAAGCGTACCGCTCAATCAGCGAATCGAAGCATGCGAGACGCGTCAAGTCGGACGGTCGGGAACATCATAGAGTCCCATCTCCTCACTCATGCGCGTGAGCTCTGCTAGCCCGTCTCGCCTCGCCTCGTCCCGATGCTCCGTATAGTCCATCAGATCGTCGAACCGAATCCGGCGCCGCTCGCCGGACGATACGGCGACGATCTCGCCATCCTCGATCAAGCGAACGACGTGAGCTGCCGGCACGTCGAGCAGGTCAGCCGCACGCTGAATCGTCAGCTCCTTCTGCAGAGCGAGAACGCCCACCGGACATCCATCGGCAAGTGCGCGCACCAACTCAGCAAACAACCGCCGCGCCGACTCCGGGAGGGCAATCTCGTGACCCGCTTCATTCACGAGCCGCACGCTGCTGCCGTCACGATCACCCAACAAGGCCTCCGCTTCTGCCAGGGCAGCACGCTCGACATCGTTCGCTTGCACGAATCTACGGGGCGACAAGGTCGTTACCATCGTATCGCCTCCTTATCCGCCATGTGCTTCGCGTCTCCGCTCTGGAGTTTGACGACAGGCAGCCAGACCCGTAACGGCAGGACGCCGCCTGTTTGCGCCCAAACCCCGGAAACGGCGTATGGCTGGCTTCTCCTCCGCTGAGACGAATCCTTCCAAGCGTACTCAGGGCGAGTTCGCGAAAGTACCGGCTTTTGGAGTCTACTGTGGACTTTAAACGACGCTGGTGAGCAAGCGATGGATCATCAGACACGCGAAGGCTATGAAATGCAACCCGGCAAAGGTTTTGGGCAACCGTTCGTCGACCCATTGAGCAGGCGGAATCGGGACGCCCACGCGAAGCTGCGCTCGACGATCACTGACGGGGCAGCAGGACGAAGCCGCGCTTGGCCGACGCTAGCTAGACGATCTCGGGGCGGACGCTTTGGGACTCGGCGTCGGCCACCGTGTCTTGCCATGAGTCGCCCTGCTCGATGAGGGTCACCTCGACCGCCTCGCCCGTGGCCTCCTACACCGCTGCCGTCCGCATGGCTACCCGGTCGCGTACGGCTTGCAGTCCTGGCTTTCCATGCCAAAAGCGTGCTGAGTCCAAAACAGGCTCTAACTGAAGATAGGCGGGGCTGAGGGTGAAGCTGCGCTCAATCAGCCATATGTCAGTCGTTGAAGAAATATGACCTTGAGGCTATTTTGTCGACTATCGTTTCCATTCCCTCGGGTCTTATCGATAGTTCAACCATTTTGTCTAGAACGGTATTTCTGAATATGTCTCCCGACACCTTGAGCTTTAGGGCTTGGTTCGCGAATTGGCCGAGTATTTCTCGACCAGGAAACTCCGTGGACCAGGTCCCATCGTCCAACGCCGTCTTGATGTTTGCTCGGTATGTCTCAGCCTGATCCGCGAGGTACCGATCAGTGAGCATCGACGAGACCTCACGGACCCGTTCCATCGAGTGCTTAAGCGACGCAGCAATTGCCAATTGCGGAGCCTTCGATCTAGGATCACCGCCGATCTTCAGCGCTTCGATCATGTGCCCGTTCACTTCCCTAATCAGTTTCTCTTGTACGAGCCTATCGACCAGGTTTCTCGCACAGTACAACAAGGCTTCATAGACCTTCGAATCTGTGCTGAATGGATCGTGTCCCGCGAGCGCGACACAGGCGGCACGTATGGCGGCCGGATGAAGCAGGTAATTTTCGATGTGGTAGACGTCCCAAGTAAAGATCGTGGTCGCAGGATCGGTGGTTAGGGGAGGATCGGCGTCCTTGTCGAGGATCGCAAAGAAGCGATTCTTAAGACCAGCCGATGAGGCCGCTTTTTGAAGTGCCTTGTGAAGACCAGCGACGCGCCCCTTGTTTCCGCCGCTGACCAGATTGACTCGGCGGCCAAAATCTGGGAACAGCCGCCGAACCATTTGGACATCAAAACCGTCTTCGTGATCCCCCTCAAGGATTACAACCTTTCCATGCGGGCGGTAGGCCGCGAGGTCACCGACCAAGACGATCGTTGCTTTGTCGACGTCTTCGTCCGCGACGACTTCCACGGCCTGATTCGTCGGCGCTTCAGGGCTGGTGGCCGGAATCATCTGGATGACGCGGTAATTGGAGTTGCCGACCGCTTGTCGCAGCAGCGTATCCGAGTGTGTCACGAGCCATAACTGGTTGTCTTGTTCCAGTCCTAGACGCCGGTAGTAGAAGTCTGTAAAGCCCTCCAAGAGACTCGGATGCAGGTGAAGCTCGGGCTCATCGAGAAGGATCACGGAGTTACGCGGAGTCGAATTCTTGAGTTTCAGAAATCCATACAGTATCTCTTTTTCTCCGGAACTCAGTTCATCGATGTCGTGGCGCTCACCTGTAGAAAGCCTAACTGGGAATCCTAGGTTTCCACCAGGTTGCGGATGCACGCCTTCATAAATCTTGTCGGGGGAAAACGTATGGAAAAGCTCTTGCAGAGTTGAATCAAGGCCAGACGCATCTTCGCCACCCCCCGCCTGCCCGGAAATCAAGGAGCGGATATAGCTCGACGCGAGTTCCGTCTTCACGTTCTGGTACTTGTTTTGCCAGTTGTACAGACGGGACTGTCTTGCTTGATCCTCGAATGCCCTAGCGTCGAGGTTAATTCCCCCTACTTGCTGACGACTATACGAGCGAGACGCACTGTGGTATTCGATCAGTCCAAGGTTCCGCGGTTCATACGCCTGAAATGCGGCCTCGACAGGTCGACAGTTCGCGATGAATAACTCTCCCTTCGGCGAAATGGTAAGCGAAAGTTGATGAAATGGATCGGCCAGCGCGTTACGGATCTCAGTCGCAATGACCTCTGTCATCGCGTCCAGCTGAGGACGTATGGTCCGCATCTGAGCGAGGTATGCCATTGGATTAAAGGACCAGAAATCGACGGGCTGGCCAGTCACCCGAACCCAAGCCATCGGCTGCGCGAGCCTCTCGATGTTCGACTCGAGGAACGCTCGCTCCGTCTCATGGAACGCGACTTTCGCTTCGATCTTGATCGGTGATTCGCTCGCGCGAAACAATTTTTTTAGGCTTGCACCGTCTTGTATATTCACTCCAAATTCGCCAAACCAATGCTGGTATTCGTTTGCCGCGTGGCCGCCGTATACAGACTTCAGAAGACGTATAGCGTCAAACACGCACGATTTGCCCGACCCATTTTGACCGGCGATCACTACGAAGTTTCCTAGGTCGCTGATTTCGAAATAGCGTATCGCGCGAAGATTTGTGATACAGAGGCTCTCGAACTTCATCCTGGTACTCCGCTCATTGTCCCTCATGCCAACGCCAAGCGTTCATGTTCCTGGTCATTATCGCCCGAGAAAACGTCGGATAGCACCGTGTCACTTCAACCCCTTGCGCCGCTTGTGCCCGTCCTAGTCGAGGCGGGCGCTGACCCGCACCGCCGACATCGCCGACCGGCTGTCGTGCACGACCTCCCGCGCAGGGGCATCCGTGGGTCGTGGGCGATCACCATGAACGCTATGGGCGCCAGCCAGAGCCCCGTCTGCTGCGAGACGGCCGGTCTCGGCGGAGGTTCGTTGGGCGGCAGACGTTACTTGGCGCCGGTGTGCACCGGTTGCGCAGGGCGTTGTAGTCCTCGCGCAGGTTGTGACGCCATTGCTGGGTCTCGGGAGCCATCAACATCCGGGAGGGCGCTAAAGACGCCCACTCGTCATCGGTCACGTCGGTCGGGAATGGCTTGTGCGCTGTGGTTTCCATGCCGCAAGCGTACCA
>JAXDKI010000047.1:0-3913 GCA_034667245.1 Thermomicrobiales bacterium | reverse complement strand
TCAGCCACGGCCTCGCCGAGTCCGGCGAGCACGAGCGGGACGGCCCGCAGCAGCCCGGTGGCCAGCATCGCCGCGATGAAATCGCTCAGATCGATGCCGTTCATGACGGGTCACCTGACGGAACGACTGAGGGAGCCTGAGGGTGCCCCGGACTGAGGACTGAGTTGGGAGTTTCGCCCACTGGCCCGGATGGGGAGCCGACCGGCTCGGACTCGTCGCGGGCGGTGCGTCGGGCGCCCGGGGCGTAGAGCCGTTCCAGATAGACGGCGGCGGCGAAGAAGATGAGCATCAGCCCTTCGAGCATCTCGACGTAGTAGGTCGGGACGTCGGCGCGGCGGGGCATCGATTCGCCCCCGATCAGGAGGAACGAGAAGAAGAAGGCGAAGGGAACGAGCCAGACGGGATTCAGCCGCGCCAGATAGACGAGCGCGAACCCGGTGAACCCGTAGCCAGGATCCCAGTTGGCTTTGAAGAAGCCCTGAACGCCGAGCACATCGCTCGCACCCGCCAGCCCCGCGAATCCGCCGCTGAGCAGCAATGCCAACGCCGTCAAGCGCCCCACCGGCAACCCCGCGTGGATGGCAGCTCGCGGATTCCGTCCAAGGACGTTCAGCATGTAACCGAGGACTGTCGAGCGAAAAAGCACCGCAACCAGGACGACCACGACCAATCCGGCGATCAGCCCGACGTGCACTTCCGTCCCCGGGATGGCGGGCAAGCGGTCGGCGATCGGGATCTTCACCGTCTCCGGTGCCACCCGCGCCTTGTCTCGGGCCGGTCCTTTTACCAACCACGAGGTCAGGTTGAGCCCCACGTAGTTCATCATCAGTGTCGTGATGATCTCGTTCAGCCCCCAACGCACCCGCAGCAGAGCCGGCACGGTCGCCCAGACCAACCCGCCCGCAAACCCGGCGACCGCGCCCGCGAGGAGCATCAGCCAGCGCGAGACATCCCCAACCAGTGCCGCGCCGACCACCCCTGCCATCAGCGCGCCGACCATGAATTGTCCATCGAGCCCGATGTTCCAGACCCCGGCCCGCAGAGAGATCAGCAGCCCGCCGCTGATGATCAGGAGCGGCGCCATCTGCTTGAATGTCTCCGTCAGACCATCCGCGTCACCGAGTCCGCGCTCGAAGAGGATACGGTAGGCCAGGAGTGCGTCCTTCCCTCGCGCCTCGAGGAAGATACCGCCGACGAGGAACGCCAGCCCGATCGCCAGCAGCGAGCTGACAAACGGAGTCAGCGAGGCGGCGCTGACGATACGCCCGCGGGGGGTCATGGCGGGGGACCTTGTTGCTGGCCGACGGGGCCGTATGTGCACCCAGGACCGCTCATGCCGGCACCTTCTCGCGGTCGGTGCCGCCGAGCATCAGGTGGCCGATCCGCTCCAGGTCTGCTTCCGCGCGGGGGAAGACTGCCAGCAGCTGGCCGTTGTAGATGACGCCGATTCGGTCGCTGATCGCCAGGAGCTCGTCGAGCTCCGAGGAGATGAGGAGGACCGCTTTGCCCGCGTCTGCCTGCTCCCGGAGGGTGCGGAGGACGAACTGCGCCGTCTTGACGTCGAGGCCGTTTGTCGGTTTGTTGCAGACGAGGACCTTGGGGTTCATCGCCAACTCGCGTGCCAGGAGCAGCTTCTGGATGTTGCCGCCGGAGAGGAGGGTGACGCGGGTCGCGGTGCTTGGCGTCTTGACGTTGAAGGCGGTGACCAGTTCCCGAGCCTCGGCCTCGATTGCCTTCCGATTGAGCCAAATCCCCTTCGAGAAGGGTTGCCGCGTCACCATCTTCAGCACGGCGTTCTCCGCGACGCTCATGCCGGGAACGCACCCCTCACCGATCCTATCGTCGGTCACATAGCCGATGCCGGCTCGGGTCGCCGCCGCGGTTCCCCGATTCGTCATCTCCACGCCGTCGAGTACAACCTGTCCATCGGTCAGATGCCGCTGCCCAGCAATAACCTCCCCGAGCTCTTTCTGCCCATTCCCATCGACCCCGGCAATCCCGAGGACTTCGCCGGCGAACAACTCGAGCGAGAGCCCTCTGACCGCCGCCTCCCCCCGGTCCCCATGCACCGTCACGCCCCTAAGCGACAAGAGCGTCTTATCCGTTCGTCTGTCCGTTTCTCCGTCTCTCCGTCTGTCCGTCTCACCCACCGGACTCCCGCCGAACATCAGCTCGACGATCCGCCCCTTCGTCGCCGACCGTCCCGCGCCGGCGATCTCATCTGATCCGAGCTCGCCGACCTTTCGGCCCTGCCGCAGGATCGAGACACGGTCGCTGACTTCAAGTGCCTCCTCCAGCTTGTGGGTGATCAGGACGACGGCGACCCCCTCGGTCTTGAGCCGGAGGAGGATCGAGAACAAGCCCTCGACCTCGACCGGGGTCAGGACTGACGTCGGCTCATCCAACAGGAGAACCCGCGAGCCGCGGAAGAGGACCTTGATGATCTCGATCCTCTGCCGCTGCCCGAGCGACAGGTGCCGCACCTCGGTTCGCGGCGAGGCGTTCAGGTCGAAGTCGCCGAGCATCGCCTTCAATCGCCGCTCCGACTCCGTGAGGTCGAGGACGAATCCCGCGTCGGTGCCGAGGATCACGTTCTCGATCACCGAGAGGTTCGGCACCAAGGTGAAGTGCTGGTAGACCGTCCCGATCCCCTGCCGCAACGCGTCCGCCGGTGAGCCGATCCCGACTTCCTGCCCGCGGATCAGAATCGTCCCCGAATCCGGCCGATACATCCCGGAGAGGATGTTCATTAGCGTCGTCTTCCCGGCCCCGTTCTCGCCAAGGACAGCATGGATCTCTCCCTCCCGCAGCGTGAGGGAAATGTTGTCGTTGGCGAGGACAGGACCGAACCGCTTCGAGATGCCCCGCATCTCGACGATCGCGTTGCCCGCTTCTCGCGGGGGCGGACCGCTGTGTCCGCCCGCCAAGTCAACCGTCGCGTTGCCGGTCACCACCGCGCGGTCACCTCTCCACGCCGCCTTCTTCATCAGGGCAGACACGGTGGTCTGCCCCTACGACGTTTCTGTTCGTCTGTCCGTCTGTCCGTCTTTCCGCCTGTCCGTCCCGTCGTCTATTCGCCGTAGAACTCCGGCGCCTTCTTGTACGTCTTGAACTCGTCCGGGTCGTGGGAGTAGAAGATCTTGCCGCCGATCTTGTGGGCGATGTTTTCGACCTTGATCATCGACTGCAGCAGATCCTCCGGGTCGCTGTGAAGACCCATCAGGACCTTGTCGACGAGGTTGTGCCGCGTATAGGCGACGTCGACCGGGAAGACCATCGGCGCGTCGTTGGTCGGGCGGACGACGACCGAGAGGTGACCGTTCGAGTGCCCCGGCGTGTAGACGAGAGTCACACCGGAGACGACCTCGTACTCGTAGCCGTCGTTCAACTCCAGGAGCTCCATGCGGGCGCCGGGCATATCGACCAGGTTGCGGTCGTAGCCGAGTCTCTCCCAGGGGTCGGGGACGAAGGCGTGGCGCAGTTCCGACTTCGACATGATGAACTTGGCACCCGGGAAATACTTGTTGCCCGAGCAATGATCGAAGTGGAGGTGGGAGTTGACGACGATGTCGATCTCCTCCGGCCGGACGCCGATCTTGGCGAGTTGGTTGACGATCGTCTGGTCCTCGCTCTGCTCCGGTTTCTCGAACGGTAGCACCCGCTCGACCCACGCCTTCTCGAAGCCGGTGTCGATCAACACCTTGGCATCGGGGTGATCGATGTAGACCGCGAAGACCGGGAACCGGAACTCGATCCCGTGCCCGTGGTTCCAGGTCGCGAACGACATGTCGAGCATCAACGTCCCGTTGTCGAGCAGGTAGACGCGCGTGCCCATGTGCCTCCCTCGGGCTTCCCAGGGTTGAATCCCTGGGCTGAAGCGACGATGCCCCTGCGGGGCTAGACCGTGATCGTT
>JAXDKI010000046.1:0-4537 GCA_034667245.1 Thermomicrobiales bacterium | reverse complement strand
GCCAACTGGTGTGCCGCCGGTCGGCGTTGCCTCAGGTGAGCCGGACCGGGGCGGCTCAGTCGTTGCTAGCGCACTTCCGGCAAAGTAAAGACTCCCACCGGTCAGTGCCAGACCGGCCGCGGCACCGCCCGCCTGCCTGATCAGTCGTCGCCGACTGACCCGTCCAAGATCTGACATGGTCGCGTCTCCGTAGATTCCCGTCGCCATTCCATCTCCCTTGTTGCTCCCGACCGGACCTGCGGGCGTCGGGACTCTCTCGAGGCACAAGCTGAGACAGGGACAGACCGCCACGCGGTCGCCCGATCGCGTCTCCCAAGGACTTCGGGGAATTCCGACCCCGCGCGTCGGAATTGACGATAGGCTACGCAACCCGCGACAGGCTGTCAAGCCCAAAATCGGTAGCAGTGCAGGAAGCCACAGCAACCGATCAGCAGCCGGTCGGAAGCGAGATGACCAGCGGACAGCCGCGCACCGGATGCGGCGTCACCGCGATCGGGCAGGCGAAAACTTCGGTCAGTAGCGACTCGGACAGCGTTTGCCAGGGTGAACCGTCCGCGACGAGCCGGCCCTCGTGCATCAGCACGATCCGGTCGGCGTAGCTTGCCGCGAGGTTCAGATCGTGGAGGACGGCCACGATCATCGCACCCTGCGCCGCGAGGTTGCGGGCGACCTCCATCACTAATTGCTGGTGGCGGAGATCGAGCGACGCGGTCGGCTCGTCAAGCAGCAGCAACGGCGCCTCCTGCGCCAGCACGCGCGCCAAGGAGACCCGACTCTGCTCGCCGCCGGAGAGAGACGGGAAGATTCGCTCGGCAATCTGGGAGGACTCGGTCTTCGCCAGACTCGCCGTGACCGCTGCCTCGTCGTTCTCGCCACGCCGCGGGCCGCGGCCCATCTCGACGACCTCCCGGGCGGTGAAGGCGAACTGAAGGACGGTTTGCTGCGGCAGGACGGCGCGGCGGAGCGACAGCTCGCGCGGCCGAAAGTCGCCGATCGGGCGATCGTCGAGGACGACTCGCCCGGTGGTCGGCGACAGATCACCGGCCAGGACGCGGACCATGGTCGATTTTCCCGCGCCATTGGGCCCGACCAGGGCGACGACTTCGCCGGGCGAAACCGTCAGACTGATATCTCGTAACAGCCAGCGCCCTCGGACCGCAACGCCGATTTGCTCCGCAACGAGCATCGCCTTTGTCGCCGTCGACGTCATCCCCAGCCTCCCTGTGCCTGGCGCGTGCGGAGCATCAGGACGAGGAGGAACGGTCCGCCCGCCAGGGCCGTCAGCACGCCGAGCGGGAGCTCCGCCGGCGCGACGATCGTCCGGGCCAGGAGATCGGCGAGGAGGAGCAGCGACGCGCCGAAGAGCGCACTGGCCGGCAGGACGATGCGATGGTCCGGTCCCGCGACGAGCCGGATCAAATGCGGCACGATCAGCCCGACAAAACCGACGACCCCGGCCACTGCGACGGCCGCGCCGGTCATCAGCGCGGTGAGGACGATCAGCTCGAGACGGACGCGCTCGGTATCGACGCCGAGGTGATGCGCCTCCCGCTCGCCGAGGACGAAGAGGTTGAGTGCCTGCCCCCAGCGCGGCACGAAGATGAGCCCGACGCCGACGAACGGCAGCGTTGCCAGCACGCCCTTCCAGGTCGCCCCGCCGAGACTGCCGAGCGACCAGAAGACGATCGCGCGCAACTGTTGGTCGCTCGCAACGTACGTCAGAAGTCCGGTGCCGGCCCCGGCGATGGTGTTGAGGGCGATCCCCGTCAGGACCAGCGTCACGATCTCGGTCCGGCCGTTGTGGCGGGAGATGAGGTAGACGGTGATCGCCGTCGTCATCCCGCCGAGAAACGCCGCGACCGGCATCGTCGCCAGACCGAGGAACGAGATCCCGAGTGCGACCGAGGTCACCGCGCCGAGTGCCGCGCCACTGGAGACGCCGATCAAACCGGGGTCGGCGAGAGGATTGCGGAACATTCCCTGCAGCGCCGCTCCGGAGACGGCGAGCGCGCTTCCCACCAGCACCGCCGTTACCACCCGCGGCAGCCGGATCGCCCAGACGATCGCGTCCTGCTGCGTCGTGTACGCGACGTCGAGTTCCACTCCGAGGTGATGGGCGATGATCGCCACCGTCTGCTGCGGCTGCAGCTTGACGGCGCCGATCCCGACGCTGAGGACGATCGCGACGAGGAGGAGGACGCCCAGCGACGGTAGCAAGACGGCCGGGGGCATCCGAGGTACACCGTTGGCACCCCGAAGACCGCGCGTCCAGCGTCGTGCCGCCGCCGCCGGGAGATTCACGGTTTAGGCGGCCGGGCTTGCCACCGGCGTCGCCCCTGTCAGCTCGGGGTGCAGGTCGAGCGCGAGTTGGCGCACCATCTGCCCGGTGCGCGGCGTCATCCCGAGGAAGAGGAGATCCTCGTAAACCAGGATCCTGCCCTCCTTGGCGGCCGGTGTTTCCGCGACACCAGGGACTTGCAACAGCGCCTCGACGCCGCCGATCGAATCGACGCCCGACTGCGGGACGATGATCACGTCCGGCTGCGCCGCGACGACCGCTTCCGCCGTGATCGGGACGAATCCCTGGATCCCCGCCGCCACACCGGCGTCGACTCCGCCTGCCGCGTCGATCATCGCATCGGCAACCGATCCTGCGCCGCCGATCAGTTGAGTGCCGCCGCCCCGCACGTAGAGGAAGAGAACGGTCGGCTTCGAGGTCGCGGTCGCGGCGAGCGCACGCGCCTCGTCGATCTCTTGTTGCGTCTTCGCCGCGAGCTCCTCACCGGCGTCCGTGACCCCCAGCGCCTCGGCGACGGCGCGGATCTTCGCGGTCGGCGCCTCGATCGTCTGCGGCTCCGCGACGATGACCAAGGGCACGCCGGCCGCACGAATCTGCTCGAGGACTGGCGGCGGACCCGCCTGCTCCTTGCCGATCACCAGCGTCGGGTTGAGCGAGAGGATGCCTTCAGCGGAGAGCTGCCGCTCGAAGCCGATCTGCGGCAGTTGCCTCAATTCGGGCGGGTAGACGGCGCTGACGTCGACGCCGACGATGTTGGCGCCGAAGCCGAGCGTCCAGACGATCTCGGCGATGTCGCCGCTGAGCGGAACGATCCGACTGACGTCGGTGACGGTGACCTGATTGCCGTTGACGTCGGTCACCGTCGCCGGGAGTTTCGGCTCCGCCGCGACCGGTGTGGCATCGGACGATTGGAACGCCACGGCCGACGCCGCCGGGAAGGCGACCGTCATGGCAAGCAGCGCAAAGAGCACCACGCGGAGCATACGATGGGTCACGATGAACAACCTCTCTCAATGCCGTACCGCACCGAACAGAGCACGTTACGACCGAGTGCGCCCCGCATCAGACGGGGCAGCGACCCGAGACACCTGCCAATTGCCCGAACGAGATCGCAACCCGCCTAAGCGCGCATCCGCGGTCGCGACCTGTCGGCGGCGATCTTACCACCGAGGATCGCCGCGATTTGCGAGATTTACCTAACTTCTTGTGAGGTCCAACGTGGCGTTCGCGGCACGACTGCCGCGTCGCCCGAAATGGACCTGAAGGGCGGGGAATCCCGATGCAAGGGCCTCAAGCTGTTCAACCAGTGCACACCCCTCTCATGGTCATCCTGAGCGCAGTGAAGGACCTCTCCCGGTCTATGCCACCAGCCCCGGCACAAAGATTAGGCGCCTGGCCCATCCCATCCGAGCCAGCGTGTCAGCTCGGCCGCCGGTGTGTGCTTGGCACGCAAAGGCACGATCGCTGGATAGCCGAGGTAGACGAATCCGAGGACATGATCGGAGGGCTTGAACCCAAGGAACGCCTTGACGTCAGGATCGTAGGCCGCATCCCCCGTCCGCCAGATGGCGGCCAGACCCAAGCTATGGGCGGCGAGCAGCAGATTCTGCACGGCCGCAGCGCCGGCCGCGACCTCCTCGATCTCCACCGCCTTCGAACCGCTCTGGATCTCGACCGCGACGGCGATGACCACCGGCGCCCGCAACGCCTTGTTCTTGGCCCGCTCGTACTCGGCTGGGATGTCCTTGACGGCGGGGTCCATGCCGGCCACCTTCGAGCGCGCCATCACCTCACCGAACGCCTCCCGCGCCTCACCCGCGATCACCACGAAGCGCCACGGCTCAGTTACGTGGTGATTGGGCGCCCAGCTTGCCGCCTCCAGGACCTCCTCGATCGCCGCCCGCGGTGGCAGATCGGGCAAAACCTTGCCGATGCTGCGCCGCGTCTCGATCGCCTCGAGGACGTCCATCTTCGTGATCGTCCGCGAGTCTTCGCGCTCCAACGTCGAAACCGTCACCCACGTCTCCTCTGCCGTTCGAATTCCGACCAATTTAGTCGGAATTATCCTAGTCAGCCGTCCGGGGCTGTGTCAAGGTTATTTCCCAGCCGGGTCGCCGCGGAGCAGTCCTGCCAACTCAACAAAACGTCAGACCTCCCTTGACCCCGCGTTCAGTCGCATCGGTTCCTAACACAAAGCTCCAACTTACCCACAAAGACGGGACGGCCGCGCCGATTCGG
>JAXDKI010000045.1:0-8479 GCA_034667245.1 Thermomicrobiales bacterium | reverse complement strand
GGGCGACGGTATTCGTAAAGCCGACGACGTTGCCGCTATGGAAGATGGGGGTGACGACGGCGATGTCGTCGAGGTGTCCGGCACAGAGCCAGGGATCGTTGCCGACGTAGACGTCGCCGGGACGCATCGACTCGACCGGAAAGCGCCGCAGCAGGGCACGGGTGATCTCGGGCATGACAAGGTTGAAGACCGGCATCGAGCGCGTGGAGTGGGCAAGCCCGTTCCCGGCGGCGTCAAGCAGCTCGCAGCCGAAGTCCTGGGCGGCGCCGATGACGGGCGAGACGGCGGTGCGGAGGACGGTCGTCCACATCTCGTCGGTGACGGCGATCAAGCGGCTCCAGACGATCTCGAGACCGACGGGGTCGGAGGAGAGGGCTGAGGACTGAGGACTGAGGACTGAGTCGGGACGCAAGGCTGTGCTCATTGGGCAGCTCCGCGATGGACGATGAGGGCGCCGTAGGGGTTGACCTCGGCGCGGTCGCCGGGGTGGAGGACGGCGGTCGCGGCCGGTTCCTCGACAATTGCCGGTCCAAGCAGACGCGTGCCGGCGGCGAGACGTGCGCGGTCGTAGACGGGGGTCTCGACGAAACCCGGTTCGGGTGCGGCGAAGAAGACGGGGCGTGTGCCTTTCTGCGCACTGGCCGGATTTGCATCGCCGACGGGCAAAGGGGCGAGGCGAACCCGACCCTCCGGACCACGCGCCTCGACGCGCCAGGTGGTCGCTTCGATCGGCAACCCGGTCAGCATCCGGCCGTAGCGCTCGGCGTAGCGTTTGGCGAATGCGGCCGCAAGGTCGTGAGGAGCGAATCGGTCCGTCTCCCTCGCCTTCTCGCCTTCTCGCCTTCCCGCTTCGTGCAGCGGCACCGTCAGCTCGTGGTACTGCCCTTCCAGGCGCAAGTCGACGCTTCGCTGAATTCGCACGTCGTCCTCGGCGACCCCTGCCGCCGCCAAGGACGCGACTGCCTCGCGCTCCATCGCCGTGTATATCTCTTCGATGCGGGACCAGTCGAGGCAATCGAGGCGCCCGGCGTAGGTGCGGGCCAGGTCGATCGCGGGCGGAGCCACCAGGCAGCCAAGGGCGGCGGCAACCCCCGCGCCGGGTGGGAAGATCACTTCCTCAATATCAAGGAGGGCGGCGACAGCAATGGCGTGAGCCGGTCCGGCGCCTCCGAAGGCGAGGAGACTGTAGCGGCGCGGGTCGCGGTTCTTCTCGATGGCGTGGAGGCGCGCGGCGGCGGCCATGTGCTCGTTGGCGACGCGGTGGACACCCCAGGCGGTTTCGAGTGGCGAGAGACCGAGTTGACCGCCGAGCCGGGCCAGCGCGTCTTCGGCGGCCGTGCGATCGAGGCGCATCCGGCCGCCGAGGAAGGAGTCCCCGGCGAGATAGCCGAGGAGGAGGTTGGCGTCGGTGACGGTCGGTTCAACTCCACCGTGGCCGTAGCAGGCGGGACCGGGTGTCGCGGCCGCCGAATCGGGGCCGACTTTGAGCAGGCCAAGTTCGTCGGCGCGGGCGATGCTTCCGCCTCCGGCGCCGATCTCGATCAGGTCGATGACCGGGATCGCGATCGGCAAACCGCTGCCCGGTTTGAACCGCCCGACGCGCGCCGCCTCCAGCGTCGGGGCCAGACCGGGCTTCCCCTCGTCGATCAGGCAGGCTTTGGCGGTGGTCCCGCCCATGTCGAGGGCGAGGACGCGGTCGCGTCCGGCGAGGGCGCCATGGTAGGCAGCGACCAAAGCGCCGGCGGCCGGTCCCGATTCCAGCAACCGGATCGGTCGCTCGATTGCCTCCGAGGACGCGGCGATCCCGCCGGCCGAGAGCATGATCTGCACCTCGCGGTTGGCCGGCAGTCCCTCGTTCCGAAGCGCCTCGGTGAGACCGCCGATCGCACGACGGACCTTTCCTTTGACGTAGGCATCGGCGACGGTCGTCGTGAACCGCTCGTACTCGCCGATCAGGGGCGCGACCCGTGAGGAGAGCGAGACATCGACGCCAGGAAAGGCATCGGCGATTGCAGCCGCCGCGCACTCTTCGTGGTTCGGCGACAGGTAGCTGTGGAGGAAGCCGATTGCGACCGCCTCTAGTCCGTTGTCGACTAGGGGACGTAGCGTCGAGATGATCTGTGCCGGGTCGAGCGGTCGGAGGACGGTGCCGTCACGTGTGACCCGCTCGTCGGCTTCGACCCGGAACTCGCGCGGCACGAGCGGCGTCGGCGGCGGGGCGAAGAGGTCGTAGATGTCGTACATCTGCTCGCGACCGAAGCTCAGCAGATCGCGGAATCCGGCCGTGGTCAGGAAGGCCGTCGGCGCGCCCTTGCGCTCGATCACCGCGTTGGTGACGAGGGTCGTGGCATGGACGACGAGCGCCAACTCGTCCGGTTTCAGCGTCCCGCTCGCGATCAAATCGCGCCAGCCGGCGAGCGAGGAAGCCGCCGGATCGCCCGGGTCGGTCGGCACCTTGTGCTCGGCGACGATCAGACCGGTCGCAAGATCGACGAGCGTGAAGTCCGTGAACGTCCCGCCCACGTCGAAACTGAGGGCGAGGTGAGGGGTTATGGGCAATGGGGTTCTCCGGGGAGGAGGCCGACTACAACAGGGTCGCGATGCTACCATCGCCCGAAAGTGTAGGCAACAGAGCGAAACCCGCGAGGAGAGCAACGTATGGACTTTGCCGAGGTCGTGCGGAAGCGGCGGATGGTGCGGCACTTTCGCGACGAGCCGGTCCCCCCGGAGGCTATCGAGCGCATCCTCGCGCTGGCGCGTCAAGCGCCGAGCGCCGGCTTTACGCAAGGGCAATCGTTCGTCGTCGTCACGCGACCGGAGTTGAAGCGGGAGATCGCGCGGCTCTGCGGCGAGGACGAGTACGTGGCGAGCGGGTTCCACCCCTTCGTCTCCGGCGCGCCCGTGCTCGTGATCGCCTGCGTCAGCGAAGCGGCCTACCACCGCCGTTACCAGGAGGCCGACAAGGCCCAGGAGGACGGCAGCGAGATCGAATGGCCTGTCCCCTACTGGCACATGGACATCGGTTGCAGCGTGATGATCGTCCTCCTCGCCGCGGTGAATGAGGGCCTTGACGCGGGTTTCGCCGGGGCGATGGATCTCGACGCGCTTCGAGCACTGCTCGGGATCCCCGCCGAGGTGATGCCGGTGGGCGTGATTCCGATCGGCTACCGCGCCCTGGACACGCCGTCTCCGTCGCTCAAGCGCGGGCGCAAGGCCGACGTCGAGTTCATTCATCGTGAGCGGTGGTAGACCTGCGATGATGGCTTGGGCTCGCTCCGCGTAGCGCGAAACAATCCGGAATTGGAGCGGGAACGGGTACGATGAACAACGTCCTTCCTGCCGTCAGCCCCCGTTGCAGCGCGCCGATTCGTCTACGTGGGTGAGACCCGACAACGCCCACGGTGACCGTGCGCTTAGTGAGCCAGCGCGAGGCCGTGCTTGGCCGCATACATCGCTTCGTCGGCAACGGCGATCAACTCTTCGTGGCTGCTGCCGTCGTTCGGATAGATTGCGAGACCAATCGAGAGACGGATTGGCAGCCAGACCTCGTCGGAATCGACGGCGACGCGGGCGAGTTCTGTTGCCGCCAGGATGCGATCGGCGACAGCGCGAGCACCTGTCTCGTCGGCGTCGGGGAGCAGGACCAGGAATTCGTCGCCGCCAAAGCGGCCGACCTGGTCGCCCTCGCGGACGGTGGCGCGGAGGATGGCGGCGACATCCTGCAGAACGCGGTCGCCGACGAGGTGGCCGTGTCGGTCGTTGACGCGCTTGAAGCCGTCGAGATCGATCAGGAGGAGCCCGATCGGTAGTCCGAGCCGGCGGGCGCGGGGCAGCTCGACATCAAGCGCCTCCTCAATCGCGCCGCGGTTGAGAACACCCGTCAGACCGTCGGTGCGGGCGCGCGTTTCGAGGGCGGCGTGGAGTTGCGCGCGTTCGATCGCGAGGGCCGCCTGACCGGCGAGGTCCTGGCCGAGGGCGACCGCGCGGGCCGAGACGGCGCCCGGTTGCCGTGAGTAGAGACTGAACAGCCCCAGGCAGCGATCGTCGAGGACGATCGGGACGGCGAATCCGCTCTTGGCGTTGTCGCTGAAGAGAATCTCCCGCTCGCGCTCCGTCAAGGCAGGATCGTCGCGATCGTAGATAAGGAGAGCGCGGCTTGTCAGGATACGGCGCGTGACCGGCCAGTCGGCCAGGGGCAACCGCGCGCCGAGGCTGCATTTGCTGTCGACCCAGTCGGCGACGTGATGGTGGGCGACGAGCTCCGTTTCCTCTTGCTCGGGGTGCCAGAGCTCGATCTCACACGCCTCCGCACCCGCCACTCCGAGCGATGCTCGGGCGACTTCGTCCAATACCTCGCCGAGCCTCAGACTGGAGCTGACGGCACGGCTCACCCGCAGCAACGCGGCCTGTTCCTCCGCATGGCGCCGGGTCTCCTCCAAGAGCTGGGCGTTGTGGATCGCCAGCGCGGTTTGGGCGGAGACATCTCGCCCCAATCGAAACACTGTGGGGCCAAACGCGCGGGGATGGCGCGAGTAGACTTGGAGGACGCCCAGGCGATCGTCCCCAACCCAGAGCGGGAAGACGAAGACCGACTGTGCTCCCCACTCCGCCATTTGCTCCCGTTCTTCTGCCGCGAGGTCAGGGTCGTCGGCCTCGAAGAGCATTGGGTTTCGTCGTTGCAGGAGTTGGTAATAGCTATCGCCGGGGTTGAGGGGATAGCGCGTACCAGGTGGGTCAACGCCAGGCCAGTCCGGCACGGTCACCTCCGCGCCCATCACCAACTCGCTGGTCTCGCCGTCCCAGAGCAGGACGGCGCAACACTCGACGCCCGGAATGTCGAGTACGGCGTGGGCGATTTCGTCGAGGACAGACCCGAGGTCCAGGCTGGAGGTCGCGGCGCGGCTCACCTGGAGCAGGATGGCAGGCTCGGCGGCGCGCAGGCGGGCCTCCTCCAGCAGGCGGGCGTTCTGGATCGCGAGTCCCGTCTGCGCCGCGATCTCCTGACCGAGACGGACCGCCCGGTCGTCAAACGCGCCCTCCCTTCGCGAGAAGAGGGTCAGCGTCCCGAAGCAGCTCGCGCCGGCTAGGAGCGGCACGACGAGCGTGCTCTGGATGCCGTGCCGAGACATCGACTGCCGTTCGTGCTCGGCCAGGTCAGGGGTATCGGGGCGGAAGCAGCGGGGCGTCCGTGCCGCGATCACGAGACTGTCCGACCCGAGTTCGGCGAGCGGGAAGCGGTTGCCGGGTTCCTCGACGCCCGGCCAGTCCGGGATCGTTTGCTCGGCCCCGATCTCAAGCTCGGCACTCTCGGGGTGCCAAAGGAGGATCGTGCAGCACTCGGCGCCGGCGACGCCGAGGCTGGCCTGAGCGACCTCCGTTAGGACGGTCCGCAGCTCCAAACTGGATGTCGCCGCCCGGGTGACGCGGAGGAGCATGGCACGCTCTTCGCCGCGGGCCCGTGTCTCGGCCAGCAGGCGGGCGTTTTGGATTGCCAACCCGCCCTCGCGGCCGATTGCGTTCGCCGCGACGAGGTCCTCCGCCGCGAAGGGACGATCGTCGTGTGGCGTCCAGAGTTCAACCGTGCCGATGACCCGTCCGTCGGCGCGGAGCGGGGTGACCAAGACCTGAAGCTTGCCGATCGTTCGGTACGCGGACATGGTGGAGGCGGTGAGCGCCAGATCGTCTACCGTGCGTTGGGTAGGCACGGCTGGCCAATCTGGTAGCGCCGGCGACAGACCGGCCGGTTCACCGGCAAGGATGAACTGCTCCTCGGAGCTCACGCCGTGATAGGCGCGCTGCTCGATCGTGCCGTCGGCAGCGATCAGCGACACCTCCGCCCGCGTCCGGTCGACGGCCTGAGCGGCAGCGGCGGCAAGGGCAGGCAGGAGTCGATCGACTTCGAGGGTGCCGGCGATCACGCTGGAGAGGTCGAGCACTGAGGCGAGGCGATCCCGTTCCCGCGTTCGCTGGACCAGCCGGTCGGCGATGGCGGCGGCGGTGGTGAGACGTGCCGCGATCAGCACCCCACAACCGCCGGCCGCGATGATCACGACCCATTCGGTGCCGGGGCGGAGCGAGGCATCGAGTCCGGCGGCGGTCACGGCCAGGGCGCAGACGCAGGTGACACCACCGACCCGGCGGAGATAGCTACCGACTGCCGGCTGATCCGCGGAGGCGGGCCGTTCAGGTTTTCTCCGTGCGAGCCAGGCCGCTGCTGCTAGGAGGAGAAAGCCGACCAGCCAGCCCGGCGCGGATGGGTCCGCCAGCCCGCGTTCCGCTGCAGCGGTCCGCCCTCCGGCAAGCGCGGTCGCCGCCGCGGGGGCGAGGCAGACTGTCAGGAGAAGACGGAGGACGCGGAGCCTCGACCCGAGGACGCCGACGGCAAGGGCAACGGCGATCGGAATGACCATACCGATCGCTGCGACTTGGAGACCGAGATCGATCCGCTGCGCCTGGCGTTCGGCGGTCGAGACGGTCTCGACTGCGATCGGTCGAATCAAGAACTGGGAACCGACGGCGATGGTCGCCACGCTTGCGAGGAGGCCGTCGATGATCTCCTCCCGCTCGTATCGGTGGCGCCGGCACCGCTGGACCAGCAGCGCCAGACCGACGATGCCGATGATCGCGAAGAGGAGGGATCCGATGTCCCGTGACGACATTGATGACCCGGTCCCGACCTCGTCGAACACGGCGCCGAAGAACCAGAGCAGGCAGCCGGTGGCAAGAAGTAGCCAGGTCGGACGGGTCTGTTCGGCGTGGCGAGCTGCGCGATGGCAGGCAAGGGCCGCGGTCGCCGCCGCGAGCAACGTCGCGACGTCGAGACCGGCCTCCTTGGGCGTCCCCGTTCCCAACCAGATCACGGAGCTGCCGCCCGCTGCCACCAGAGCAGCCCAGGTCAGCGCCCGTCGAGCGTCTGCAACCACCACGTCGTCGTCCAATCGTCCGTCGAAATTCGGCGTAGGCGGATGGTCGCCGGACGGCCGCATCTTCAGTCTCAGACTAGTGATCATACGGGCGAGTCGACTATGGGACGTTGCTCCCAAACCGGAGGAATATGCGAGGCTGTGGGCTCCTTTTGTTTGCTAAGGTCCAGCCATGTAGTGTTCATAGCAATCGATAGGAGGACGATTGAACATTTCGGGCGATCGTCGCTACTTTAAGGGCAACGATCCAAATCACCGTAGGACCTGTAATGATTCGAATCGGAACGGGCCCGGCCAATGCACCAGCTGGACGAATCACCGAGAGATGACGACCGTTCGCTCGTAGCGCGGATCGCCGATGGCGACCGCTGCGCTCTCGAAACGCTGTACGGTCGGCATCGCCTATCCCTCTTCTCGTACTGCTGCTGGCTGATGGCGGACCGTGAGTCGGCCGAGGAGCTGTTGCAGGACACGCTTGTCGCTGTTTGGCAAAACGCCGGCCGCTACGCGGGTCAGGCGAGTGTCCGGGCGTGGCTCCTTGGCATTGCCCGCCGGCAGGCGCACAACGCGCGGCGACGCGATCGAATGGCGGTCGCGGAAGGGGAGGTCCTGGAGATGATGGATGCACCGGAACCTGGACCGGAGGAAGCGACCCTCGACCGCGCCGGCTGCGCCGAGATCGCCCAGGCGATCACGATGCTGTCGCCGCTTCACCAGGAGATCTTGCGATTGACCTTTGTCCACGAGTTGTCATACGCCGGACTCGCCGACACCCTGGGCGTGCCGGTCGGTACCGTCAAGAGCCGCCTGAGTCTCGCCCGGCGAGAGCTGCGCGCCGCTCTTGATGGCAGGGAGACACCGCGATGAATAAAGCTAAATCGCTCCGCCACGACGACCGGGAGACCGGGCGCACCTGGTCCCAGCGTGCAGACGAGCACGTGACCCATCTCCTGCCGTTCCTCGTCAATCGCACGCTGAACGGCGATGAAGAGGTTAGGGTAAATACCCATCTGCTGCGGTGTCCGACCTGCCGGAGCGAGTTCCAGGAATGGCAATCGATTGCCGTTGCGGCGGTGACGCTGCCCGCGCCGCCTGCGCCATCGTGGGTGCCTAATCGGGTCTGGGACGCCGCCATGCCCCGTCATTCCGTGCAACCGAACCACGGCAATTTCTCTCCCGACACCGAACCAGCCGCCGATGGGGCGGTCTACGTCGAGGGGATGCGAGATGCGTCACCGCAAGGCGACGGCGATCCGTCTGGCATCGTGGCGCCCGCGCCTCGGCTGTCGGACTTGAGCGATGTCCTCGATCCGGAGAGCACCAGTTCTGACGTCGATGGAAGCAGCAACGCGGATGCGGTTGAAATGTATGCGCGTGAGATCGGACGGGCATCGCGGCTCTCGCCCGCCCGTGAGGTCGAGTTGTCGATCGCCATCGGACGCGGCGACTACCTGGTCGCGCTGATGGCGCAGCTCGCGGATGACTTCGGTCACCACCCGACCGCAGAGGTCGTAGGACGCGCCATCTACGAGAGATTCCGAAGGGGATGGCCTCAG
>JAXDKI010000044.1:0-6425 GCA_034667245.1 Thermomicrobiales bacterium | reverse complement strand
AGCGGAGCGCTCGTCGACACCCAGCGATTCGGTCTCCGGCCGGAGCCGACGATCGGCGCCAGTCTCGCCGCCGGGGCGGCGGTCGTCACCGCGAGTGGTGACAAGCTCCTAGGGGGGCCACAAGCGGGCATCATTGCCGGCAGTCGGGACTGGGTGAAACGGATCGAGGCGCATCCGCTCGCTCGCGCGGTGCGGGCTGACAAGACCTGTCTCGCCGGTCTGGCGGTGACCCTTCGCCACTATGCCGCGGGTGAGGAGGCGTCCAAGATCCCGGTTTGGCGGATGATTTCGACCGAGTCGCAGGTCGTCCGGGATCGCGCTGAGGCGCTGGTTGAACGCCTGAGCCAGGTGGCCGTGGAGGCGCAGGTCGCTGAGGTCGAATCGACGGTGGGCGGCGGGTCGCTTCCCGGGCAGACGATGCCGAGCTTCGCCGTCTCCATCGCGTCCGACCGCCTGGGTCAGGACGAGTTGGCGAGGCGTCTGCGGACAGGCGAGCCCAGTGTCTTTCCCCGCATTGCCGATGGCCGTGTCTTGCTCGATTTGCGAACGGTGCTGCCGGAGGACGATGCGCGACTGACGGCCGCGATCGTCAACGCCGTCAGTCGGCCCGCATGATCGCCGTGTGTGCGTCTTTGTCGCGGCTGTCTCGGAAGTAGGGGCTCGGCGGTGGGTAGAAGCGACGGTGCCGCTCGACGAGCCCGGCCAGCTGCGGCATCAGGGTGCCAAGGGTGTCGTCGTCCTTGGCTTGCTGGGCGGCGGCGATCTCCGCCTGGATTTGGCGCAGCAGGAAAGTGAAGCGCTCCTTGCTCAGCAAATCGAGTGCCTGTCTCACTTCGCGCTGGACTTGACCCGGGAGTTGCGCCGGTTTCCCCTCGAGCCGGCCAAGGAGTCGCTCCGCATGGTCGGCGAGTGCGTCGTCTAGTCCGGCCACAATCTGCAGCGGATCCAGCTCGTCGGGAATCGATTCGTCGCGGACGACCTGGAGGAGAGCCCGGTTCCGACCGTCCATCAGGTCGTCGTCGGGTACCAGCGGTAGTAGGTCGCGGCAGAGGGCGCGGTGGCGGAGGAGCAGCGCGAGCAGATGGTCCTCGTGGCTCGCCCCCGCCGGCTTCGACGCCCGCTCGACGACGGTTGGCGCGACGGGACCCCGCTGCAGCGTGGCTCGTCGGATCTCCGAGGTCACGACGCGCTCGTCCAAGTCGAGTCGCCGCGCCAGGAGACCGATGTAGTGCGACTGCACGATCCGGTCGGCGATTTGGCGGAGCACGGGGGCGACTCTGCCGACTGCCTCGGACTTCCCGCGCCCGTCTCCGGGAGCGATGTTTGTCGTAACCGTGTCGATGTAGAAGTCGAGGAAGGGGCGGGCCGTCGCCACCACCTCCGGCCAGGTCTCTGGCGACTTCCGGATCAACTCGTCCGGGTCCTTCCCTTCCGGTAATTGGACGATCGAGATGTCGGCGTTTAGCTTCCGCTCGAAGCGGATGATGCCGAGCGCGTCGGGGACCGGCACCTCCTCGTGATCGAGGGCCGACTGCATCGATTCCAGACTCCGCAGCGTCGCGAGTTGGCCCGCGGCGTCGGCGTCCAATGCCAGAACGATCCGTTTGCTGAGCCGTTTGACCTGATCGACCTGAGCGTCGGTGAGGGCGGTGCCCATTGCCGCCACGACGTTGCCGTGACCGAACTGGTGCGCGGCGATCACGTCCATGTAGCCCTCGACGATCACGACTTGATCGCGGCGGCGGATCTCGTCCTTGGCGAGGTCGAGCGCGTAGACGAGCGAGCTCTTGTCGAAGATCGGCGACTGCGGCGAGTTGAGGTACTTAGGTTGGGCGTCGCCGAGGGCGCGTCCGCCGAAACCGACCACGTGCCCGTCGCGGTTGCGGATCGGAAACATGAACCGGTTCCGGAACCGATCGTAATAGCCGCCGCTGTCCCGGACCTGGAGGAGCCCCGCCTCGGCGGCGACGGCAGGATCGACGCCTCGGGCCGTGAAGTATCGATGGAGGTGGTCCCAGCCGTCGGGCGCGAACCCGAGCTGGAATTTTGCGACCACCTCCGGGGTGAGTCCCCGCTTCTCGGCGAGCTCGCGGCCGGGCGCACCAGAATCGCTGTTCGCCAGGATGTTGGCGTAGAAGGTGGTGGCCAACTCGTTGAGCTCGGTCAGGCGATGGCGATGAGCATCGACTTCGGGGGCGACGGTCGGGATTGACGTGAGTTGAATGCCGGCCCGACGCGCGAGCTCGGTGAGCGCCTCTTTGAACTCGACGTGTTCGACAGATTGGTAGAAGGTGAAAACGTCGCCGCCCTTGCCACAGCCGAAGCAGTGGAAGTTTCCCGAATCCGGGAAGACGATGAACGACGGCGTCTTCTCCTGGTGGAACGGGCAGAGCCCCTTGTAGCTGCGACCCGTCTTCTTGAGCTGGACGTATTGCGAGACGAGATCGACGATGTCGGTCTGCTCGCGAACGTCGGAAACGGCGTCACGCGCCATGGCGGTTCCCTCGAGCTACTAGGGGGCGAACGGCAGTCAGCGTCAAACGGACCAGTAGCGGGGAACGAAGAGGCGTTGGAACAGCTCGACGGCGAAGCGATCGGTCATACTCGCGACATAGTCGGCAATCTGGCGCTCCGGCGGGTCACCACGCTCCGGGGAACGATACTCGATCGGCAACCGCGCCGGGTCGGCGAGGAAGTAAGCACTCAGCTCGCGGACGACATTCTGCGCGCGAACCGTGTCGTCGCGCTGGTTGAGCGGGGTGTAAACCCGCTCGAAGAGGAAGCGACGGAGCGTATTCGCGGCGTCCTGTACCGCGGCCGACATGCCGATTCGTGCCGGCGGACTTTCGGTCGCGGATCGCTCGATGATGTCGCAGACCAGCGTGTTGATCCGCCCCGCGTGCGTGCGGCCAAGCACATCCAGGACGATCGGCGGCAGCTCCTCCTCGGCGATGAGCTCCGCGCGTAGGGCGTCGTCGAGATCGTGGTTGATATAGGCCACCCCGTCCGCGATTTTGACGACCTCCCCCTCCGCCGATGCCGGGTAGCCGGAAAAGGCACCGGTGATCTCGTGGTTCGGCTTGGAATGGCGGAGGATGCCGTCGCGGACCGGTTCGGTCAGGTTCAGACCCTGCCCGTCCTTCTCGAGAAGATCGACGACCCGCAGGCTCTGCTCGTTGTGCCGGAACCCCGGTAGCACCTCGGCAAGCGCGGTCTCGCCGGCGTGTCCGAAGGGGGTATGCCCCAGGTCGTGGCCGAGTCCGATCGCCTCGATCAGGTCCTCGTTCAGTCTCAGGGCGCGGCCGATCGTGCGGGCGATCTGGGTTACCTCAAGGGTGTGGGTCAGCCGAGTCCGGTAATGGTCGCCGGCCGGTGCGATGAAGACCTGGGTCTTGTGCATCAACCGTCGAAAACTCTTCGTGTGGATGATGCGGTCTCGGTCGCGCTGAAACGACGTGCGAACGCTGGACGGCTCCTCGGGCCGCCGCCTCGCCGCGCGCGCACTTCGTGTTGCCACCGGTGCGAGATGGCGTTCCTCGATCGCCTCGAGTGTTTCGCGGATCGACGTCATGGGCTCCACGAGCATCCAGTGTGCGGGGCTGAGAAGGGTAGCTGCTGTGATTGTACACCGCGTACGGACACCCCGGAAGTCGGGCTGCCCTCGGTCTTTCCACGCCGGAATCAAAAGAACGAGGAAGACCTTAGTTCAGGCGACAGGAGCCATCAATCTGTGAGGACTTCGAGTGGGGCGAGACTGGCGAGCAGGCGCTTGCGTCCGTGCCGGACGAAGTCGATCGCGAGATCCTGATCGTTACGCCGTTGCTCGGTCTGCGCGATCACGCCCTCCCCGAATTTGGCGTGAAAGACCCTCTCACCGACCTGATATTGCCGCTGAACCGGGGGCGGCGCCGTTGCAACCGCCGAAGGTCTCGATGCAGGTGGCGCCTGGGAAGTCAGACCCCTCGAGCGATCGGCGAGGCTCGATCCGCCTGGGCGACTGCTGGTCGAGCGCGTGCCGAGACTCCGGATGTTGTCTTGAGGCAGTACCGCCAGGAATCGAGACGGAACGGCCTGCTGATATCGGCCGTACGACATCCGGACGCCGGTGTACGTGAGGTAAAGCAGCTTCTGCGCGCGCGTGATCCCGACGTAGAAGAGACGGCGCTCCTCCTCCAGCGGCATCGGATCGGTGAACTCGGCTTCAACGGCGCGACTGATCGGGAGCAGCCCCTCTTCGACGCCGGAGATGAAGACGACGGGGAACTCCAGCCCCTTCGCCGAGTGGAGGGTAATCAGGGTTACCCTCCCGCGGTCGCTCTCCTCCATCGCGTCGACGTCGGCGACCAGGGCGACCTGTTCGAGGTAGGTCGGCAGTGCCTCGCCCGGCGGCAGCAGGTCGTACTTCTCGAGATCCGAGCGCAGCTCGAGCACGTTTGCCCAGCGCTGCATCTCCTCCTCGTTTTCGTGATCGAACGAACCCTTGTAGCCGGTCGTCTCGACGATCGCGTCGAAGAGCTCGACTAGTGTCGACCGCTCGGCCGACTCGCGCAGTCGGGCAAACGCCCCACCGAGCCCCCGCGCCGCGGTTCGCGCCGCGCCGGCCAACTCCGGCCCTGGTCCGCCGCTCAGGCTTGGCGCCAAAGCGACGAAACCTTCGAGGAGCGGCTTGTCGTGAAGCGTCGCCCAGTTCCGGACTGCGTCGACCGCCTTCGGCCCGAGTCCGCGTCCGAGCGGCAGGTTATCGATCACACGATTGAGACTGACCTCGTCGGCCGGGTTGTAGAGGAGACGGAGAACGGCGAGGACGTCCTTGACCTCTTTCCGCTCGTAGAAGCGCACGCCGCCGACGATCCGATACGGAATGTCGGTGATGCGGAATGCCTCTTCCAGCACGCGGCTTTGCGCCGTCGTCCTGTACATCACCGCCACGTGCTCGGCACCGATCCCGTGGGTCTTGATCAGGCGCCGGATCTCGTTGACGATGAACTGCGCCTCGTGGTTTTGATCGGAGAGCTCGCGGATCGCGACGGGCTCGCCGTCGTCGTTCTCCGTGCGCAAACGGCGGTCGATCCGCTGCGTGTTGTCGCGAATCACGCGGTCGGCCGTATCGACGATCCGTCGCGTCGATCGGTAGTTCAATTCCAGGTGGATACGAGACACATCCGGGTAGTCACGCTCGAAGTCGAGGATGTTCCGGATGTCCGCCTGGCGCCAGCCGTAGATCGACTGATCGGGGTCGCCGACGACGAAGAGATTCCGGTGCTTGTCCGCGAGAGCGGCGACGAGAACGTACTGGACGCGGTTCGTGTCCTGATACTCGTCGACCATGAGGTAGCGGAACCGCTCCTGGTACCGCTCCAGGAGACCCGGGGCCTCGTCGAAGAGTCGGATCGGCAGACCGAGGAGATCGTCGAAGTCGACCGCGTTGGCCTTTCTCAGCATACGTTGATACTCGCGGTAGACCCGAGCGATCACCTCGTCGTCGTACGTCTCTGCCTGGGCCGCGAATTCGCTGGGACCGAGCAACATGCTCTTGGCCGCCGAGACGCGGGAGAGCATCCGCCGAGGCGCCACCTGCTTTGGATCGAGACTGTTGGCGACGATCGCCTGCTTCATCGTGTCGATCTGGTCGGCGTCGTCATAGATCAGGAAATTCGGCAAGATCCCGAGCCGGTCGGCGACGATACCGGGGTTCTGGCGGAGGAACCGGACACCGAGGGAGTGAAACGTCCCCATCACGAGCCCGGTGGCACGATCTTCGCCGATCAGCCGGCCGATCCGGTCGCGCATCTCGCGTGCCGCCTTGTTGGTGAAGGTGACGGCGAGGATGCGGTCGGGGCTGACGTTCCGTTCCTCGATCAGGTAGGCGATGCGGTGGGTGAGGACGCGCGTCTTGCCAGAACCGGGTCCGGCGACGACGAGCACCGGACCTTCGGTCGTCGTCACGGCGAGCTGCTGGTCCGGATTGAGGCCATGGAGAAGATCGTGTTGCTGTTGGATCATCGATTCTGTTTCCGTCGGCACGGCGGGGCGACCGGCACTCGTCTCAAACACCAGGCGAGTCTAGCATCCTGGCCGGGCGTGGGTGGTGTATGACCGAGAGCGCTATCGGAATGTCCTGAAGCCGATTCGACTAACTTCGGTGGGCTTGGTATAATGAGTCGACCGTTGGGGTGTAGTCTAACGGTAGGACGCCTGACTCTGGATCAGGTAGTTGGGGTTCGAATCCCTGCACCCCAGCCAACGCCCGGGCGTCCAACAACCCCGACGTATGCACGCCCCCTCTGACACACTGCAACTCGCGAAGTGCACCTCTGTCGCAAGCGGACATGTCGCGTCATGTGGCCGCATCGCCCTCATGACCCGTGCGACGCATATTGCCTGTTAGGAAATCCGCTGATGTCCCGGTTCCCACGTTGAACTCG
>JAXDKI010000043.1:0-9841 GCA_034667245.1 Thermomicrobiales bacterium | reverse complement strand
TCGGGTTTTGCATGGGCGGGACGCTGGTCTTTCTGGCAGCCGCGCGGGAACCGCTGCCCGATGCGAGCGTGGCGTTCTACGGGTTTCCGGTGCCGAAGACGACCAAGTTGGCGCCGCTGGTGCCGTTGGACGAAGCGGAACGGGTGCGGTCGCCCCTGCTAGCGCTCTGGGGGGACCAGGACCAGGGCGTCGGGATGGAGAACGTCGAGCGGTACCGCGACGCGTTGATGCGTGCGGGTGCCCAGCACGAGTTTGTGGTCTATCCGGGGCCGGGGCACGGGTTTCTGACGTTCGATCCGACCGCGCCGTCGTTTGTTGAGGCGCAGGACGCGTGGGGGCGGACGGTGGCGTTTCTGCGCACGACCCTCACCTCCGACCCCTGTCCCGCGGAGCGGGACAGGGGAGCATCCTAATGCGGGGTTGCCCGATGGACAGTGAGGTGCGGGCCCGGGGGCTGGCGCGATTTCTCCAGCGTGTCGGGCGATTGAAGCGTGTTCCGCGGACGGGGTGGTTGGACCGTGGGGTGCCGGCCGAGGAGGCGGAGTCGGTTGCCGACCACACGTTCCGAGTGGCATTACTGGCGTGGTTGGCAGCGGCAGCGGAGCCAGGACTGGACCGGGATCGCGTGCTGAAGCTGGCCTTGATCCACGATCTCGCCGAGGCGGTGACGGGAGATCTGCCGCCGTACGACCCGGCGGTGCTGGCAGACGCAGCGGACGCGGATCGGGCGACGATCCTCAACCGGCGGCACGTCCGAAGCGAGGCGCGAGCGGCGGCGAAACGGGCGGCGGAAGCGGCGGCGATGGCCGATCTACTGGAGGATCTGCCGGAGGGGCTGGCGGGAGAGTTGGGAGAGCTTTGGCGGGAATTGGAGGAGGGGACGAGCGCGGAGGCGCGCTTTGTCAAGCAGTCGGACAAGCTGGAGACGTATCTGCAGTCGCGTGAGTATCTGGCGGACGATCCGGCGCGGCCGATGGATTCGTTTGCGGTAGAGGTGGCGGAGGTGATCGACGCTCCATCGTTGGTCGAGCTGCGGGAGGCCGTTTCAGGGTTGATACAGGAGCGAGATAATCCCAGCGATGGATCGTAACCTGAGTCGACCGGTCGTTCGAGGCGCTTCAGGTGGTTCTGCTCGGGTGCGCTGCCCTAACGCCCTTGCTTTCGGGGTGTCGAATGTGAGCGGGAAAGCATTCGAACCTCTGGTAGATCGCGAATGACTTTGGTCTCCTGGATCAGGGTCTCCCGCGTGTCGCTGGACAGCGTGTAGAGATCGCCACCCTGACACCAAACCGGTCCGCTCGCCCGCCAACTTCAATGAGTTCGAGTCGATCTTCATGCGCCACATCGGAGAAAGCCTGGGCGGCTCGGCGTCCCCTCGGACGGGATGAACGCCGCGCAAGAGGAGCTCAAGACGGCGATGACGAAGCTCCGTTCTTGATGCAGCGATTCTTTCTGGCCTTGCCGCAGGATCTGACCGATGCGGCCAAAGTCGACATCGTGGGGCCGCGGACCTACTTGAGGCAGATTGCGCTGCCTCTGGCCGCACTGGCGATCATCAATGTCCAGACGCCCCAGAACGCCTACTTCTGTCCGCTCATCTTTCTCAATATCAGGGAAAAGATGACGCTGCCGCTCGGGATCACGGCGCTGCGGGGCGATATGGCATGCGGCAATGCCTCGGTGGTGATGGCGGCGATGAGCCTGTCGATCCAGCCGATGCTGGTGCTCCTTTTGATCGCCCACCGTTGGTTCATCGCCGGGATCACTCCGACCGGTCTCAAGGGCTGAGTCGTTGGTGAGGAGTTGAGGCTCGACGGACAGATGCGCTGGACGAGCGGAGGTCGGTGAGTCGGAGGGGATGAGATGCGTCGTCGCTACTGCACGTTGCGCAGGCGGGGATCGACGATTGGTTCCATGGCGAGGGCGAGGAGCATGAAGGCGAGGGCGGTGATGATGATGAGGACGCCCGGCGGGATGACCCACCACCAATAGCCGACGTAGAGGGCGCCGGTCTGGAAGCCGGCCTGGAGCATCTGGCCCCAGGTCGGGATCGAGGGGTCGCCGAGTCCGAGGAAGCTGAGCGAGGCTTCGGCGAGGATGGCACCGGGAGCGAAGAAGATCATCTGGGCGACGATGAAGGGTGCGGTCTGCGGGAAGACGTGGCGGAGCATGATCCGGCGGCGGGAGGCGCCGAGCGCCTTGGCCGCTTCGACGAGCTGACCGGAGCGGATCTGGAGGACCATCGAGCGGACCAGGATCGTCAAACCGGGCCAGCTGAAGGCGACGAGGATGAGGATGATCAGATAGAGGTGCGAACCGAGGATGAAGACGAGAAAGATGAGGAGCGGCAGGATCGGGACGTTCGAGATGATGTCGACCAGGCGCTGGAGGATGCTGTCGGTGATGCCGCCGGCGTACCCGCTGAGGATACCGAGACTGGCGCCGATCGCGGTCGAGAGAAAGGCCGAGAGGGTCGCGATCAGAAGCGCGACGGGGAAGCCGTAGATCAACCCCTCGATCAGATTCCGGCCGACCGCGTCCGTCCCCATCCAGCCGTAAACGGTGCCCCCCAGGACCGCCTCGATCGGTGCGACCTCGCTCTTGGCGTTGGGGAGCGCGGCCTGGACGATCAGGGTGTAGTCGCCTTTCAGGGGGACCAGACGCCCCGAGCCGTCCGCGGCAGGCTGACCGAAGAGACCCTGGTTCAAGCGGGCGGAGAGGTCGGTGGGAATCGGGAGATTGGGGTATTGCTGCTGGAACCACTGGTTGAGGAACTTGGTTGCGGTCTCCTGTTGGGTCAAGAGAACCCGATCGGGAGAGTCGTAGTAGCGGCGGATCTGACCCGTCTCGCCGGGACGCGGTCCTGGTACCTGGACGTTGGCGAGTGCGATCCTGCCGCCGTCGGGACGTTGCAGCGAGAGGATGAATGATGGGGCGCGGGGATCGGCCGCGTCGTAGGTGACGCCGGTGAGCGTGGTGGTCAAGAGGGTTGGTGGGACGTTCGCGTCGTAGTGGATGGGGAAGTCGTACTGCCGGATCTCGCCGGTGCCGCGCGGTGTGACCTGGGTCGGCGCGGACAGCCGGAATCGCTTGTGCTCGAGGCTGTCTTTTCCCAGCCAGGCCGTCCACTTGGGCGGGACGGCCCGCGGGTTGTCGGCCCAGAAGGTCGGGTTGCTCCAGCGCCCGCTGCCGAAGTCGCGCGGGAAGGCAACCACGACGTAGAGCGAGAGCACGACCATGAGGAGGAAGAGGACGATGCCCGCCTGTCCGGAGCGGCTGGCGACGAGCAGCCGGACGATGGTGCCGAGCGAGAACGCGCCGGCCGGCCGCTCCTCTTCCTCGATCGGCGCCGGTGTCGCAGGCAGCGGTTGTGGCAGGGTGGCCGTGCCCTCGGTCATTGCCTCACCACGTCCCGAAGGAAGGGCATGTCATCAATACCTGACGCGAGGATCGAGGACGACGTAGAGGATGTCGAGGATGAAGCGGGCGACGACATAGATGAGAGTGAAGATGAAGGTCAGGGCGACGATCACGCCCTCGTCCGGTGTGCCGTTGATCGCCTCGAAGAAGAGGCGGCCCATGCCGCGCCAGTTGAAGATCGTCTCTGTGAGAATCGATCCCGAGAGCGACCCGGCCAGCCCAAGCACGAGTCCGGTCACGATCGGCGGAGCGGCGACGCGCAGGATGTGGCGGGAGGTGATCTTACTCTCGGGCAGCCCCTTCGCCCGGGCCAGGAGGACGTGATCCTCTTGCGCGGTCGTGACCGTCATCGTCCGCACCTGGTAGATGTAGGGGCCGACGCTGACGAGGACGAGGGTGATGATCGGGAGGAGCGCGTGCTTGGCGAGGTCGAGCCAACGGTCGAGGCGCGCCTCGGGGGGCGGATTCGAATACATGCCTTGTGCCGGAAGGATGTCGAGTTTGAAGGCGAAGACGAGGATGAAGAGGATACCGAGCCACCAGGCGGGGACGGCGAAGGAGATGGCGGCGAAGTAGGCGACGGCGCGATCGATCCTGCTGCCGACTCTGGTCGCCATCCGCACGCCGACGGTGAGTCCGACGATCGCGGTGATGATCGAGGAGGTCGTGAGCAGCAGGACGGTGTTCGGCAACCGCTCCAGGACGATGTCGGAGATCTTCGTGCTGCCCTCGGTCGTGCGGAGCTGCCGGGCGTCGCCGAGGTCGAGTTTGAGGACGCGCCAGACCTGCGGCGGCAGGCGTCGCCACCACGGTTTGTCGAGCTCGTAGAACCGCTCCAACTCGACTTTGCGCGCGGTGACCGCCTTTTCCAGTTCGTCCGGATTCTTGATCGACTGCGACTGCGCGATGCGGAAGGCGCGCAATTCCTCGTTGACCTGGGCCGAGAGGAGGTTGTCCGAGAACCCGGTCGCCCCCAAAGAGATCACCAGTAAGACGAGCACGGTGATCAAGACGCCGAAGAGAGTGAGGGCGCGGATGGCGAGGGGGCGGAGGATGGCGATCACGCGACGCAGCCGGTAGCCGATAGCCGATAGCCGATAGCAGGGGATCGGCGAAGATCGTCATAAGGGCATGGCGGGTCGTGACTTATGCGAAGAGCACCAGGTACCGCAAGAGGTAACAACGCGTCGCGATCGGCGAACAGGGCACGGCATGCTGTGCCCCTACGAAGTTCGTGAGACCTAGCTCGATGCACGACCATGCACGAAATTCCTATCGGCTTCGGCTATCGGCTCAAACGCCGACCTGCAAGTCGATGCGCTGCTGGGAGACCTGAGCGATCGCGTCGCTCGAGGCTACCAGGTAGAGCTGGTAGAGACCGGGGAAGAGGGTGGCCGTGGCGGCGGGATCGACGTTGACGGTGAAGTTGCCGCCCTCGCCGCCCTCCGCGGGTCCGGTGGCGAGGACTTGGCCGGCAGCGGGGTCCACCAGGGTGTACTGCAACGAGAGGGTGCCGGGGCCGGTTACGGTCACAGGCAGGGAGATCGGTTCGCCGAGGCCAATGGCGGGGGGAGTGACCGGATTGATGCCGAGACGGGGCGGGGCGCCGAGGCGGAAGTCGGCCGGACCGAAGGGATAGCCTTCGGGCCGGAAGGCGTCGATCTGGGCGAACTGGGCGGCAGGGTCGTAGCGGGTCAGCTTGAAGCAGCTGTTGCCGATCACCAACTGGTTCGTGTCGGTAAACCACTGGATGGCGGCGTCGTAGCGGGCCTCCGCCTGCTCGGGCGTGACGAGGGACTGGCCGCCGAAGTCGAAGACGCCCGCAGGGATTGCCTGCTCGCGCTTGAACTGGCGGAGGGAGCGGATCACGAGGCGGGCATCGCTCTCGGTGACCATGCTCAGCCAGGGGACGGTGAAGCGGGCGGCGGCGGTGTCGCTGTAGGCGCCCTGGCGCTTCTCGAAGACGACGTCGTCCATCGCGGCCAGGAGCTCCCAGGGGGTCGCGACGCCCGACGGTGTCGCGTAGGACGCGATGTAGCTCTCCTCGAAGTGCCAGTAGTCGACGTAGACCTCGAGGGTGTGGTCATTGGCGAGGCGGAAGCCCTTGTTCGTCTCCAGCAGCGGGCGCGAGGTGATGCCGAGGGCGGTCTCGATCTGGATCTTGGCCTCGTCGAAGGCGATCTCGTAGCCCTGGGCGATCGGATAGATGACGTCGGCCATCGTAATCGGCTGGCCGTGGTGCCAGGGGGCGGCGAAATACTTCGAGAAGTCGAAGGTGACCTTGCTCTTGGCGGTGGCGCCGCCCGCGACCGGTGCCCAGGCGTCGTTGGCAGGGTCCCAGAGAACGGCATCGGCGGGAACCGGCAATGTCCCGTCCGGCCCGGCCGTCTCGACGGTGAAGGTGGCCCGGAACGGTACCGTGAGACCGGTGAAGGGGTGGTTGATCACCGGCGGGTCGATCAGGTTCCTGCGGATGTCGGAGCTGTAGACATCGCCAAAACCGCCGACCGGATTCCAGGTCGTCCGCTCGGTCCAAACCCAGAGATTGCCGACCTTGATGTCGTTCCGGCCGGCGATGTGGGCGCCGCGGAGGGCGAAGAGGTTCTTTGGGCCGCTGACGAGGTCCTCGGTCAGATCCTGCATCTCGGCGCGGACGGGGAAAGTCTGGAGGGCGGTGACGAGCCAGACGCGGACCGATTCGCCGAGGCCGATTTGAATCATCTGTTGGAAGAGCTGGTCACGCTCCTCGCGGCTCTTGAACTCACCGCGGAAAAGTTTCTTGCCGAGGTCGTCGAGTTGCTGGTTCTCGTACTGCCAGAAACCGACCTCCAACCAGCCGGGCATGTTGCCGAGCCAGGGAGCGTAGAAGGAGTTGACACCGCCATCGTCGTAGCGCACCGGGGCGCCGCGTCCCCAACCCTCGGTATAGATGTGCCAGCCGAAGGTCTTCGGATCGCTGGCATAGACGGCGAGGGTGGCCGGGCCGAACTGTTGGTAGAGCGGTTGGGTTTGGAAGCCGAGCTGTTCCAAGGCGGCCCGGACGGTGTCACCGATCTCGCGGCGTTCGTCTTCGACGCGGGTGATGATCTTGATGACGATCGGGTTGCCGTTGAAGGTCCAGACGTTGTTGGTCAGGGCCGCGCCGGCGTTTTGCATCGCTTGCGTGATCTGCTGCCCGGCGAACTGGGGGTCGAATCGGAGATTCGCGGCGGCGACGGTCTGGAAGATCGTCAACTGGTCGTAGTCGAGCGGGCTGACGTTGGTCAGCATGGGCACCGCCCGGCCCTGGTAGATGTCGTTGGCGATGAAGTCGCGGTCGACCAGGTACTGCATCGCCTGGCGAACCTCGGGGATCGAGAAGGGGTTGAGCTCGCCCTCGTTGGCGGGGGCGGGGTTGAGGATCAGGGAGAGGGTCGAGGCCGGCGCCTCGCTAAGCCGGACGTTCGGCACGCCCTGCAGACTCTGCGCGCCGGCCGTCTTCAGACCGAAGATGTAGAGATCAATGTCGCCGTTTTGGATGTTGAGTGGGGCCTGGTCGACGTTGTAGGCGCCGAAGGTAACGACGTCGACGGCGGGGCCGACCGTTGGCTCCTGGGCGAACGTTGCCTCCGGCTGCCGAGCCAACACCGAGATCAGCGGGGCGGACAATCCGAGCGCCGCGGCGCGTTGCATGAACTGGCGGCGGGTGAGCCTGCCCGAGGCCAGCGCCGCGATGAGGGACGAGACATCAGCCATCGGATCGACTCCCCGGCGCCGCCGGCGCCGTCGTGAGGCCAGGCGACCCGGCCTGCCCGATCGGTCATGGTTTTGGCGGCCCGTGGGGGCCGGGTCCGTCAGAGTGCGCCGACTCGTCGCCGGCCTTGCGTCTCCTGGCGGCGTCGCCACCAGAAGAAGCCGCCGGTGGCGACCAGACTCAGCGTCGTGAGGCCGAAGCCAAGTCCGCTAAACGACGGCCTCCCTACCGATGATACGCCCAGCGACGCCTCGCCGGATGACGTGGCGACTCCGCCGGCGGACGCAATCGGCGTGCCCGCCGGTGACGCCACCGGCGAGGCGACCGGCGACGCCACGGGCGAGGCCGCCGGGGTTGCCGCGACCTGGTTCGACGTGGAGCCCGGTACGGGAGTGGTGATGCCGACCTCTTTATTGATGGCATCGATTGAGCGCTGGAGCGTATCGAACCCGAACTCGGTGAAGAACGAGGCGGTCGCGCCATTTCCGGTCTCGTCGAAGGCGCTGATGCTCGTCGGCCCCTCGCCGGTCAGCGGCATGTAGATCGAGGTCGTGAACTCGCCCTTCTCGTTCGTCCGCGGGTTGGCGACGATCACGCCGCTGACGAGGAGCAGGATGTTGCTGTCGGGTTGGAATCCGTGTCCCTGAATGTCGACGATACGGCCGGCTGTCCCCGACGGGGGATTGAGGAAGAGGGACGGGTTGGGGATCGCCTGCTGCCGGGCGAAGGCGATCTGGGTGTTGAAGCCGCCAAATTCGCCGAGGCGGGTGTCGCCCCAGACGAGGTAAAAGTCGTTCTCGTTTGCCGCCATCGCCCAGTAGTCGCCGACTTCGGGAGCGCAGGTGGGACAGACCCGGTTGGAGTTCGAAGGGAAGTCGGTCACGCGGGTATCTGGGGCGGTGAAGTTCTGATCGGGCAGGGTGAACCCAAAGGTCTTGCCCTGGTCTTCGGACTTCGTGAAGTAGACGTGGTAGCGAATCTCTTCGGGATCGTCCCGACTGTCTCCCCACATCACCCCGACGAGGCCGTCGGGTTGGACGGCGACGGCAGGAAGAAACTGGAGGGTGCCCTTGTCGTCCTCGTTGACGCGGACTGGCTCGCTCCAGGTCCTGCCGTTGTCGAATGAGCCGATGAGGAAGATGTCGCCGTCGTCCTTCGGCTTATCGACCGGCTGCGCCCCGTAGGCGATATAGATCTCGTCGTTGGGGCCGACGGCCATCTGAGGAAACTTGGAGCCGTCGATGCGGAGCTGGATCGTTCTGGTTGGCCCATGCCACTCGCGGCCGATCGCTCCCTGTATCGGATCGGAGAAGGTGCGTCCGGCGTCGGTGGAGACCGCGACTTCGATTGATTGCAGTCCCTGACTCGGGCCGTCGTCGGTCGAGTCGAACCAGGCGACCACCAGCGTGCCGTCCGACAGCACGACCGGCTGCGACCCCTGAACGAAACGCTGCGGCCGGAGTGCGCTGGTGTTGGCCTGCTCGATCTGGGCAGTGCCGTCCTCATTCTCATCCTGGGCGGTGTCCGGCTTCTGGGGGGGAGGGGCGAACAGACCGAACTCGCCCGATTCGCCAACGCCGGAGCCGCCGTTGTAGGACTCGGCGAAACGGGCGGTTGGGCTGACCGGCATCGGCTGACTCCAGGTAACACCGCCGTCTTCCGACTTCACCATCCGGATCGTGGTTTCCGTAGCGATCGGGACCAGATAGGGGAGCTCGTCGGCGTAGATGACGGTATTGCTGGATTCGAAGTCGGTGTAGGTCAGGTAGATGACGTCCTTGTCGGGATCGTCGGGGCTCGGCCCAATCGCCATCCACTCCTTGTCGAGGAATCCGGCGGTGATGATCCCGCGCTCTTTCCCCTCCGAATCGACGCTGCTGACGGTGGTGACCCGACTCCGAGCGGCGGGAATGCCGTCCTCCCAGGTCAGACCGCCGTCGGTCGATTTCGAGACCACGAGGGACGAGACGATCGTGGCGGAGAGGAGCGTGCCGATCTGGAATTCTTCGATACCGATCGAGAGGAGCGCCGCGAAGACGTTGCCGTCACGGTCGAAGCCGATCACCGGGTCGCCGCCAACGCGGAAGTCCTCGCGAAAATACCGGGGTTGCTTCGGACCGTCCCAGGTCTCGCCGCCGTCGAAGCTGACATAGATCGCGATGGACGGCAGGTTGAAGTCGATCACCCCCATGACGAGGTGGTCGGGGTCGGTGGGGTCGGCCGCGATGTGCGGCTCGGTGCTGGTGGGGTAGTTGCCGACGGCCCGACTGACGATCAGGTTGCGGCTGAACGCCGGGGCCGGGTTGCGAAACGGAACCTGCTGATTACGCGTCGTGGCCCCGTTGCGGGCGCTGCCCGCGGCGGCGGCTTCGACCGAAGAATTCAACGCAGGAAACGACACGCCGACCGGGAGATTTCCGACCCAGCGGGGATCGAGACCTTGGACGGCGGCGGAGGCGACGCCGCCGAGGAGATCGCTCGGCGGTGCCATGAAGGAGGTCGAGACGCGGCGGAGCTCACCGCTGCCGCCTTCCTGGCCCGGCTCTTCCGCTCCGACGAATGGCGGGATGGTCGACGTCATCATGAGCAGCAGGGCGACCAAGCGCACCGCCACGCCGAGTTGGAAACCGCGACTTGGCCGTGGAGCCCGCGTCGACCCTCGATGCATCGTCATCTCCCAACTAGCCC
>JAXDKI010000042.1:0-20837 GCA_034667245.1 Thermomicrobiales bacterium | reverse complement strand
GCCCTCATTACGTCACGAGAGCCATGGCGCCGACAACGGGACCACCAACGCGCCCTACGTGCACAATCCCTCTGTCCTCCCGCCGACTATCTTGCAGACGCCGGAGCAGCACTGGGGATCGCCGCGTCCGCATGCCGCTCCCGGCAGGCCGCAGTTCGTGCAGGTGGCGTCTGTGCCGCATGTGCCGGAACAGCATTGCCGATTGTCGGCACAGTCCGTTCCCCCGGCGGTGCAACAGTGGCCGTCGTTGCAGATTCCTGAGCAGCACTGGCTGCCATTGGTGCACGTCGCCCCCGGATCAACACAGCAGTGACCTTTCCGGCAGCGGCCGGAGCAGCACTGCGCACCGGTCGTGCAGGCGCCCCCCTTGGCGCGGCAGCAGGTGCCCCGTGGGCTGCAGCGGCCCGTGCAGCACTCGGCCGGGTCGGTGCAGGCTTTGAGCACCTTGGTGCAGGCGGCATCGGCCCCACCGACCCCGACCACGCCACCGATGGCGCCGAGGAGGGCACCGGCGAACGCCTTGGTGACCGAGCGGCGAGAGCGCGGGGCGGCGACGAAGCGGGCGAGGGCGTCGAAGCGGCAACTGTCCATGGCAGACCTCCGGGGCGAGCACGGCGGACGGACGGGCGGGGCACCAGGTTCCGGGGAACCTGCAGGACCCGCGGGGGCGCGGCACGACGGCAGATGGAGGACGACCCCCGCAGCATACGCTATCCTCTCCCGGTGTCAACCCCGCCGGGGAACCGGCAGCCGCGTACCGATGGCGCCGTGTGGCCGCACCGATACGCGGGAGTCCGGCGCTTTGTTGGTTTTGCTACACGCTAAGGCGAAGCGGAGCGACGTGGACGACCATGCCCGGAGCGTCGTCGAAGAGGCTACGGTGGAACACCATGAGGAGTAGGCGGTAGGGGAGCCGACCAGGAGCGTCCCGCACGGAAGTCCGCCCGCCGACGTCGTCCGCGAAGCGGCGGGTCGAAGCGACAGAGTGTCGTGGCATGCATGCCCGGTCAGCGTCCGATCGAGCGCATGAGTGCGGCGGCCGGTGAGTCGTCGATGCAAGGTAGTACCACGGATCGCCCGTCCTTGGGTGGTGAGCTCAACCGCTGATTTGTTGATGTGGAGATGGCAGAAAGCAATAGTCAGGGGGCAGACCGATAGCCCGGGTCGACCCCTTGCATCGACCCCTTGCATCGTGGCTCATGGTGTCCGATTCGACTGTCCGAAAGTCCGACGGCGCCGCCAGATCTGCCATATGAGAAGAGGCCGGGGAGTGGCGCCCGCTCCCCGGCCTCCTCTGTGATCAATCGTCGGATGTTTTGGATCGTGGCTCAGGCGGCGACGTCGACGACGGCGTACATGCCCTTGTAGGCGTGGGGGATGCCGTCCGCGAAGTCGGGGAAGAAGCAGACCAGGACGTGGGTCGCCGGCTCCAGATCGAGGAGGTGCCAGGTGGTGGTTCCCCTCGACTGCGTTCCCGTGGACGGCCCATCGCCGAAATCCTCCTCGGGGTTGAGGTCCGAGTACACGGGTTCCGTGCCCGCCATCTCCGCCGCCATTTCCTCCTCGAGTAGCGTCGCGATTTGCTCTTCGGTCATGCCGTCCGGTCCGGGTCCCAAAAAGATGAAGTGCGGCTGGGCGCCGACGTTCTCGACTTTCACTACCTGTTGGCCGGCCCGCAGCTGGCCCGCGGTCACCGCAATGCTGTACTCGGCCATCGTCAGGGTGGCGCCGGACTCCGGCTCCGGAAGGTCCGCCGGCAGCTCGCCCGTCACCTGGAAGACGACCGGCTCCTGCGGCGACTCGGGATCGTCGCCCCATGCGATCCACTCACCCGGTCCCAAGTCGACGACGAACTGGGCAGATTCCCCGGGCGCGGCATAGGCGCCACCGGCGAAGGTCGCGTCGAGGATGAAGGGCGGCAGGCCGGCCGCAGCCGGTGTGGCTTCGGCTTCCGCCATCGGTGTGGCTTCCGCCATCGGCGTGGCTCCGGCAACGGCCTCGTCCGGCGGCCCCGCGAGCGCGGCGAGGAACTCCTCCGCCGTGACGACACTTGGACGCACGAAGGCAACGCCGCCGCCAAACTCTGTATCCGCCGCCGCGGTGATCGTGACGAGGTAGCGTCCCGCTTCCAGGCTCTCAGGGATCCCCTCGTACGCGTCAGCCGTGGCCGTGACGTCGAGCGTCGGCAGCCCCAGTCCGGCGAGGCCGGTCACGGGCGTGGCCTCCTGCCGGGCCGTGGCCGGCAACGTTCCGAGGATCACGAGCAGAACTGCCCCAAGCACCGAGACTAATCGCTGTCTCATGACTGCCCTTCCACTTCACGCTCCACCGGAGCACGCTCGCGCCCGATTTGCCCAACGTCTAGCAGACAAACCTTCCCAAACCTTCCCAAATCCGAGCTGGGCCGCCAGCCGGCGACCGGTCCATCCGGGCCGTCCGCGCCTGTCATTAGAAGCGCGTGCTCGGTGGCCGTTGGGGGGCTCGAAGAGCGACGCATGCACGTTGGTCTGCCGCCGGACGATCTCGAATGGCAGATTGACAGAACGTACAGGTCGATGGGAGAATCGGGAGCAGAACGCCTGTGACCGAGAGGAGTAGGCGGGAGTGGAGCCGACAGGAAGCGGGATCGCCGATTGAGAGTCCCGCGCGGAAATCTGCTCGCCGAAGTCGCTCGCGAGGCGGTGGGTCGAAGCGACGGGATGTCGTTGTAGGCTCGCCCGGTTAGCGCCCGATAGCGCGCAGGAGTGCGACGGCCGGGTGCCCTTTGGGCGTTGCCGTCGAAGCAAGGTGGTACCGCGGGTCGCCCGTCCTTGCGCGTTGAGCGCAATGGCGGGTTTTTTTGTTTCGTTGCCGGGTGTCAGTTGTCAGCTGTCAGAACGACGATGGAGCTTGCGATGGAGAGCACAGCCAAGGGTGGAGCGGTGGCGGAGGCGTTGGCGCCGGCGTTTGATCCGAGTGAGGTCGAGCGGGGGCTGTATGACCGGTGGGATGAGGCGGGGTATTTTGCGCCGAATGATCGGGAGGACCGGCCGTCGTTCGTGGTGATCATGCCGCCGCCGAATGTGACGGGCGAGCTGCATGTGGGGCACGCGCTGTTCGTCGCGGTGCAGGACATCATGATCCGGTGGCACCGGATGATGGGGGACCCGACGCTCTGGGTGCCGGGGGCGGACCATGCCGGGATCGCGGGGCAGTGGGTCGTCGAGAAGTTGCTGGCGGCGGAGGGCCTGACGCGGCACGACCTGGGGCGGGAGAAGTTCCTGGAGCGGGTCTGGGCGTATATGGACAGTACGCGCGGGCGGATCCGGGAGCAGATGCGGATCCTGGGGGCGTCGTGCGACTGGTCGCGGTTCGTCTTCACGATGGACCCGGGGCCGTCAGCGGCGGTGCGCAAGGTCTTCAAGCGGCTCTACGACAAGGGGTTGATCTACCGCGGCGAGCGGTTGATCTCCTGGTGCCCGCGGTGCATGACGGCGCTGTCGGACCTCGAAGTGGTGCATCAGGACGTGCAGGGGCATTTGTGGCATATCGCGTATCCGGTGGTGGGTGGAGAGACGGAAAGACGGAAAGACGGAAAGACGGAGGGCGGGACGGGCGGAGCGGGCGTGATCGTGGTGGCGACGACGCGGCCGGAGACGATGCTCGGGGATACCGGGGTGGCGGTGCATCCGGGGGATGAGCGGTACAAGCATCTAATTGGGAAGCAGGTGCGGTTGCCGATATTGGGGCGGTTGCTGCCGATCGTGGCCGATGAGGCGGTCGATGCGTCGTTTGGGTCGGGGGCGGTGAAGGTGACCCCGGCGCACGATCCGAACGACTTCGAGATCGGGAAGCGGCACGGGCTGCCGTTCCTGACGGTGATGAATCTCGACGGGACGATGAACGCGGAGGCGGGACCGTTTGCGGGGCAGACGGTCGAGCAGGCGCGAAAGGGCGTTGTCTCGCGGCTGGAGCAGGACGGGGCGCTGGTCAAGGTGGAGCAGCATGTCCACGCGGTGGGGCATTGCCAGCGGTGCAACACGGTCGTCCAGCCGATGCTGAGCACGCAGTGGTTCGTCGAGATGGGACCGCTGGCGGCGCCGGCGATCGCGGCGGCGAAGGACGGGCGGTTGACGTTCGTGCCGGAGCGGTTCAAGGGTGTCTACCTGAATTGGATGGAGAACATCCACGATTGGTGCATCTCGCGGCAACTCTGGTGGGGGCATCGGATTCCGGTCTGGTACTGCCGGGATTGCGGCGAAACGATCGTGACCGAGGAGGAGACGCTGCTGGCGTGTCCGGGCTGCGCCGGCAAGGTGGAGCAGGACCCGGACGTGCTCGACACCTGGTTTAGCTCGGGGCTGTGGCCCTTCTCGACGCTCGGATGGCCGAACGAGACCGACGACCTGCGGCGCTTTTACCCGTCGTCGGTGATGGAGACGGGGTACGAGATCCTTTTCTTCTGGGTGGCCCGGATGGTCTTCTTCGGGTTAGAGGTGATGGGCGAGCTCCCGTTCCACACGGTCTACCTCCATGGCACCGTCCGCGACGCGGAGGGGGCCAAGATGAGCAAGACGAAGGGGAACGTGCTCGACCCGACCGAGATCACGCACGAGTACGGGGCGGACGCACTGCGGTTCGCGCTGGTGACGCAGGGGTCGCCGGGGCTCGACATGCGGCTGAGCATGCAGCTGGTGGAGTCGAGCCGGAACTTCGTGAACAAGCTCTGGAACGCGACTCGGTTCGCGTTGCGACCGATCGGCGAGACCGGAATCGTGGTCGGGGCGGACGGGCCGGCGCGGCCGGAGGGAGACCTCGCGCTGGCGGACCGCTGGATCGTGAGCCGGCTCGACTGGATCACGGGCGAGGTGACGAGTCTGCTCGGCAACCACCTCTACGGGGAGGCGGGGCGGCAGCTGCGCGACTTCGTCTGGTCGGAGCTGTGCGACTGGTACATCGAGGCGGCGAAGGTCCGGCTGCGGGGGACTGACGAGGAGCGGAAGGCGGTCGCGCAGACGCTGGCCTACGTGCTGGAGCGGACGATGCGGCTGCTGCACCCGTTCATGCCGTTCGCGACCGAGGCGCTCTGGCAGGTGCTGCCGCATGCGGGGGATGCGCTGATTGTGGCGCCGTGGCCGGAGGCGGGGGAGCGGGACCAAGCTGCCGAAGACGATTGGGCCGTGCTGATGGAGCTCGTCGCGAAGGTCCGGAATGCGCGGGCGGAGGCGAACGTGGAGCCGGGGCGTTGGATCGCGGCCGATGTGTTCGCTGGGCGACGCCGGGCGGCGTTCGAGGGGGCGCGGCGGGAGCTCGGCTTCCTGGCGCGGATTGCAGACGACCACCTGCGCTTCGTCGACGGCGAGCCGCAGGCGACGGAGCAGGCGAGCGTGGTGGTGGCGTCCGACGTGGTGGCGGTGCTGCCGCTGGCGGGGATGGTCGATCTCGACGTGGAGCGCGCCCGGCTGCGGCGTGAGTTGGAAGCGGCGGAGGGTGAGAAGACGCGCCTGAAAGGGCAGCTGGCAAACGAGGGGTTCGTGTCGCGGGCGCCGGAGAAGGTGGTCAACGGCGTCCGGGAGAAGCACGGGCTCGCGGTCGAGAAGATCGAGGTGTTGCGGCGGCGGTTGAGTGAGCTCGGCGGCTGAGTCGGTCGCTCGGCTCGGCCGTGAATTCTTTGCCCGGCCGACGCTGGAGGTTGCGCGGTCGCTGCTTGGGTGCGTGGTGCACACGGTGTCGGCGGAGGGAGAGACGAGCGGGCGGATCGTCGAGGTGGAGGGGTATCTGGGCGCGTCGGATCTGGCTTCGCATGCGGCGCGGCTGAAGCGTGGACGGGTGCTCTCGATGTCGGGTCCGCCGGGGATCGCCTATGTGTACCGGTCGATGGGGCTGCACGCGATGCTCAACGTCGTGACGGAGCAGGAGGGGATTGCCGGGGCAGTCCTGATCCGGGCGCTCGAGCCGTTGACGGGGATCGAGCTGATGCGAGCCCGGCGCGTGGTTGAGGACGTACGACTGCTCTGCTCGGGTCCTGGGCGGTTGTGTCAGGCGCTGGGGATTGGGCTGGACGACCACGGGGTCGACGTGACGGCGAGTGAGCGGATCTGGGTTGGCTGCGGAGCGGCACCGAAGTCGATCTCGGTCGGGGGACGGATTGGGATTAGCCGGGCGGTCGAGGAGCCGTGGCGCTTTTTCGAGACGGGGAGCCGGTTCGTGTCGGCGCACCGCCGGGGCACGGTGCTCGCGCCGTGATGGGGTGGGGGCGAGGTGGTAGCATCAGGCTCGATAAACCACGACCGCGGGGCTTTCAAGGCCGGCGAACGAGGTCGGAGAGAGATTCCTCGACGGGCTCGGAATGACGATGGTTGGGCGGCGCCGTCTCTCCGGGCCGTGGGATGGCGTTGAAATGCGTTCAGACGACACACGTCGCCCTGCTGAAAGCACCCCACTCTGCCCATGAGTATTCGATTGCTCGCCAACGACACAATTGGGAAGATCGCGGCCGGCGAGGTCGTCGAGCGGCCGGCGTCGGCCGCGAAGGAGTTGCTCGAGAACGCGCTCGATGCGGGGGCGACGCGGGTTCAGGTGGAGATTGCGGGCGGCGGGATCGACCTCATCGAAGTCGCCGACGACGGGTGCGGTATTCCGTTGGGCGAGTTGCCGCTGGCGGTGCAGCGGCATGCGACGTCGAAGCTGGCGACGTTCGAGGACCTGGACCGGTTGAAGACGCTCGGGTTTCGGGGGGAGGCCCTGCCGAGTATCGGCGCCGTCTCGTCGCTGACGATTCGGACGCGGGAGCGGGACGCGGCGTCGGGCGCGGTGATGCAGGTCGAGTTCGGGGAGACGCGGGGACCGCGGCCGGTGGCGGCGCCCGTGGGGACGACGGTGACGGTGCGGGACCTCTTCGGCAATGTCCCGGCGCGGCGGAAGTTCCTCCGGCAGCCGGGAACGGAGTCGGGGTACATCGCGAGGGCCGCCGAGGCTTATGCAGCGGCGTATCCGGCGGTGGCGTTCTCGTTCACCGTCGACGGGCGCCGGGCGTTTTCTACGGACGGGTCGGGGGATCCGATCGCTGCCGCTGCCGGAGCGTTCGGGTTGGAGGTCGGGGAGGCGGCGATTCTACTAGAGCCGCTCGAAGAGAGCGCGGCGGTGTCCGGGGTGACGGTCAGGGGGTGGATCGGAGCGCCGAATGTGACGCGGTCGCATCGGCAGGGGCTTGTGTTCTTTGTCAATGGGCGATGGATTCAGAATCGGGCGCTGTCGTTCGCGCTCGAAGAGGCATATCACAGCCTGTTGATGGTCGGGCGGCATCCGGTGGCGCTGGTCCAGATCGAGGTCGAGCCGACGGCGGTCGACGTCAACGTTCACCCGACGAAGGCGGAGGTGAAGTTCGTCGACGAGCGGGCGGTTTGTCGGGCGGTGCAGCGGTCGGCCCACGCGGCGCTGGCGCGGTCGCCGCGGGACGAGCTGCCGCGAGTGACCTTGCTGCCGGTGGTGCCGGCGGAGCGGCAAGCTGTGATGCCGATCGCGCCGGTGAGTGATGAGGTGCCGAAGTCAGAGCCGGCTGAGAATGGCATGGCGAAGGGGGTCGAGGCGCATCCGTCGGGACTGCCGATCCTGCGGGTGCTTGGACAGGTGGCGGCGATGTATATCATCGCCGAGGGTCCGGAGGGGCTCTACCTGATCGACCAGCACGCGGCGCACGAGCGGGTGATGTACGAGAAGATCCTGGGGCAGATGGCGTCGCAGGGGGTCGATCGTCAACCGCTGCTCGATGCGCTGGTGGTCGATCTGGCGCCGGAGGAGCTGGCGGTCTTCGAGAAGTCGGAGGAGGAGCTGCGGCAGATCGGGTTCGAGGCGGAGGTGTTCGGCGAGGGGGCGGCGGTGATCCGCTCGGTGCCGGCGATCGTGCGCGGAGTTGACCTCACAGAGCGGTTCAAGCTGATCTTGCGGGAACTGGCAGAGGGGGGTGTGGGAACGTCATGGCTCGATTCGGTGGCGATCAGCGCGGCGTGTCACACGTCGATCAGGGCGGGTCAGTCGCTGTCGCTGCCGGAGATGCGGGAGTTGGTGGCCCAGTTGGAGCGCACGCGGCATCCGCGGGCCTGCGGCCATGGACGACCGACCATGTTGCACCTGACGCAGGGCGAGCTTGAGCGGCAGTTCTCTCGTCGCTAGGAGGCTGCCTCCGAAGCTTCCTGCGTGGCCTCTTCGGTAAGTCGAATCCAGCCGTGACGGAGGGCGTAGATCACGGCCTGGGTGCGGTCGTTGACGGCGAGTTTGCGCAAGATTGACGTAATGTGGTTTTTGACCGTCTGGTCGGAGATGTTCAGGATGCGCGCGATCTCTTTGTTGCTGTTGCCCTGGGCGACGCAGTCGAGGATCTCAACCTCGCGGGGAGTGAGGGGTGAGAAGACGCCGTCGGTCGCCTGGTCCATCTGGGAGAGTTCGCGGAACTGGTCGAGCACGCGGGAGGCGACGAACGGACGGGAGAGGACGTTCTCGTTTATCAGGTATTCGCCCCGGGCGACGCGGCGGATGAGCTTGACGATCTCCTCGGCTTCGACGTCCTTGGTGCAGTAGGCGGCGGCGCCAACGCGGATCGCGTGGAAGAGCTGCTCGTCGTCCTCGTGCATGGTCAGGATGATGACGCCGGTCTGCGGGTGACGCCGCTTGAGGATGCGGGTGACCTCGAGGCCGCTCATCTGCGGCATATTGATGTCGATCAGGACCACGTCGGGGACGTGCATGTCGGCCATTTGGACGGCAGTTTGACCGTCGCCGGCTTCCCCGACGACGAGGATGTCCGTCTCCGCTTCAAGACTCCAGCGGACGCCGCGGCGGAACAATGGATGATCGTCGACGATCAGAACCTGAATACGATTCACGGCTATCCCTCTCAGTTCACTGCAAGGTCGCGGTGCCGAGCAAGCCGGTCTGACCGCGGAGGCGCATCCGCAGGTGAATCACCGTCCCAGTGCCGGGGGTGCTGGTGACGGTAAGATCGGCACCGGCGAGTTTAGCGCGTTCGCGCATCCCTGGTAGCCCGGCACCGGTTCCCGGCCTTGCCACGACTCCCTTGGGGTCGAAACCGCGGCCTGTGTCGGCGATCGTCAGGTGTAGCCAGGCGTCCTCGTGTTCGAGTGTAATCGACGCGTTGGCGTCGACCCCGGCATGCTTGTGTACGTTTTGCAAGGCCTCCTGGACGATGCGGAAGATGGTCAACTCCTGCTCCGGTGTCAGGGCAGGCAGGGGTTCTTGCACCGTGAGCTGAATGCGCTTGGCGAAGAAGCGGTTGTAGTCCTCGACGTAGCGGCGCAGCGTCGGCGAGAGACCGTGGTCCTGGAGCATGGTCGGCCGCAGATCGAACATGAAGCGCCGAATCTCGGTCACGCCGTCCTTGAGCAGATCGCGGACGCGAGTCAGCTCTTCCGCTACCTGATCGGGAGCGCGTCGCGCCACCTGCTCGGCGATCTGGATCGCGTAGATCGCGTTGGTGAGAACCTGGGCGGGACCGTCGTGGATCTCGCGGGCCAGGCGGCGGCGCTCGTCCTCGCGCGCCGAGTTCATCGCCTGCTGAAGGCGGATGTCGGCGGTCTCCTGGACCGAGTGGAAGGCGTGGTCGTGCGAGAGCTGATCCTGACAGACCTGGATCATCTGGAGGACGCTGGTCAGGTTGCCGCGGAGCGCGATCGAACGCCCGACCTCGATCGCGAGGTCCTGTGCCCCCGTTCTCATGGCGTCGATGTCGAAGAGGGGGCCGGTGCCGCGATCAACGCGTGCCTCGCGATTGTAGATGGCCGGTTCGAGGGCGAACTCCTCAAGGAAGCGCTGGAGCTCTGCCTGCTCCTGAGCGGCGGTGACTGCGATTTCGCTGGCGCGTTCGAGGAGTTGGCCGATCCGCGCCTCCGCCGAGGAAAGCTCGCGCCTCGCCTCGTCAAGGAGGGCGCTTAGCTTGTCGATTGGTGAGGCGGTTGCGCGAGGATCCACGATTCTATTAGCTCCCGACACGACGTCGATCCACACGCTTCAGCGTCGCGGGGTAACGACACTGTTGTGCTTAGCGTAGCGCGGGAAGCGGGCCAAAGGTTGTGACGTCGGTCACCCGAATGTACTAACTTCCGTCCCAGGAGCCAGTATACGGACACTAGCCTGTCCGTACAATCGGCAGCCTCGGAGTGGCAAGGACTTGATGGTCGCTACCCATCGACGCGACGAAGCAGGCCCGCGCTCATGAGGAACTGCAACGACTCGATGACTTCGACTTCGGCGAGAATTGAGCGCGCGGCGAGTTGCATTAAGTTGCCGGGCTCGGAGCCGGCGACGTAGACGCGCCATTGCGTCGGGCTGACGCGCACTGGCTGCCGCGGTACTGTGCCGGTGCGCTCGAACCGGGATTGGCGGGAAGGCACCGCTTCGGCCGTGCGCGCCCAGGTCTCGCTCCAGCGCGTGCCCTCGAGGACGGCGCGGTCGGCAGAGACGCGAACAGGGAGCCACTGACCATCGGTAGTGGCGGATTGACGGAAACGGAAGCGGCCGTCGCGGACGTCGAAGAGGGAATAGAGAAGCCGTTCGACCTGCCGGGACACGAACGCGGTCCATTCGTCGGCGGTCATGTAGCCGCCGGTCAGGATGGCGGCGCGAAGATCCTGGATTGTGCTATTGACGGAGAGCAGGCCGGTTAAGACCTCGGACGGCAGCAGGCTCGAGTCGCGCAATTCCTGCGCGAGTGTCCAGCCGTCGGCCGTCAGGCCGGTGATTGTGCCGGCCGTGAAGATGATCCCATACACGCTGTCTCGCCGAACGATTTCGAGCACCCCGGTTCGGGAACCAAGGGAGATGAACTGCAGAATCTCCGCAAGCGGGAACTCCCGCATGTCACCTTCCACGTCGCTTGCCCTCCGAGCCCAGACCTGGCATGCTCTTCCGACCTCCTAAGATAGCCACCTCGCGCCGCCATGAACATGGGATTATTGGGGGGAATCGGTCCGCCCCGCTGTGGTAACGGCAAAGCCATGGCACAGGACTCGCACTCTCATCCATAGTCACCACGTAGATCGTGCGCTTTCACCCGGACCACATCGGCGAAATTGTTGAGCGTGTCTCGGACCGGATTGACTTTGCTCTGCTCGCCGTAGGTCCAGGCGACCGGCACCGAGCGTATCCGGTACCCGAGGCGCCGGGCCACGACAAGGAGCTCGACGTCGAAGGCGGTCACGCGCGGTCCTCGGACGGCGGCGTCGAGATCGCGATACAGGCGAGCTCGTTTAAGAATCTCGCGAGACGCTTCCCGTCGGAACATCTTGAATCCGCATTGGGTGTCCTGGATGTCGGGCAGGACGAGGAGGCGCACGATAAGGTTGAAGACGCGCCCCATTAGGTGCCGATAGAACGGTTCGTCGATCCTCACCGCTCCCTGGGCCTCGCGCGACCCGATGACGACGTCGTCGCCGTCGAGCACGGCTTGTCGAAAGACATCAAGGTAATGGAGGGGAGTCGCAAGGTCGGCGTCGGAGAAGGCGATCATTTCGCCAGTTGCGGCGGTCATCCCGGCGCGCAGCGCGGCGGCCTTGCCACCGTGCGGGATGGATAGGACGCGAACGCCAGGGTGGTCCAGGGAGAAGGCACCGGCGATCGCCCCGGTTTGATCCGGGCTCCCGTCATCGACGACCAGGAGCTCGGTCTCGTACGGCTGTGCATCGAGGTAGGCCCAGGCAGTGTGCAGCGTGTGGAGGATACGAGCGGACTCGTTGTATGCGGGGATGACAAGGGAAATTGACGGACGCGAGCCGGATGTCTTTCGAGCCGGGTTGTCGCCGTTCACGCTTTCGCCATACTCCCCGCGCACCCGCACCGTGCGATCGCGATTCGAGCAGCCAACCGAAGTGCATGCTAGCATACCGAGAGTGTACGGACACTCGGAGTAGAGTTCGTCAGGCGCGATTTGCGGATCAGAGGGAACCGAATGGTCGAGTTCGAACTCTATCTTTACTCCGGATGCAGCTCCTGCAGAAATGCGGAGGCGCTGATTGTCCGGCATGGTGCGAGCGTTCGCAAGCGCGATCTCTTTCAGAGTCCTCTCTCGGCCAACGAACTTATGACGCTGTTCGCGCGCATCGGCAAATCGCCGCAGGAGATGTTGGCGACCCGAAGTCGACCCTATCGAGAGCTCGGTTTGGCGGCGCGCTCCCTCTCCGAGGGTGAGATCGTTGCGCTGATGGCGGAGTACCCGGCCTTGGTGCGGCGACCAATCGTCGTCGGCGGCGAGCGGGGAGAGGTTGGTTTCAATCGCGCCGCGCTCGAGCGACTTGTTGGGGCAAGCGATAAAGGAGACGAAGATGCTTGAGATCGGTGCCCATCTATCGGTTGCCGGCGGCTGCGACCTTGCCCTGGTGCGGGCCGCGGAACTGGCCCTGACGTCGTGCCAGATCTTCACCAAGAACGCCAACCAGTGGAACGCGAAGCCGCTCGATCCCGCCGTTGTCTCCCGATTTGGCGAGCAGCGCGATCGGACCGGCATCCAGCACCTCGTCGCGCACGATTCGTATTTAATCAACGTCGCCTCGCCGGACGAGGCGATGTGGGAGAAGTCGCGACTCGCCTTGCGCGAAGAACTCGAACGGTGCGACACGCTCGACGTGCCCTACCTTGTCTCGCATCCCGGTGGCCATTTGGGGAGCGGTGAAGAGCCAGGAATTCAGCGGGTGGCGGAGGCGATCAATCGCATCCATGACGAGCGACCGGACGGTCGCGCCATGCTCCTGCTGGAGACGACTGCAGGTCAGGGAACAACTCTTGGACGCTCATTCGAGGAACTCGCGGCGATCATCGATCGAGTGGATGACAAGCGGCGTGTCGGCGTCTGTTTCGATACGTGTCACGTTTTCGCCGCGGGTTACGAGATCCGCGACCGGGAGAGCTACGAAGTGACGATGAGGCGGTTCGACGAGGTCGTCGGCTTCGCGTACCTCCGGGTGTTCCACTTGAACGATTCGCGCAAGGGCTTGGGCAGCCGGGTCGATCGCCACGCCCACATCGGCGAAGGGGAACTTGGCACCGCGCCGTTTCGCTTCCTTCTGTCCGATCCACGCTTCGACGGCATACCGGGCGTGCTCGAGACGCCGCACGGCGATGACTTCGTGGAGCTGAAGGGCGATCTGGCGACGTTGCGGGCGCTGGCAGAAAATGCCCTCGTCGACGTCGACACGCCCTCGACGGACAGGGCGCAGATGACCGCGTCAGCGGCGTAGGCCAACGACCCCTACGGATAGATCCCGCGCAACCGGGTGAACTCGGCTACGCGATCGATGGCGCGGACGAGCGCGGCGGTTCGCATGTGGACGTGGTGGCGTTTCGAGATGCCATAGATGGCCTGGAAGGAATTGCTCATGATCTGGCTGAGGCGGTCGTTGACCTGATCGAGCGTCCAGGGGAACCATTGCATTGCCTGGACCCATTCGAAGTAGGAGACGGTGACGCCTCCGGCATTGGCGAAGATGTCGGGCAGGACGAAGATGCCGCGGTCGAAGAGGATGCTGTCTGCTTCGGGCGAGGTCGGTCCGTTCGCGGCCTCGGCGATGATGCTTGCCTTGATGCGTTGGGCATTGTGGGCGCCAATCTGGCCCTCTAGTGCCGCCGGGATCAGGATGTCGCACGGCAGCTCCAGGAGCTCCTCGTTGGTGACGTCTTCGGCCTCCGGGAACCCGGAGACCGATCCGGTCCTCTCCTTGTGGGCGGTGACCGCGGCGAGATCGAGCCCGGCGGGATTGTAGATTCCTCCGCGGGAGTCGCTGACGGCGACGACCTTGGAGCCGCATTCGTCCATCAGGCGGGCAGCGACGGAACCGGCGTTGCCGAACCCTTGAACGACGGTCTTGGACGCGGTCAAGTCGAGATTGCGAACGCGGGCCGCCTCCTGAATCGCATAGACGCAGCCACGGCCGGTTGCCTCGCTGCGACCTTGCGACCCGCCCAACGCGAGGGGCTTGCCCGTCGTCACGCCGGGAACGGAGTAGCCGACGTTCATGGAATAGGTGTCCATGAGCCAGGCCATGATCTGGGGATTGGTGTTGACGTCGGGAGCCGGGATGTCCTTGTTCGGCCCGATCATGATGGAGATTTCGGCCGTGTACCGACGGGTCAGATTCTGCAGCTCATTTTGAGACAAGAGCTTGGGATTGACGGTAACGCCACCCTTTGCTCCGCCGAACGGCAACTCGACGACGGCGCACTTCCAGGTCATCCACATCGCCAGCGCTTTGACTTCGGGGAGGCTGACGTTCTGGTGATAGCGTATGCCGCCCTTGCTCGGTCCGGGACCGGTATTGTGCTGGACGCGGTAGCCGGTGAAAACTTGGACCGAGCCGTCGTCCATCTCGACCGGGAAGTTGACGGTGAGCTCGCGCTGGCAATGGCTGAGGATGCGCCGCATGTCGTCTTCGAGACCCAGGACGTCAGCGGCGATGTGGAACTGCTGAACGGCGACGGAGAAGAGATCCGGCTCCGGCGTCGTTGCCGGAATCCGTGCGAGCGTCTGCGCTCCTGCGACCATCGTCCGATGCTCCTTACTGATTGCCTCGGCGGAAAGACCCGCCGGGTCTAAGCGCGTCTTCGGTCTGCGAGCCGTAGGCCGCTACTCCCCTTGCAGTGCACGTTCCAGCAACCGGCGAACCGCATCCGGATTGGCCCGGCCGCCGGTCCGTTTGATTGTCTCGCCGATGAGCCGGCCGATGGCTGCCTTCTTGCCGCCGCGATAGTCCGCCACTGCCGCCGGGAATGCGGCCAGCGTTTCGTCAACCGCGGCGCCAAGGGCAGTGTCGTCTTCGAGTGAAAGCAGATCGAGGCGTGCCGCCGCGGCCCGCGGGGACTCGCCTTCCGCGATCTGAGGCAATAACTCCTTCGCCGCCCGCATCGTCAGTTCACCGGCGCGCACGGCAGCGACCAAATCGCGTAGTTGCTCGGCGGTCAGAGGCAACTCGTCGGCCGGTAAGCCGCGCTCGCGCTGCAGACCAAAGAGGTCGTTGAGCATCCAGTTGGCGACCGCACGCCCGTCCTCGCTCCCGCCCTTCGGGCCGACGACCTCCTCGAAGTAATCGGCGACACGCCGTTCGACGGTCAGTAGAGATGCCTCGGCCGCGCCGAGCTCGTATGCCGCCACGAGGCGATCACGGCGCGCGATCGGCATCTCGGGGAGTTCGGCACGAACCGAGAGGATGACTTCCGACTCGATCGAGAGCGGCGGTAGATCGGGCTCGGGGAAGTAACGATAGTCGTGGGCCTGCTCTTTGGTTCGCTGCGAGACGGTCACCCCGCGCGCTTCGACCCAACCGCGGGTCTCTTGCGGCACACGCCCGCCATGGGCCAGGACATCCCGCTGCCTCTGCTCTTCGTAGCGAAGGGCGCGCTCGACGGAACGGAATGAGTTCATGTTTTTGATCTCGACTTTGGCACCGACGACCGAGCCGTCGACGGCACGAGTCGAGATGTTCGCGTCACAGCGGAAGGCGCCCTCCTCCATGTTGCCGGTCGAGGCGCCGATGTAGCGAAGGATCTGACGGAGCGCGATCAGATAGTCCCGCGCTTCCTCCGGGGACCGCAGGTCGGGGTCGCCGACGATCTCCATGAGCGGCACGCCGGAGCGGTTGAGATCGACGAGGCTGACCTCGACGCCGTCTTCGGCGGTGCGGTGGAGGAGACGACCGGTGTCCTCCTCGATGTGGACACGTGTAATGCCGGCCTGCCGAATCTCACCACCGGACTCGAACGCCAGCGTGCCGCCGACACAGAGCGGGAGGTCGTACTGTGAGATCTGGTAGCCCTTGGGAAGGTCCGGGTAGACGTAGTTCTTGCGGTCCAGTTTGCTGTAGGGAGGGATCTGGCAGTCGAGCGCCAATCCGGTCAGCAGGCACATCTCGATGGCGGCGCGGTTGATGACCGGGAGCGCGCCCGGGAATCCGCCACAGACCGCGCAAACGTGCGTGTTCGGGGGAGCGGACGCATAGTCCGCCGAGCAACCGCAATACATCTTGCTGCGGGTGAGGAGCTGCGCGTGGACCTCCAACCCGATGACTGTCTCGAACGCTACTTCGCTTGCAACCGGCACGCTCTGAATTCCCTCGCGACGAACGTTCAAAACCAATGAAGTTTACCACGGAGATGGTCCGGCACCGACGCCCGACGACCAGTGATTCGTATCCCCCTATGGTAGACTTCACGAGGTAAGTTCGGGCATTTTGGGTGTTCCGCGACTGCCCGGCAGGCTCGGACCAATCGACCTGAGCAACCCCTCACCCGATTACGACGTAGTCATGACCAGCCGTCAACCGGATGGTGGAGGCGAGCACCGAAACGATGGTGACGCGTACCGAAGTCAAAATGGTTACCGGCAAGATCAACGGTCAGGACGTGACCGTCCCGGCCGGAACGACGATCCTCGAAGCCGCCCGCATGGCGGACATCGAGGTGCCGAATCTTTGCTATCAGCCGCTGTTGCGCCCGTGGGGTTCCTGCCGCATCTGCACGGTGCAGGTTCTCGGCAAGCGCGGCGGTCTGATCGAGTCGTGCGCGACGCCGCTCGGTGAGGGGATGGAAGTCCTTACCCACTCCGAGGAGTGCGTCCAAGCGCGGCAGTACGTCCTCCAGATGTACCTGATCGATCATGCCCTCGACTGCCCGACCTGCGACAAGTCAGGCGAGTGCTACTTGCAGGACAACACGTATCTCCACAACGTGAACGCCAATCCCTACCGGCGACCGAAGTTCGCGCAGCCGTACGTCCATTTCAGTGATCTCATCGACTACAAATGGGATCGCTGCATCATGTGCAACCGTTGCACGCGCGTCTGCGATGAGATGGTTGGTGTCGTCGCGATCGAAGCCACCATGCGCAGCATGGAGGCGAGCATCAGCCCTGCCTTCGGACAGGATCTGCGCGATACCACCTGCACGAACTGCGGGATGTGCATCGCGGTCTGTCCGGTCGGGGCGCTGACCGACCGCCACTTTGCCCATCATCCTTGGGAGCTCGACAGTACCGAGACGATCTGCGGATATTGCGACGTCGGCTGCACGCTGAACGTCGAGTCGAACAAGGGAATCGTCCGCCGCGTCACCCATCTCTGGGAACGTGGCGTCAACCACGGCTACACCTGCGAACGCGGCAAGTGGGGTCACGAGCAGATCCAGCACCCTGATCGCGTCTTCTACCCGCGGGTCCGCGCCGAGAACGGCATGACCTACGAGGTGACCTGGAGCGACGCGATCGACACGATCGCCGAGTCCCTGGCTCACTACCAGGGCGATCAATTTGCCGCCCTGGCGTCGCCGGACGCGACGAACGAGGAGGCATATGCGCTCCAGCAGTTCGTCCGCGCGGTGATGAACTCGAACAACGTTGACCGGGCGCTGACGCCGAATCAGCAAGCGGTCGAGCGAGCGGTTCGGGCGTCCCTCGGCCGGGACGTCGTCAATACCAACAACATGCAGGAGTTCTTCACGGACGTGAAGAGCGCGATGCTCGTCGGGCCGGACATTGGGAAGACGGAACCGGTCGCATCGTACTGGTTCTACCACGCACGTCACTATCGCGAGATGAAGGTGGTCGTCATCAGCCAGGACGAGTTCCCGCTCTGCCGGCGCGGCGACCTCTGGCTCAAGCCGAACCCTGGGACGACGGGAACCCTCCTCAACGGCATAGCGCGGCAGGTGATCGAACTGGGCCTGGCGACGGGTGACGTCGCCGGTTCACCGGCATTCGCCGCCTGGCGGGCATCGCTGGCGAGCTACGACGGGGCGACGGTGAGCCGGATTACCGGGATCGACGAGGAGCGAATCAAACAGGCCGCCATCCTCTACGCGAGCGGTGGCGCTGGTCTCACCGGCGGACGTGACGGCGTCTTCCCACCCTCGTTGATCTACCAGACCGCGGCGCACCAGGGCGAAGAGGGTGTCTCGAACTCCGAGGGCGACCCGGCGGAAATCACGATCGCCTGCAACAACCTGGCGATTCTGACGGGCAACATTGGCCGCGCGGGCGGTGGGGTCGCGTCGCTCCGAGGTCCGGCCAACTATCAAGGCGTGACCGACATGGGAGCGCACCCCGGTTTGTTGCCGGGTGGTCTGGATGTCGAGGATCCCGCGCAACGCGCGATCTTCGAGACCGCCTGGCTGCCGCGCTGGGCCGGTGGCGCCAAGACGAGCAACGGGTTCGCGCCGCCGCGGCAGCTTCCCGCCGGACGGGGATTGGCAAGCACCGAGCTTGCCGCCGCGATCGAGCGGGGAACGGTCAAGGCGATGTACATCCAGGGGACGATCGGGGGTCGTGACCGGCACCTCGACCCTGCCCTGGCCGCCGCGCTCTCGAAACTCGACTTTCTGATCGTTTCCGACTCGTTCGACTCGCCGCTGGCCAAGCTCGCTCACATTGTGCTACCGCAGGCAATGTCGCTTGAAAAGGATGGCACTTTTACCAATCTGGACCGCACCGTGCAGCGGGTTCGCGCGGCGGTGCCTGCCATCGGCGAGGCGAAATCCGGCGTCGAGATCATCACCCAGCTCGCACAGCGGATGGGGTACGACCTTCAGTACCCGCACGCTTCGCACGTCATGTCCGAGATTTCGCGGCTCGTTCCGGACTACGCCGGCGTGACCTATGCGCGGCTCGAGCGGGCCGGTCTCAACGTCCCGGTGGAGTCGTTCGCGGACGCCGGTTCGCCGATTCTGACCGCGGGTCCCGATGGCTTGGCGACGCTGTCGCCGAGCCTGATCGCCACGGCTGCTGATTAGCGCCCGAAAGGCGGAGAGATGTTCGACGAAGTCAAGGGGTTCGCGGTCACCTTCAAGCGGCTGTTTGCCCCGAAGATCACGATTCAGTATCCCGACGAGAAGCGGGAGATGTCGCCGCGGTTCCGCGGTCTGCCTTCGCTGCGTTCTGATCCCGAGACGGGAGAGGCGCTCTGTGTGGCCTGCGGGCTGTGCGCCAGGATCTGTCCGACGTCGTGTCTTGAGATGCACGTCATCCCGTCCGAAGAGGGTGACCGGGAGCTCGGTGAGTTCATTCTCCGATCCGGGCGCTGCATGTTCTGCGGACTCTGTGCCCAGGTCTGTCCGGTCGACGCGATCACGATGAGCGGCGAGTACGAGCTGTCGGTCCTCGACCGCGACGGTCTCGTCTACACCAAAACCGAGCTTGCCACGATTGGGGCGCAGGCGCCGATCTGGTGGGAGGCCGGTGCGTCGCCGGAGAAGGCATTCGCGGGGGACACGACGTCGTAAGCGCGACGTGTTCCATGAGAATGGTTGTGATTGAAACGCGGGGCCCGGCTTTGGGTCCCGCGTTCGTTTATCGTTCCCACAACGATCCGAGAGCGAGTGGCGCTTCAGATGAGCGCCAGAGAGGGTGAGCCATGGCGAAGCGCTATCCGATGTACCTGGCCGGCGAGTGGGTGGAGTCGGACGATCCCCTTGAGATCACGAACCCCTACGACGGGGAAGTTGTTGGCACGACGTTTCAGGCGTCGCGTGAGCAGCTCGACCGGGCAATCGACGCCGCGGAAGCGGTCTTTCCGACGATGCGGGCGATGCCGACGTTCGAGCGGGTCAACCTGCTGCGGGCGCTGGCGGAGAAGATGAAGGCGCGCCGCGACGAGGTGGCGCGGATGATCTGTCTGGAGGCCGGCAAACCGATCCGGGAAGCCGAAGTGGAGGCCGATCGCGGGGTTTTCACCGTCGAGACGGCGGCCGAGGAGGCGAAGCGGATCGAAGGTGAGGTGATGCCGCTCGATCTCCTGCCCTCGTCCAAGGGGCGGTTCGGAATCGTCCGGCGTTTCCCCATCGGCCCGATCGCGGGGATCTCGCCATTCAACTTTCCGCTCAACCTGGCGCTGCATAAGGTTGCCCCGGCGCTTGCCTCGGGTAATCCGATCGTCCTCAAGCCGCCCTCCCTCGACCCGCTGACGATGCTCCTGGTAGCAGAGATGCTCGACGAGATCGGCGCGCCGAAGGGATCGGTCAGCGTGCTCCCGATGAACCGCGAGGTCGGCGACGTGCTCGTTGCCGACGAGCGGTTCAAGCTGCTGTCCTTTACCGGATCGCCAGACGTCGGCTGGGACATGAAGCGCCGGGCCGGCATGAAGCGGGTGGTTTTGGAGCTTGGTGGCAATGCCGGTGTGATCGTGGACGAGGATGCCGATCTCGAGTTTGCCGCGCAGCGAGTGCGGGTGGGCGCCTTCGCCTATGCCGGGCAGGTCTGCATCTCGGTGCAGCGGGTCTTCGTTCATGAGGCGGTCTACGACTGCTTCAAGGAGCTACTGATCGCCGAGACGAAGAAGATGAAGGTCGGGGATCCGCTCGACCGTACGACTGACCTGGGACCGATGATCGACGACAAGGCGGCGAAGCGAAGCCAAGGTTGGATTGAGGCAGCGGTGAAGGAGGGCGCCCGTGTTCTCACCGGGGGCAAGGCGGATGGCCGCTTCCTGCAGCCGACGATCATCGAGAACGCGCCGCCACAATCGTTCGTCTGTTCACGCGAAGCCTTCGCACCGCTGGTGACAATCTTCCCGGTCAAGAGCTTCGGCAAGGCGATCAACCTGGTGAACGACTCTGTCTATGGACTCCAGGCCGGGGTCTTCACCAACAATCTGGAGCGCGCGCTCTACGCGTTCGAACAGATCGAGGCGGGCGGCGTGATCATGAACGACATTCCAACCTACCGCATCGACCACATGCCTTACGGCGGCGTGAAGGCCTCAGGTCTCAGCCGTGAGGGCCTACGTTACGCGATCGAAGACATGACAGAGATGCGCCTGCTGGTGATCAATCGGCTGGAGAGCCAGGCGGTCACCGTGGGATAGGGAGGAGCGCGG
>JAXDKI010000041.1:0-13790 GCA_034667245.1 Thermomicrobiales bacterium | reverse complement strand
GGGTGGGGTGACGCGGTTGGCGTTGTCCGATGAGGATCGGGCGGGGCGGGATCTGGTGCGACGCTGGTTTGAGGAGGCCGGGTTGGTCGTCGGGGTGGACGACCTCGGGAATATGGTCGGGCGGCGGTCTGGGGTGGACGAGGGGTCGCCGGTGTTGCTGGGGTCGCACAGCGACAGTGTGGTGCGGGGTGGGAGGTACGACGGGGCGCTCGGCGTGTTGGGGGCGTTGGAGGTGGTGCGGACGCTGAACGACCACGGGGTGGAGACGCGGCGGCCGGTGGCGATCGTGAACTGGACGAACGAAGAGGGGGTGCGGTTCGAGCCGGCGATGACGAGCTCGGGTGCGGTGGCAGGGCGGTTCGGCCAGGAGTATGTGTATGAGCGGACCGATCGGCAGGGGCTGCGGTTCGAGGACGAGCTGCGGCGGATCGGGTATCTGGGCGATGTAGCCGAGCGGCCGTTGCCGGCGGCGGCGTATCTGGAGTTGCACATCGAGCAGGGACCGGTGTTGGAGGCGGCGGGGCTGGCGGTCGGGGTGGTTGGGGGGATCGTCGGAATCACCTGGCTCGAGGTGGTGATGGAGGGGCAGGCGGATCATGCGGGGCCGAGTCCGATGCGGTTGCGGCGGGATGCGCTGGCGGCGGCGGCGCGGGTGGTCTCGGGTGTCGAGCGGCTGGCGTGGGAGCAGGACGAGATCGCGGTGGCGACGGTCGGGCGGTTGATGGTGGAGCCGAACGTGATCAACACGATCCCGGGGAAGGTAACGTTCAGCGTCGATTTCCGCCATCCCGAGGCGGGGGTGCTGGAGCGGCAGGTGGAGCGGTTGGAGGCGCTGGTCGATCGGGTCGCGCGGGAGACGGGTGTGGTAGGGACGGTGCGGCGGTTTTGGACGAGCGAGCCGACGCCGTTCGCGCCGGAGGTGGTCGAGGCGGTGCGGGCGGCCTGCCGGGAACTGGGTGTGGCGGCCGGGGAGCTCTGGTCGGGCGCGGGTCACGATGCGAAGTACCTGGCGGACGTCTGCCCGGCCGGGATGATCTTCGTCCGCAGTCAGGGCGGACTCAGCCATTGCGAGACTGAATACAGCACGCCGGAGGACATCGAGGCAGGGGCGAACGTGCTGCTGGGGGCGGCGGTGACGTTGGCCGATAGCCGATAGCCGATAGCCGATAGAGAAGAGTCTCGTGGTCGGTCTGACACGAGTGATGGGTTCGGCGGGTGCCGACGGGATCCGTGCGTGCGGTCCCACGCGACGAGCCAGTGACGAGTCGTCGGTCGTCGGTCGTCAGTCGCCGGTGACGATGCCGTGCCGCGCGGGTCGAGCGGAGGAGGTGCGGCGGCCGGGCCGGTCTGGTCGTCGTTTTCTGGCGCCCCTGGGCGGGCGGTGGGGACGGACGGATCGCTCCGGGTGGTGGTGATCGGTGACCAACCGAGGACGGGTAGGCCCTGCCCAGGCCCTCACTCCGGCCGAGTGTGCCACTTGGGAGTGATTATAGAACATTTAGTCCACAATGGCAATACTCTAATGTTGGCATTTTCCTTGGATCGTCATGCCGGCGAATGGAGCGGAGGGCGGGCGATCTGTGGCTGCGTCGTGAGACGCCTCAGGGCGAGTGATGATTGAGCGACGACACTCGGACATGGAGTAGAAAAGCGGGTTGCCTGGATCGGAGAGAGAGCCTCGGCAAGCTCGGAATCACGGTGGAGGGGCGTCGTCTCGTCAGAATTCGGTCTGCGAAAGGTCGGTGGTCAGCACGCTAGGCGAGGTTGCCGGCGGGGTCGAGTTTGCGGCCGACGTAGACCTCGGCGATTCGGTGGGCCTCGTTCCAGATCTCGCGGAATGGGATGTCGGCTGTGCGGGCGATACGGACGCAGTCGTCGTATTCGGGGGCGACGTCGATGACCCGGCCGTCCCAACCGCGGAGTTTGACGCGGATGTCGCCCCAGCGGGTGGTGACGGTCTCGATGCGGCGGTCGGCTTTGGTGCGATCGATGGCGGTCGTGCGGACGCCGAGTGTAGTGCTGTTCTCGATCAGCGCTGCCTGGACGGCCTGTCGCTTTCCGGCCGGGCAGAGGGCGCTTACCTGCGTGGCGGGCCGACCCTTTTTCATCACGATTGGCGTCAGCCAGACGTCGAGTGCGCCGGCGGCGAAGAGACGCTCGGTAAGGAGTTCGTAGGCCTGAGGGTTCATGTCGTCGATGTTGGTCTCGATGACGATCTCGCCGTTGTCGGATGGAGTTTCGGATTCGGTCGTCTCGCCGATCCAGAGGCGGAGTGCGTTTGGCCACGGGAGTTCCCTAGTGCCGAATCCGTAGCCGACGGACGAAGGGGCGAAATCGGGCCGCGTGAATGAGGCAAGGGCGGTCAGGATCGCGGCACCGGTCGGGGTGAGGAGCTCGGCCTGGACCGATTCGTGGCCGGGAATTGGCCCCAACGTCGGCGTCTTGGCGCGGGCGAGGAGTTCGGCGGTGGCGGGGCCGGGGACGGGGATGAGGCCGTGCTGGCTGCGCGCGAAGCCGGAGCCGAGGCGGGGAGGTGCCGAGAAGACGCGCTCGACGCCGAGGCGGTCGAGACCGATACAGGCACCGCAGACGTCGACGATAGCGTCGATACCGCCGACCTCGTGGAAGTGGACCTCCTCTGGGGTGGTGCCGTGCACCTTCGCCTCGGCTTCGGCGAGGCGGGCGAAGACCGCTTGCGCCGCCGCCTTTGGGCCGTCATCGAGGCTGGAATCGGAGATCAGGGATCGGATGGTGGCCCAGTTGCGGGCGGGCTGATCGGCCGCGACATCGACGATGACGCGGGTACCGGCGAGGCCGTGCTGGGCGGCGCGCTCGGCCCGGAGATCGAAGCCGGTGAGGTGGAGTTTGGCGAGCTCACGGCGCAGGTCTTCGAGGGCGAGGCCGGCGTCGAGAAGTGCGCCGAGAATCATGTCGCCGCTGGCACCGGAGTACGGGTCGAAGTAGGCGATACGCAACGTCTGGATTCCTTCGCGTCAATCGTAGCCGGCGCGCCCCACCGACCGGGGCGACGCGTTCCGTGACCGGTTTGATACCATGTCCGGCGTTCAGCGGTCGGCGGAAGAGGTTGGAGCAATCATGGCCACGCAGTCTATGTCACCTACCACCACGACGGGTGTGCGCCGTTTTGGCGGGCATTCGATGACGGCGACGTTGCGCTCGGTGCTTGTCCGGCGGCCGGCGCCGCCGCTGTCGGGTGAGGAGTGGCGGGACTTTGGCTTTCTCCATCCCGTGGATCACGATCTGGCGGAGCGACAGCACGCGGCGTTACGCGAGACGCTGGCCAACGAGGGGATTGAGGTCATCGCCGAGGGGCCGGATGGACCCGGACATCTGGACGGGATCTTTGCCTACGACCCGTCGCTGATGACCGACCGCGGGGCGATCCTGCTGAGGATGGGGAAGGTCCTGCGGCGCGACGAGACGTTGTTTCACGCCGAGTCGTACCGCGCGCTCGGGATTCCGATCTTCGGGGTTGTCGAGGAGCCGGGGATGGTCGAGGGGGGAGACGCGCTCTGGCTCGACGATCGGACGCTGGCGGTCGGGCGCGGGTACCGCACCAACGAGTCGGGGATTCGTCAGCTGAGAACGATTTTCGATGAGATCGGCGTCGAGGTGCTCAGCTACGATCTCCCGCACTGGCACGGGGCGAGCGAGTGCCTCCACCTGATGTCGCTGATCAGTCCGGTCGCGGCCGATCTGGCGGTGGTCTATCCGGCATTGATGGCCGTGGCATTGCTCGACGAGCTGCGCGAGCGTGATTGGCGGTTGGTCGAGGTGCCGGACGAGGAGTTTGAGTCGATGGCGTGCAACGCCCTTGCCCTGGCACCGGGCCGCTGTCTGATGTTGGAGGGTAATCCCGAGACGCGGCGCCGGCTGGAAGCGGCCGGCTGTGAGGTCTTGACCTACGACGGGAGCGAAATCTCGCGAAACCGGGAGGGCGGACCGACCTGTTTGACGAGGCCGATTTGGCGCGAAGTGCCTGGTTCGGCTTGACGTCGTCAACCAATTTGGGTACGTTCTCATGGCAACCACACCCTTTCGAGGCGATCCGATTGTGATCGCGCCCGTGGCACGACCCATGTCACGCCGACGACGAATAGGAGAGGAGTGCCGGAATGCCCTCGCTCGAACCGCCCGATCTGGATCGGACAGACGATCTGATGGACCTCGAGCCAGCGGAAGTGATGGCTCGCTACCGGGCAGGCCACCTGAGCCGCCGCGAGATCGTGAAGCTCTTCGGTGCGCTCGGGCTGTCGGCGATGGGCGCGAGCTTGGTGAGGCAAGGCGCGGTCGCCGCCGACGACTTGAAACTGATCATCTGGGAGGGCTATGCGGACGACACGTACCGCAAGCCGTTCGAGGATGCGAACAAGGTCACGGTCAGCCCGACCGAAGCCGGCACCGGCGACGAGATGTTCGCGCTGATGCGGGAGAGCGACGGCAAGAACTATGACCTGGTTTCGGCCTCAAGTGATCTCCCGCGGCGCCTCTACGATGCCGGGCTGCTCGCCGAGATCGACACGAGCAAGCTGACGAACTACGGCAAGCTCTACGATCAGTTCAAGACACCAGACTACATCACCTTTGACGGCAAGCTGTACGGCGTCAATTTCGCCTGGGGACCGACAATCGTCGTCTACAACACTGACGAGATCACGACCGAGCCGACCTCCTGGAATGCACTCCTTGACGAGCAGTACAGCGGCAAGATCGCAACCTGGAACTACCCAATCCAGATTGCGCAGTACGCGCTGCTGCTCGATCCGAAGCCGGCGAACCCGTACGAGCTAACCGACGAACAGCTGGCCCAGGTCAAGGAGATCCTCGTCAAGCAGCGACCGCTGGTGCGCAAGTATTGGGATCTCGGCGGCGAGGTCGCGGAACTCTTCAAGAACAAGGAGATCGTGATTGCCGACGGGTGGTCGTGGATCACGCTCCAGGTGAAGGGCGAGGGCGGGAAGGTCGCCGAGGCCGTGCCGGCAGAGGGAGTCACCGGATGGTCCGACTCCTGGTGCATCTCCAAGAATGCCAAGAACTACGACCTGGCGCTGAAGTGGGCGGACTGGATGATCGGCGACGAGGGTCAGCAGGGCATTACTGAAGTGATGAACTACTCGATCACCAACAAGGAAGCGGCGGCCAAGCTACCGCCGGAACGGCAGAAGGAGCTGCGGCTGACCGACGTCCCGACCGAATATGCCAAGATCCACATGTGGCGGTTCATCCCCGCGTACGACAAGTGGGTCCAGGTCTGGAACGAGGCGACGCAGGGGTAGGCGCGGCGAGTGCGGGAACGATCCTGAGTCGAGAGACCCGGCCCGTCAAGGCCGGGTCTTTCACAAGGACGACGAGTGTGGCGACGAGGGCAATCGGGCAGACCACGGTTCAGAGACCGGTCGAGTCGAGGCGCCGGTCGTTCGGTCCGCTCGTCTTGCTGCCCGGTCCGCTCGGGTGGATGACGTTCTTCTACCTGGTTCCGCTCGGGATCCTGCTGGTCCACGCCTTTTGGTCGGTGAGCTATCCCAACATCGACCACACGCCAACGCTGACGAACGTCAGGACATTCTTCTCCAGCGAGCTCTACGGGCGGGTCTTCCTGAGGACGGTCGGTATGGCGCTGGCCGTGACGGTGACAGACCTGGCGATCGCGTTTCCTCTCGCCTTCTTTCTCGCCAAGCGGGTGCGTCGGTATCGGGAGCTGATGCTGGTCCTGGTGATCTTTCCGTTGTGGAGCTCGTACCTCGTCCGCGTATTCGCCTGGAAGTCGCTGCTCGGCACGAGCGGCATTCTGAATTCGTTTTTGATCTGGAGTGGTGTCATCGACGAGCCGGTGTCGTTCCTGCTCTATTCGAAGTGGGCGATGTACATCGCGTTCTGCCACGTCTGGCTACCGTTCATGATTTTGCCCCTGTACACGATCCTCGAACGGATCCCGAACAACCTCCTCGAGGCCGCAGCGGACCTTGGATCGAGCGGACTGCGAACCTTTTGGCGGGTGATCCTGCCGTTGGCACGACCCGGTATGCTGGCCGGCGGTCTGAGTGTCTTCAGTCTAACGATGGGGGACTACATCACGCCGACGCTGCTGGGCGGGCCCGGCGACCAGATGATCGGGCGAATCATCGCTGATCAGTTCGGCGTGGCGAACAACCAGCCGCTCGGCGCGATGCTGGTCATCCCGGTGCTGCTGACGATCTCGACGGTGTTGGCGATCTCGAATCGCTCGGGAGCGATGGAGCGGACGGCGGCATGAGCGCCGCGACCGAGTTCATCGGGAGAACGACGAGTCGCACGGTGGGACGCGAGCGCGGGCGACGGCTCGGTTCGCGGAAGAGTCCGCTGCTCGCGCTGGTCTCGATCCTCGTCTACGCGTTCCTCTACCTGCCACTGATCGTGATCGTCCTCTATTCGTTCAGCGCGGCGAAGGTCAACGTCTGGCCGATCGAGGGGTATACGCTCGACTGGTATCGCGAGCTGCGGCACGACCGGGACATCGTCGAGGGGATCAAGCTCTCGGTCCGGGTCGGACTGATCGCTTCGGCGATCGCGGTCGTCTTGGGAACGCTGGCGGGGCTGGCGATCGATCGGTACGACTTTCCGGGGAAGGCGGCGCTGCGGTTCTTGATCGTCTTGCCAATCACCTTGCCGGGGATCGTGACCGGTGTTGCGCTCCTGTCGTACTTCACGTTGATTCATTGGGAGCTTTCCAACTGGACGATCATCGTCGCGCACGCGACGTTCTGCGTGACACTGGTGATGAACAACGTGATCGGCCGGCTCTCGCAATTGCCGCGGGATCTCGAGGAGGCATCGGCGGATCTCGGGGCGTCGCCGGTTCAGACGTTTCGACGGATCACCCTGCCGTTGATTCTCCCCGCGGTCGTCGCGGGTGCGCTGTTGGCGTTCACGTTGTCGTTCGACGAGATCGTCGTCACGCTCTTCTTGAAGGGACGCGACAATACGCTGCCGCTGGTGATCTGGGGGCGATTGCGCCGCGGTCTCTCGCCGGAGGTGAACGCCGCGGCGACGGTGATCATCGCGGTCTCGTTCGTTCTTGTGATCGCTTCGAGTCTGCTGGCCGGGAGATCGTCCGCGAAGTCGTGATGGGAAGGGCAGTGGGTAAGCAGGGATAATGGGATGATTACGGCGACTACCCCAAGGTTCGATGTTGAAACCGGCTCGCCCGACGATCCGAGCGTCGAGCTTCGCGACGTGCGGAAGCTCTTCGGCAGTGTTGTGGCAGTGGACGGCGTGTCGCTGACGGTGCGGCCGGGGGAGTTCGTCACGCTGCTGGGTCCGTCGGGGTGTGGCAAGACGACGACGTTGCGGATGATCGGCGGGTTCGAATACCCGACCTCCGGCGCGGTCCTGATCCACGGGCAGGAGATGGGGGGGCTGCCGCCCTACCGGCGGCCGGTCAATACGGTGTTTCAGAATTACGCGCTCTTTCCCCACATGACTGTGGCGCAGAACGTCGGGTACGGACTGGAGATGGCGCGGGTGCCGCGGGAGGAGCGGACGCGTCGGGTGGCGCAGGCACTGGAGATGGTCCGGCTGCCGCAGGTCGAGAAGCGCAAGCCGTCGGAGCTCTCGGGCGGGCAGCAGCAGCGGGTGGCGCTGGCCCGGGCGCTGGTGAATCGACCGGCCGTGTTGCTGCTCGACGAACCGTTGGGTGCGCTCGATCTCAAGCTGCGGAAGGCGATGCAGTTGGAGCTGAAGGCGCTGAACCGCGAGGTTGGGGCGACGTTCATCTACGTGACCCACGATCAGGAAGAGGCGCTGACGATGTCCGACAGGATCGCGGTCATGAGCGAGGGGCGAATCCTGCAATTGGGGACGCCGAACGAGATCTACGAACGACCGCGCAATCGCTTCGTCGCCGACTTCATCGGTCAGACCAACTTTCTCGACGGGACGCTGGTCCGGGTCGACGGCGAGATCGCCGAGGTCGAGCTCGCGGGGTCGGGTGTCGTGCGGGGACGGGTACCATCCGGCGAGACACCGATAGGGACTGTGACGGTCGCGGTGCGGCCGGAACGGGTTTCGTTAGGATCAGACTTCGAGACCGGAGTGATCCCAAGGGCGTGGAACTCGCTGTCGGGAACCGTGGCCGATGTCATCTATCTCGGCACCCACAGGCAGGTCGTGGTCGCGCTGCCGGGGGGGGGAGCGGTGACGGTTCACCGGCAGAATCGGACGGGGGGTGACGGCGGGCCGCAACCGGGAGAGAATGCCGTGGTGGTCTTCGATCCTGCCGGCGCGACGATTCTGGCGGGCTGACGATCCGGTCGAGATTGCGCGGATAGGGGACCTTGATGCAGCGCATCGCCTTTCGGCTCTGGGTCAAACCGGAGCGGCTCGAGGAATACCGCCGCCTGCACCAGGAGGTCTGGCCGGAGCTTCTGCACGACCTCCGCGCCGCAGGGGCGCGCACCTACTCGATCTTTGCCGATGGTCCCGAACTCTTCGGCTATCTCGAGTGCGATGATTGGGATGTCTTCAACACGGCGATGGCCGCAAGCGATGCGAACCGACGCTGGCAGACGTTTATGCAGGACTATCTCGCGACACCGGTCGATCCGGATGCGGAGGAGCCGTTGCGGATGATGGACGAAGTCTTCCGGTTGCCGTAGCGGCGGAGCGAAAGGCGGAGCATGGAACTGTCAGGGAAGACGGCTCTCGTCACCGGCGGCTCGCGCGGGATCGGTCGGGCGATCTCTCTCGCGCTTGCTCGCGCGGGTGCGGCTGTCGCCGTGAACTACCATCTGCCCGCGGTTGCGGAATTCGGTCGCGACAATGCGGCGGATGCGGCGGAAGTTGTCGGGACAATCGGGGCGGAGGGTGGCCGGGCGATCGCGGTTGCGGCTGACGTGGCGGACAAGAGCCAGGTCGAGGCGATGATGCATGCGGTGGTCGATGGTCTCGGCGGGCTCGACATCCTGGTCAACAATGCCGGTATCTGTCCGTTCCACGACTTTTTGACGATGCCGGAGGAACTCTGGGATCGCGTCCAGGACGTCAACCTGAAGGGCGTTTTTCTCTGCTCCCAGGCGGCGGCGCGGGTGATGGTCGAGCAGGGGCGAGGTGGCAGGATCGTCTCGGTCAGCTCGATCAGCGCGCTCGTCGGCGGGGGGATGCAGACGCACTATACGCCGACCAAGGCGGGAGTCCATTCGCTGATGCAATCGCTGGCGATCGTGCTCGGGCCGCACGGGATCACTTGCAACTCGGTGATGCCGGGGGCGATCGCGACCGACATCAACCGCGATGATCTCTCCGATCCGGAGAAGCGCGCCTACATGGCGCGGCGGATCCCGGTCGGCCGGCTGGGGGAGCCGGACGACATCGCAGGACCAGTGGTGTTTCTCGCGTCCGACGCGGCTCGCTACGTCAACGGCGCGGGGCTGCTGGTGGACGGCGGGCTCTTCGTCAATCTGCAGTGATCGCGGGGCCAGCTTCGGCGAGGGAGCCGGCAAGAAGGGGAGTTTGATGGGGACCGACCGATTCAAGATTGCCGACGTGCGTGCCTATGTGCCGACGAGTGGGCGCGAAGGGGGCGACTACCACGCCCAGCCGGGAGAGCACTGGATCGTCGATTCGCTGATCGCCAATCCGATGTCGAGGTATCCGGCCTATCGGGAGCGGCGGACAAGCTGGGGGATCGACGCGCTGGGTGGGTTGGTGGTCGAGATCGAGACCGAGAGCGGCGAGATCGGGATCGGGATCAGCCACGGCGGCGATGCGGCCGGTATCTTCATCGAGGGGCACTTCTCGCGGTTTCTTATCGGGTCGGACCCACGGGACGTCGAGCGTCTCTGGGACCAGATGTGGCGCGGCTCTCTCTACTATGGCCGCAAGGGGCTGGCGATCTGCGCGATCAGCGCGGTCGATCTGGCGCTCTGGGACCTCTGCGGCAAGCTGCGGCAGGAACCGGTCTACAAGCTGCTCGGCGGCGAGACGAAGGACGCGATCCCCTGCTATGTCACGGGCGTGCAGCCGGCCCGCTACAAGGAACTCGGTTTCTTCGGTGCCAAGATGCCGCTGCCGCACGGTCCGGCGGACGGCTTCGAGGGATTGAAGGCAAACGTCGAAATGGTGGCGAAGGCGCGCGAGGAGGTTGGGCCCGATTTCGACCTGATGCTCGACTGCTACATGGCACTCGATGTGCAATACACGATAGATCTCGCCAACGCGGTGCGGCCGTACCGTGTGCGGTGGATCGAGGAAGCTTTGCCGCCGGACGACTACGATGGGCATGCGCGGGTGAAGGCGGCCTGCCCTTGGCAGCGATTTACGACCGGGGAGCACGAGTACACACGTTATGGGTTTCGAGAGTTGATCTTGAGGTCGTGCATCGACATGCTGCAACCGGATTTGACCTGGGTCGGCGGGGTCACCGAGGCGCGCAAGATCGCGGGGATGGCGGCCGCGTTCGATATCCCAGTGGTTCCGCACGGATCCGGCGTCTTCAGCTCGCACTTCCAGATGGCGTTTGCCAACACGCCGTTCCAGGAGGTGCTGGCGATGAGTCCGGATGGGATGGAGATCGTGCCGCTCTGGGGAAATCTCTTCAGTGGCGACCCGCTCCCGGAGCGCGGGCAGATCCGTCCGCCCGATCGTCCGGGCTGGGGCATCACCCTCGATCGCTCTCGCGTCCGCCGAGTGGTCACAACCAATCGTTGAGCCGGAAGGGGCAACTGATTGCCTTCCTCTGTGCGCTTTCGTGTGGACGCTTGACGAACGCGACGATTTTCGTACAATGAGCGGTAAATATTTACAGGTTACGATGCCGTCGCTTCCCCCGACGACGTGGGAGGGTCAAATGGTGGATCAAGCCGCTCGACTTCGCTCGATCGACTGCCTGACGATGATCGAGCAACGCCTGCCGGCATTGACCGGTGCTTCCCGCCGCGTTGCCGAGGCGATAGTCCGCGACCCGTGGGCAATCCTCGGCATGACGATCTATGACGTGGCCGCGGCGAGCGGTGTCAGCTTGCCCTCGGTGACGCGTTTCTGCCGCGCCGTCGGCTATCCCGGGTTTCGCGAACTGGTCCAGGGGATCGCCCAGTCTCTGGGGCGGATCGAGTCGAAGGACCTCGAAACCCTCGAGGCCCCGGCGTCGGGGAACGGGCTCGGCGTTCTGGCCAACGCGATCGTGAAGCGGCAGATCGACGCTCTCCAGACGACCGTCAAGACGCTCGACTTCGACGCGATCGAACGGGCAACTGAGGCGATCGCTGCCGCGCGGCGGGTCACGGTCATTGGGCACGGGGGTGCGTATGTACCGGCGCTCGGGATCTCCGTCAAGCTCAATTGGGCCGGCGTGGCGGCCGTGGCGGCGACACCCGATCTCTTTTCCAATCACGTCATCGCCGTTGATACAGACGACGTCGTGATCGGTGTCTCTCACCAGGGACGGACGCACGACACGATCGACATGCTGCAGCTCGCTCGGACGTTCGGGGCGACGACGATCGCTGTTTCGGCAGTGCCGCAGTCGCCGCTGGCATCAGCGACCGACATCGCGATTGCCGTCCTGACGCCGGAGGTGGCCCGGGCGGGCACCTTCCTGATTGCCTTCGACACGCTGATGGTTCTGGCCGACATCCTTGCCGCAGCGGTGGCCGAACGGAAATGGGGCGGCGCGCCGCCGCACCGGGCCGAGGTCGTCGAGTGGATCGAGACGAATCTCCGCGTCGGGCCGTTGCCGCACCCACGGTCACCATCCCGCACTCGAGGACCGCGCGGCGTGCAACCGGTCGTGGCCGACGGCAGCAACGGGCATGCAGAGGGATAGGCGCTTGGTCGGTGTGTATGACAAGGGGAATTGTCGGTGAACTTTGGGGGTGATGAGGCCAAAAGCGGGGCGCTCCGCTTCCTGGAAGGGCGCGACCAAGAGGTGATCGATCTCACCGCTGCTCTGATCGCGGCACCGAGTCCCAATTTGCCGGGAGACGAGACGGCACCGGCCGAGGTGGTGCGAGAGGCGCTCCGGCGATACGGTCTGCCGGAACCGAAGGTGGTCGCGAAGGAACCGCATCGGCCGAACCTGATCGTCCGGATCGACGGGGCCGCCGCCGGACCGCACCTGGGTCTCTGCGGCCATTTGGACACCAAACCGGTCGGAGAGGCGGCGGCCGAGTGGCGGACCGATCCGTTTCGGGCGACGTTCGACGGGGACCGGCTGTACGGGCTCGGCTCGACCGACATGAAGGGGGCGGTCGCCGCGATGGTGCTGGCTGGTGCCGCCTTCGCCGCCGTCGCTGACCGGACCGCGGGTTCGCTCAGCCTCGTCTTCACCGCGGACGAGGAGTACGGCAGCCGGCTGGGCGCGAAATACCTGGTCGAGACGGGGGCACTGAGCGGCATTGACGCAATCATTCTGGGCGAGCCATCAGGGGTGCGGGAGGACTGGGACGCGATCCGGATCGTCTCGCGCGGGATCAGCTGCTTTCGGATTCTTGTGCGCGGCACGCAGACGCACTCCTCGATCTCGGACATGCTGCCGACCGTCAATGCGGTCGAGGCGATGGCGCGGCTGATGGTCGGCTTCCGAAGGGAGTTTCGTCCGCGTTACCCGGCGCATCCGCTTTGCCCGACCGGACCGACGATCAACATCGGCGTCAAGACGCTCGGCGGCGTGGGTTATGGTGTGCTGCCGGGATACGCCGAGTTCTGGACGGACGTCAGGACGACACCGGGGATGGACGAGCGATCGTTCCGAGAAGACGTTGACGCGGCGTTGGTGCGGGCGGCGGTTGAGATTCCGGAGGCATCGTACGAGGTCGATTTTCACCCGACCCTCGGCTGGGTCGCGCCGACCGAGGTTCAGCCAGAGGATGCGGCCGTTCGTGCGGCCTGCTCTTCCGCGGAACGTGTCCTCGGGGCCTCACCGCCCCTCGCCCTGTTTCCTGGCGGCACGGATGCGTCGCAGTTCCAGGGCGCTGGCGGTATCCCGACGGTGGCTGCCTTTGGTCCGGGGCAGCTCCCGCTGGCGCACGGGGCGAACGAGTGGGTGAGCGTCACGAGCGTCGTGCAGGCGATGCGGATGTATGCGCTGACGGCGATTGAATTTGGTGCTGGTCGCGCCTAAGAGCTCCCCTCGCGGTGGATGATATGTTGCGGTGAGCTGGGCAGGTGGAGAAGGTCATTTCGGAGAAATGCCGGGAGGAGATTGATCGACGAGACCTGGTCGAGGGGAAACCAGCGTGCCTCGAGGTCGATGCCGATGGCTTCGCGGAACGGTAGCAGGCGCGCCTTGTCGAGGAGCGGCGAATCCGAACCGAGCGTGACGAGAAAGTAGAGACCGATCTCGTGAAATGGGCGATCACCCAGCGTGAAGAAGTTCTCGGCAATCCAGAGAAGTCGCTCAACCGTGCCGTCAGTGCCGAGTTCCTCGCGGATCTCGCGTCTGATCGCCTCGTGGGATGACTCCATCAGCTCGCAGCGGCCACCTGGTAGAAACCAAAAGTCGCTGCCTGCCTCCCGGCAGAGGAGCACGTGGTCGTCGTGGAGGACGACGGCGGCCGTGCGGTAGTTGAAGCAGCCAGCAGGCGCGTCGAACGTGATCATGGGTCACGGTCTCTCAGTGTGGGGAGCTCTGATGCCGGACGCGGGGAGGGTATCGTCGTGACAGAAACGCTCTTCCACGGCTCCGCTCGCGCCCGAATCTTCCGTCCTTAGACAGCGGCTAACTCGAGGCGGCTCGTACGTCAGCCGAGCGTGGGCCGGGAAGTGGAGGCATCTTACCCGAAGCGGGTGGGACTCTG
>JAXDKI010000040.1:0-3688 GCA_034667245.1 Thermomicrobiales bacterium | reverse complement strand
GGACCGGGGGGATTTCCGGGAAGTTGACCCAGGAGAAGGGACGGCCGGCGTCGGCGGTGCCGGGTTCGAAGGCGGGTTCTTCCAGCCCGTCGAGGACGAAGCCGGCGGCGAAGCAGGCGCCGAAGAGCTCGGCCAGGGTGCGCTGGAAGTAGTAGTGGGCGCGGGGTTGGCCGAGAATGCCGAGACCCTTCGTCGTGCCGACTGAGCGGTATTTGAGGACCTTGACAGCGTTGGTTACCACCAGCTCACCCGCTACATCCTCCTCTTCCAGGCTAAAGCGAATGCCACTGTGGTTGAAGCAGGGGTGGGTCAGGGTGAAGACGAAGCGGCCGTCGGGTTTGAGCAGTCTTGCGACGGCGCGGAGCATAGGGTCGATGTCGGCCATGTCCATGATCGCCATGCCGCAGACCGCGGCGTCGAAGCGCTGCTCGCCAAGGGCGAGGAGGGCGGTTTCGTTGGTGGCGTCGACGACGCGGAAGTCGATGCGGTCGGCGATCTCGGGGCGCTCAGCGGTACGCGCCTGCGCGCGTTGGATGAACTCGCTGCTGAGATCGGTGGCGACGACCTTCGCGCCGAGCTCGGCCATGCGGCGGGCGAGCTGGCCGTTGCCGCAGGCGACTTCGAGGACCGCTTCGCCTGGTTGGAGCCCCAGCAACCGCTCGGTGGCGGGGCCGACGAGGAGGCGGTGAAAGTCGTTCCCCTCCTGCATCTTGTCGTCCCAGAAGACCGCATTGGCGTTCCAGATCTCGCGGACCTCGTCGTTCAGGGTGTCGGTGTCGATCGTTTTGTCTACGTTCGGCATCGTGACTCACTCCATAGAGCGCTCAGCCAGTAGCGGAGATCTGCGCGAAAAACGACGGCGAAGGGCATTCCCAGCTCCTGGTCGAGGGCGAAATCAAGCACCTCAGTGTAGAACCTGGCAGCCTCCGCGGCATCGTCGACAATGTCCCTGAGTTCGGTCACCGACTCACCTTTGGCGTCGTTGGTTGCTTTCGAGGGGCGAAATCGACGCGAGGATAGCACGCGCCGGGAGTCTTGATGGTCATGGAACGTCACGTCGAAGCGGTGATCTTTGATCTAGACGGCACGCTGGTGGACACGGAGCCGCTGCACAAGCGAGCCTGGGAGATCGCGCTGGCGGAGTTGGGACTGGAAATGCCTGAGGCCGACTACACCCTCCACATCTCCGGTCGACCAGGGCGCGACAGCTGCCGCGATCATTTCGGCATGTCGCTCGAGGAGGCCGTCGCGACGACTGAGTTGATCACTCTCCGGTACTGGGAGCTGGCCGCCGGGAACGTGGAGCCGCTGCCGGGATTGACGGCGTTTCTGGACCGGCTTGTCGGTGTACCCAAGTCGGTGGCGACCTCGGCGGTGCGGGCTTCGGCCCTACGGATGCTCGACGAGCTTGGGCTGATTGCCGCGTTCGATGCGGTCGTGACGGCGGACGACATTACCCACGGCAAGCCGCATCCCGAGATCTATCTGACCGCCGCCGCCAAACTGGTCGTCGCGCCGGAGCGGTGTCTCGTGTTCGAAGACGCTCCTGCCGGTATCGCGGCAGCTCGCGCCGCCGGCATGACGTGCGTTGGGATCACGACGACGCGGCGGATCCTGGAAGGCGCACACCATGTTATCGACGGGTACGAGGATGAGCGCCTGGTGGAGTTGCTAACGCGGATGCACGTGCTCGACCTGTGACGGCTCTCGGGCCAGTCGCCGGCCTGCACCAGTGAGAGTAGCCTCCCCAACAAACGTCCGTCGTCCATGCCTTGATCGGACTTTTCGGTCATCCTATAGTTCGTATTCCGAATGGTTCGGATACCGAAGGGATGAGGGTGGACGACGAGATTCTGGTCGAAGAGGCGGTCGAATTGCTGCCGCGGATCGTGCGCCACATGCACGCGACGTTCACCTCATACGCGGAAGCCGGGGGGTTGACGCTTGGGCAGATGAAGGCCTTGGCCTTCCTCTACCGGAACGGGCGGCGCACCGTCGGGGAGATCGCGGAGGCGCTCGGGCTGGCCATGCCCACGGCGTCGGAGTTGGTCGACAAGCTGGCGGAGCGGGGATTGATCGAGCGCGGTGCCAACCCGGCCGATCGGCGGCAGGTCCACGTCTGGCTGACGGCGGAGGCGATGGCGTTCGCGCGCGAGGTCCACGCATTGCGGCGCGCACAGGTGCGGCACGCCTTCGCCGACCTCGAGCCGAGCGAGCGGGCGGTCCTCGTCCGCGGACTGCGGGCGATCAGCAAGGCCGTCGTTCCGCCGAACGAGTTGCCAGTTGTTCGTTGTCAGTTGTCAGAACGACGGCCGGCCTCGGCTGCGATGTCTCAGCATCCAACTCCTGACAACTGACAACTGGCAACTGGCAACCGCAACGGAAGGTATTCACGATGACTCAGACGGTGGCTCTGAACGGAAGCAAGCCGGGGATGACGGCTCCGGCGATGCAAGAGCGGAATCCGTGGTTGGTGCTGTTGGTGCTCTGCACGGCGGTTTTCATGCTCCTGCTCGACACGACGATCGTCAACGTGGCGCAGGTGAAGATCAAGGATTCCCTGGGGGCGACGCTGACCGAGATCCAGTGGGTGCTCGACTCCTACATCCTGGCGTATGCGGTCTTGCTGCTGTCGTTCGGGCGGCTCGGCGACGTCTTTGGGCGGAAGCGGCTCTTCGTCCTCGGAATGGCGATCTTCACCGCCGCGTCGGCCCTTTGCGGCGCCTCCGAATGGATCGGAGGCCGGATCGGCGCGTCGGGTGTGGCGGTGCTGATTGCGGCGCGGGTGCTGCAGGGGATCGGCGGCGCGTTCATGATGCCGCAGTCGCTGTCGTTGCTGACGGTCGCCTTCCCGCCGGAGAAGCGGGGCACGGCGATGGGGGCCTGGGGAAGCGTCGTCGCCCTCGGTGCGATCATTGGCCCGGTCATCGGCGGGTTGATCGTCACGGACTACGCCTGGGAGTGGATTTTCCTGATCAACGTCCCGGTCGGAATCATCGCGATTCTGGCGACGATCCGCATCGTGCCGGAGTCGGTCGATCCGAAGGCGAGCAAGAAGATCGACTACGGCGGATTGATCCTCTCCGGTGTCGGCATCTTCGCGCTCGTCTACGCGGCGATCGAGGGGAACAAGGAGGGTTGGACCAGCCCGTTGATCCTCGGGCTGTTCGCGGCCAGCGCGGTACTGATGACGGCATTCATCGTCTGGGAGCGTCGGGTGCCAGACCCGATGATGAAGCTGGAGCTCTTCAAGCTGCGGAACTTCTGGGTCGGCAACGTGATCGCGCTGGCGATCGCGTTCGGGATGCTCGGCATCTTCTTCCCGATGACGCTCTTCCTCCAGCAGGTGCTCGGCTTCTCGCCGATCCGGGCCGGGCTGACGATGACGCCGATGTCGGCGATGATCCTGATCGCGGCACCGCTGGCCGGGCGGCTGACCGACCGGATCGGGGCACGCTGGATCCTGGTGACCGGTACCGGTCTGATGGCGGTGGGCATCCTGTTCATCATCACTCGGATCGACCTCGGGACGACTTGGAAGACGCTGCTGCCGGCACTGGTGGTGACCGGGCTCGGGATGGGGATGACCTTCGCGCCGATGACGGCGGCGGCGATGAGGGAGGTGCCGCCGCGGATCGCCGGGAGCGCCTCGGGCATCATCAACACGATGCGGAACATCGGGCAGGTG
>JAXDKI010000039.1:0-4691 GCA_034667245.1 Thermomicrobiales bacterium | reverse complement strand
ACTTGCCCAACTCGCTCCGTGCTATCTGTTCCCTGACGGGAGGTGGTTTAGTAGCGGTCGTACCGCGAGGAGGAGGAGCGCTGCTGCTGGAAGCACTCACGGCAGTAGACGGGCTTGCCGGCCGTCGGCTGGAAGGGGACCTCGGTCTCCTTGCCACAGCTGGAGCAGACCGCCGGGTACATCTGGCGCGGGCCCGAGGAGTAGCCGCGCCCGCCGCCGGAGGAGTACCCGCCGCCGCCGCCGCCGCCGCCGTAGCTGCTGCCGCCGCCGCCGTAGCTGCTGCCGCCGCCCGAGGAATAGCCACCGCTGTCGCCGCGTTGCGCCTTGCGGGCCGCGCGGCAGCTGGGGCAGCGCTGGGGTTCGGTGTAGCCGCGCTGCTGATAGAAGTCCTGCTCGCCAGCCGTGAAGGTAAACGTCTGCCCGCAGTCTCGGCAGGTCAGTTGTCGATCGCTCATTCCGCCTGAATCCTTCTTCGCCGCGACCACGCCGCGGCACTCGTCGAAAAACGGATGGTTCCGGTCAAACGACTCCGGCGGGACGAGTCACGAAGGGACGCCTGGCGAGCGGCTCCGACGGGCGCGTGCGCGTGGATAACGCTTGATCAAAGGAATCATAGCACACTGAACATGGCAATGATAGCAGTCAAGAGAGGAAACCTGCGCTCGTGACAGGGGGATCGCGGAGGTGGCTGCGGATAAGGCGCGCGGATGACACGGACCGCACGTCAAGTGGTGTTCGCGCAGGCCCGGCCGAATGCGATCGTGTCCGCGTAGGCGTCGTTCTCGTCAAACCAGGCGGCGAACTTGAAGGCATCGGCGGTGCAGCGTATGCGCTGAAGGAGCGCGACGTTGCCTCGTTCAGGTTGGGGGCCTCGTCCAGGCGGGCGACGAGAAGGCAGGCGCGGAGGGCGTGCTGCATCGGTTGGCCGGTCCCGCGGTCGGTTGCGAGCGACCAGGCCGCCACGACCTCGGCCAGCCGGATCCCCGCCCTGCCAGGCGTGTCCGCCCGCATCCCTGGTCTCCTCTTATTCGCGGGTGACTCTTTGCCTGGATCTTTGTCCTCGATGGGACGGCCCGTGGCGAAGCGAATCACTTCGCGCGGCGGTCGGCATGGTCGGGTGGGGCAGGCAGGGCGCGAATTTCAACCGGTCCGGCTAGTTTCCTGGCGGGGCGGTCATTCGGGGATGATGGACGACTTGTCGCCGGTTCGGCTGCTCACGTACATATCTGCCACGCACCACCACACGCCGTCGTCGCGGCGCCAGGCTTCGAGGAGGTTGCCTTCGTCGTCGATGGTTGTTCGGTCGGGCAAGCACACGGTTGCGGAGTAGGTGCCGACGACATAGGCCAGGTTGCCGCTCGCCTCGACGCGGGTGAGGGTGATGGTGCAACGGCGCCTGGCGGAGGAGTGAAAGTCGCGGAGGAAGGATCGGATGGCATCGCGACCGACCACGGGTGGATGGTTTGGAGGCAGGATGGTGGCGTCTGGGGCGTAGAAGATGTCGGCAATGCCGTCGGAGTCGCCCGCGTTGAAGCGGCGAACGAAGTCGGCGTGGCGGGCATCCATGAGATAGCGAAAGGGATCGCTCACGGCTCACCAACGGTGAAGCGCAGATTCGACATGGGGCGGTTCGATCAGGCGAAGAGGGCGTCGAGGTCGACGATGACGCCGGGCAGCGCGACCGGCTCGATCTTGCCGGAGCGGTGGATGGTCTCGGCGTAGGTGCCGTTGGATTGGCGGCGCCATGTTTTCGGGGTTCGGTGGAAGGGATGAAAGCTGCCAGATCTCCAAGTCGCCCCGCTCCATGTATTCGGGGAGCTTTTCGTTGACGTCGTAACCGCCGGTTGACGGGGACCAGCCCTCGACGACGAGTGGAAGCGGTTGGTCGAAGACTTCGAGTCGGTAGGGAAGGTCGCGGATTGAGACCGGTCCAGTGACGGGAATAACGTAGAGATCTGGAACGTCATACGTTTCCTCGGTTCGGCGCACTCGCCCCATGTTGAGTCGGAGTTCGAAGCGGTTACGGTCGAGTTGGGGCACGAATTGCTCGACGAGGCGCCAAATGACCCGATTGTGCGACTCCGACGTCGACGGCTTCTCCCGCAGCTTGCCGCGATGGACCTCCCAGATGCGATCCGGTTCCTCCAACATGAAATCGTCGACGGTGCGTGCGCGGGCGACCATGGTCGAACGCCTCCTCGCTCGGGACGATTTCTGGCGGGAGTGTACAGTGCGGCAGGATTACCATCCGAGGGCATACCCATCGCGACGGGGGTCGGCGCCGCCCATCAGGACGCGGGTGTCGGGGTCGACCATGATGCCCTGGCCGCCGCCGACGAGGTAGGACCAGTCGTCGATCAGGCGGATGGTGTGGCCGCGGAGGAGGAGGTCGTCGCGGACCGGTTTGGGGATGCGCGCTTCGAGTTCGATGGTGGTGCCCTCGTAGGTGCGGAAGCGGGGGGCTTCGATGGCGGCCTGGATGGAGAAGCCGTGATCGAGGAGGTTGGAGATCATCTGCGGGGTCGTCTCCAGGATGCCGAAGGAGCCTGGGGTGCCGATGACGGCGAAGAGGTCGTCACCGCGGAAGATGGCGGCGGGGGCCATGCACATCTCGATCTGCTTGCGCGGGCCGATCAGGTTCGGGCTGTCGGGGTGGAGGTCGAACCAATAGGCGAAGTTGTTGAGCATGAGTCCGGTGTCGCCGGCCATGACGCCGCTGCCGAACCCGTCGCCGAGACTCTGGGTGACGCTGACGGCGTTGCCCTCGGCGTCGACGACGTCGAAGTGGGTGGTGCATTCCTTGAGGGAGCGCGCCGGTTCGCCGGGGAGGATGGCGCCGACAGGGGCGGGACCGGTGAAGCGCTCGCCCTCGCTGGGCTTGGCACGGTTGGGGTCGATCAGGGCGCGGCGCTCGGCGGCGTAGTCCTTCGAGAGGAGACCGGCGGTCGGGACGTCGGGACGGGCGGCGTAGGCGATGCGGTCGGCGACGGAGAGTTTCATCGCCTCGGCCATGAGGTGGATGGTCTGGGCGGTGTTTTGGCCCATCGTTGCCAGATCGTAGGCTTCGAGGATGTTGAAGGTTTCGAGGTACTGGATGCCGGCGCAGGGGGGTGGCGGGGAGTGGACGTCGAAGCCACGGTAGGTGGTTCGGATAGGATCCTGCCAGACGGGACGATAGCCGGCGAGGTCTTCCTCGGTCAGGTGGCCGCCCTGGGTGCGGAGCGATTGGACGATCCGTTTGGCGAGGGAGCCGCGGTAGAAGAGCTCCTGCCCGCCCTCGACGACCTCGCGGAAGGTTTTGGCAAGGAGCGGCTGGCGAACGACAGAGCCGGGAGTTGGCGGTGCTCCGTCGGGCATGAAGACGGCTTTGGTCTGATCGGTGAGGTGGCCGGCGTTGAAGGTGTTGCGATAGAAGTACTCGTTCTTCAGGGTGAGCGGAACCCCGGCTTCGGCGTACTCGATCGCGGGAGCGAAGACGGCGGCGCGGTCGAGTTTCCCGTAGGTCTCAAGGGCGGTCAGCCAGCCGGCGCAGGCGGAGGGGACGAGGGGCGACTTCGGGCCGTGGTCTTTGTCCTCGGGGGAGGCAAAGGCATCGGGAGAAGCCGCGGCAGCGCTGGGGCCGACGTAGTCGAGGACGCGCAGGCGACGCTCTTTGGCGGAGTAGATGAGCATATAGCCGACGCCGCCGATGCCGGACATGTACGGTTCGGCGACGTTCAAGGCGGCGGCGGTGGCGACCGCGGCGTCGATCGCGTTGCCGCCCTGCTGGAGGATGCGCAGCCCGGCGACCGAGGCCAGGAAATGGGCGGAGGCGACCATCCCCCGCGTGCCCATCACGACCGGTCGATGCGCCAATCCTCGATTCGGCCAAGCCATTTTGTTCCCCTCCCCATCGTCGCGTCCGCCGTCATGTGAGTGGCTATCTTCTCACATGTAAGCGAGGATCAGGAGTGACGGCAGGGCTTGCGGGGATCACCTCAGCTGTCGTGCTGGGCGCAACAGGTAATGAGGTCATCGGGACGTCGCCCGGACATCAGCGCGATGCGGCCTCGTCTCTCTCGACGCCTTCGACAATCCATTGCTCGGCGAGTTGGACAAAACTCACCCCCCGTCGTTTCGCGGCGGCGAGGATCCGATCGAAGACAGGGCCCTCGAATGCGACGGAGAAACCGTGCAGGAGCGGGTTAGCGACGTCGAGTTCGACCGGTTGGAACTCAGCCTCGAACTCGGTCGAATCGTGGGTGTCCCAGAACTCGGCCTCCTCTTCGATGGATGAGAAGTGGGGGATTCTGCTCCTGGTGCTCGAAGCGTGAACCATTGCCGCCTCCACTCGCGCCGTCGAAACGTGCGACGCTCCTGATCAGTGGCGTCGCGCGCAGTGACGACGAAGAAGACACCCTGCTCGAAGGTCTCGTCCTCACGCGGCGCGAGGAAAATTGTGAGATAGCGGCCACCCCGAGTCTGACCGACTACGCGATATCGGCCGTTGCGAGCCCGAGTGGCGAACCGCTCTCCGAACACGGCATCTTCTACTTCGACGCGGGTGACGCCATGCCTGGCGAAATGCTCGATGGCGGCGTCACTCCACCGAATCCTTTGCACCCAAACCACTACAGCCCACCTCAGGAGAACTGGTGGGTTGCCGAGAATACGACGACGCCTATCCCGCACCCAACTCGCCCCATGCCGTC
>JAXDKI010000038.1:0-2924 GCA_034667245.1 Thermomicrobiales bacterium | reverse complement strand
GCCGTCCGCTTCTATGAGCGACTGGGCTTGAGGGTCGAACGCAACGTGATGGGGATCCCCTCCTACTCCTCTGCAGGGATCACGTTTCCCGAGGGTGCCGGCGACTTCGTTTGCTTGGTTATGCGCTATCAAGGTTGATCGAGACACTGGAGAGGGTGTGAGAAGCAAACGTGGAGAGTGGTAGTTCGATGACTGCACGTAAGAGGGTCGCCCTGGCGGCGGGACTGTTGACGACGGGAATGCTGATATGTGCCGCGCTGGCGCTCGCGGCGGACATCGACTGCGCCGGGGGCGGGCCGGTCTGCAAGGGCACCAACCAGCCAGACAACATCATCGGGACCAACAACCCCGACGAGATCTTCGGCAAGGGCGGTGCGGATCAAGACATCGCCGGCCGTGGCGGCAACGACATCCTCCACGGTGGGCCCGGCGGCGACCACATCGACGAGGCCAACGCCGGAGACAACGGCAGGGACACGATATTCGGCGACAGCGGGGCCGACGACATCGAGGGCGGCCCCGGGGGCGACCAGATCTTCGGTGGCGAGGACCATGACAACGTCTACGGTGACGAGGGCGCCGATCTGATCGACGGCGAGGACGGCGACGACACCATGCACGGCGAGCAGGGAGACGACACGTTGCGCGGCGGCCACGGCAACGACACGATCGACGCCTCCGGCGACGAGTCCCCTGACGGCCGAGACAAGGTCGACTGCGGCAAGGGAAACAACGACACCGCCAGCGTCAACCCCAACGACGACGTTCGCCACTGCGACGGGAACGTGACGATCGTGCCTTAAAGGCCGGGCAGCCTCCGAGATGGAGCTACATCGTCAACCCCCAAGGTTCATCCGACCTGGGGCCGCCCGATTGCGCAGACCGCGGGGACAGGGCGCAGGTCCTCGACTAGCACCCTGTCGACGGAGAATCCCCCTTCTCGTAGCCGGTCGGCCAGCTCGTTTCCGAGATCCCGGGCTCGGTCCGGGGCTGAGTGGCGGGCGTCCCAGAAGATGTACATGGTCCCATCCCGGGCGAGGTGCTCGCGGATGGCACCAAGTGCCGCCTGCGGCTGCTGCCGGAAGGGAGCGACATTGAAGGCGAAGACCTTGTCGAAGCGCCGATCGCCGAGGTCCGCGTTCTCCAGCTCGACGGCCTCGAGCACAGCGCGGCCTGCGTCGACGTGCTCGCGGTTCCTCCGCGCGGCCATCTCGATCATCTTGGGCGAGCGGTCGATTGCGGTGATAGTTCCCGTCGTTAGCCTCTCGCAGATCAGGGAGACCGCGACGCCGTGGCCGCAGCCGACCTCGAGCAGGTGGTCGGCCGGGCCGACCTCCAGAGTGTCGACCGCCCAGACAAACCGCTCCGATGCCATGCCCCAGCAATAGCATCATGCGCCCGCGAAGCCCATGCAGCGGTTACTGAGATGGAGCTAGGCGGGCTCGAACCGCCGACCTCCTGATTGCGAAGCGGGGTTCTCTCAGGCACGAATAGGCGTCGATTACGCGATCCGATCCCTGCCGATGTGCGCGGATGTACGTGGATTTGGGCGCCAGAACCCGGCTGGTGCCCAATGGGCACGACCGGGTCAACACGATCGCGAGCAGATCCTCAGTTCGCCGTGAGACGAGGAGGTGCCCACATGTAGGCGCTTTGCATGGAAAGCGTCCATCTCTCGATGACGCGATACTCCGGGGCAATGTCGCAAGAGAATGTCGACGCCCTGCGGCGCATCCTCGCGGTGCCACCTGACCAAGCAGAGGAGTTTTTGGACCTCCTAGACGAGGATGTCGTCTGGGACCCGGGCTCTCGATTTCCGGGCGGAAAGGCCTACGGGCGCGATGGTGTCCGAGAGTTTTTCCGACAATGGATCGGGGCGTTTGACGACTTCGGTTATGAGGCCCTGGAGTTCAAAGATGCCGGGGACTCCGTGTTCGTACACATGCGCAGTCGGGTCGCGGCAAGGGAAGCGGCGTCGCCACCGACATCGACTTCTGGCAGGTCTGGCTTTTCTTTGAAGGCAAAGTCGTCCGTTTCGTGATGAAGCCGAGTCGCGACGAAGCGCTAGAAACAGCCGGGCTACGCAAGTAGTTGAGATAGGCGCTTCGGACGAGAAGCGCCTAAGTGCTTTGCCCGGAAAGGACCCAAGGGTGTTGATGACTGGGCGCCGAAACGTAGCGATCCGCGGGCGCCAGGCGCGCTGACCAGACAACACGCACGCTTGACCCTCGATAGCCAAGGTGACATGCTGATCCGAATGGACGAACACCTGGACCGCCTCGCGCGTGATCTCGCGTCGGGCCAGCTCTCGCGTCGCTCGGCGTTGAAGCGCTTAGCCGGGGCGGCCACCGCCGCGGCGCTCGGCGGACCTGTCGGTGCGCTCGCCTCGATCACCGGCGATGCCAAACGCTGCCCCGAGTCACGCCGCTGCAAGGGCAAGTGCTGTCCTGCCAATTCCCATTGCCGCCGTGGGAAGTGCAGATGCCTGGCGGGCTACACCAAATGTAACGGCAAGTGCTTCGACCTCGAGACGAACCCCAGCCACTGTGGCAACTGCGAAACGGTTTGTGATTCCGACAAGCCGTGCATCAACGGGACGTGCGCGCAGTGCGTGGACAACGGCGATTGTTCGGAGAGCGAGGTGTGTTCCAACCACGTCTGCATCCCAGCCTGAAAGAGGGTCGACTTCGCGCGGAGCGATCCGGGCACGATGTCGCTTCGTTGTCTCCCGCCGTCTGCACCGCCCCACCGGTCGCGATGGCGCGGCAACCAAGTGCCTTCATTGGGCACCAGAAGGGGAATGAGTCGCTGAGGAGACTGCGGACTAAGTCGGCCCGAGCTGCCCAGTCATCAGGCGGCAAGCTAGAAACGAAGAATGGAGCTAGGCGGGCTCGAACCGCCGACCTCCTGATTGCGAAGCGGGG
>JAXDKI010000037.1:0-3052 GCA_034667245.1 Thermomicrobiales bacterium | reverse complement strand
CGTCCTGACGGCGCTCGGCACCATCGCCTACCGGGCGGAGTCGACGATCGCCACGCTGCACGAGTTGAGCACGCCGCCGCCGGTGGTCGCCGACCACACCGAGGGCGACGATCCGCTGCCGCCGGATACCGTGATCGACTCCGGGCCGGCCCAGGCGGCGGTGCGGGCGGCGGAGGCGGCCAGGCGCGGCGAGACGCCGGCGGCGGGCGAGGAAGTGCCACCCGCCGAGGGCGACGGCGGTGGCCTCCTCGGCCGCGTCAAGGAGGCCGCCGACAACGCGACCGACCTCGCCGAGGGGGCGGCCGTCGCGGCGGGGGTCAAGGACCCCGACACCACGGCGCTCACCCTCCTCCTGATGGGCGTCGACGCGCGGCCCGGGGCGCCGATCGACGTCGGCGTCCGCCCCGATGCCCTGGCGATCCTTCGCCTCGACCCGACGACGGGGTCGTGCCGCCTGCTCGCCATCCCGCGCGACACGCGGGCCGAACTCCCGGGCTACGGGCAGACGAAGATCAACCACGCCCTGATGGTGGGGGGCGTCCCGTACCAGAAGCTCGTCGTGGAGAACCTGCTCGGGATCCCGATCGACGGCTACGGCCTGGTCGACTTCGTGGCGTTCCAGGAGCTCGTCGACGCGGTCGGTGGGGTGCCGGTCGACGTCCCCGAGGCGGTCAGGCTCAGTGACGGGACCGAGATCGCGGCCGGACGCCAGACGATGGACGGGGCGCGGGCGCTTGCCTACGCGCGCTACCGGGCCACGTCCGGCGACGTCGGCCGCATCAAGCGCCAGTGGGCCGTGCTGCGCGGTCTGGTCCGGGTCGAGGGCGGCCGCGACCTCGTCGGCGACGTGAACGCGCTCCTGCCGGCCGTTGCCGACCACGTCCGGAGCGACCTGACGGCGACGGACATGGCCGCGATTGCCAAGACCTACGGCTCGCGCTGCACCGACGATGCGATCGAAACCGACGTGTTGGAGGGGCTCACCATCCGTCTCGACGATCCCCTGCTGGGACAAGCCGTGACCTACAACGTCGTCGGCGATGCCCTGGTCCGCGAGCGCGTCGCCAAGCTGCTCGGCACCTCACCGCCCTAGTGCCGGCCACACCGCGGGGTTCGGGGGCGGCTTGGGCGAGGCGCATGACCTGCACGGCGATGCATTAGGAGGACAGGACTATAGGAGTTCGCGACAAAGGTGGTATGATGGGGCCGATTCCACATCGGCGGGTGCCGCCACGCGGGGGAACGGTCCTGCACAACGCGCCAAGGGGAGGCGACGGGCAATGACAAAGCACGAGTTGATCCGGGCATACGTCGCGGGTCGGATCGGCCGCCGCGATTTTGTGCGCAACTTGACGGCGCTGGGCGTCTCGGGCGCCGCTGCAACGGCCTACGCGCAGAGCCTGGCGCCCGCAGCGTCCGCCGCCGGGGTTCGCCGCGACGCGCAGGGGCTCATCGTCCGGGCGCAGCAGGCCGACGATTCCTACGGCGGGATCGACCTCGGCGAGCTCATCGAACTGATTCGGCGGCTGCTGCGGTTGATCCAACTGCTCCTAGCGCTCCTCGACGAGCTCCTGGCGGGCCTCAACGTCAAGGTCGCCCTCCAAACAGCCGACGACCTCGAGCAGAACGACCTCGACGAGTTGGCAACCCTGCGGACCCAGCTGGCCCAGCACCGCGACGCGCTGCGGACGTTGCTGCGCGACCTCGGCGGCGACCTACCGGCGGATCCGAGCGTGACCGGGGGCGCCGACGCGACCCAGACCTTGGGCGACCTCGCGTTGCTGCTCAACGGGCTGGTCGCCGTCTTCGCGGCGGTCATCCCGGGGATCGCCGGGTCCGACGAGAAGGCGGTGGCGTTGCGACGGACGCTGACGAGCATCGCCTTGGTCGAGGCACGACAGGCGGCGTTCGTCAACCGGTTGCTCGGCGAGCCGGCCTTCCCGGAGACGTTCGAGCAGGAGGCAACGCCAGACGAGATCGACGACCTGATCGCCGAACTCGGCGGCTAAGCCTCGACGAGGACGCGCCACGTCCGTACGTACAAGTGACCGAAACGACCAATCGTCCTTATAACTAGATCCGACACATCGAAGATCAATGGCGACTTGACGACGCACACCGGTTTCGCTATTATGTGCAGTATCCGAAGTGGACGCTGTCGCGAGACCGGTGTGCGTTCGGTGGCCGTTCCCCCAACGAAGCGGGGACGGGATGCCCGTGGGCGGGTGCCCGCGTAGGGTCTCCCGCGGGCATCGTTGCGCGAACCTCGGGATCAAACGAGGAGACGCCGGCTTGAGGTGAAGAGGCGCCTGTGCCACCAGGCACCCCGTGTCTCGTGCTGCCACGCGGCCGTCGAGTTCTGTGGTCGTCGACGCATCGTTCGTTTTTCGCCTGTGCCCGAGCGTGCGCGAGCCTGCTCGCGAGGGCCGCCCTGGGGAGGGCTGCGTGGTGGCGCGGAGTGCATTGGAAGAACGGCGGGATACTCAGCACACCCTCTATGCCGTCGCCGTGGAGGCGGCGAGTGCCGAGGATTTCTCCCTCATCGAGTTGTACTCGGGGACCGCTGGCCGCTCCGACTCCGGTCGCTTCGGTGGGGCCGGTTTCGACTTGGACATCGACGCCTGTGCGAAGCGGGCGTTCGACCTCGTCGTGGCCTCGCTGCTGCTGCTGGTGCTGTCGCCGATGCTCCTCGTCGTCGCGCTGCTGGTGCAAACAACTCCGGGGCCGGTCATTTTCCGGCAGGTCCGTTGTGGGCGCGGCGGACGACCCTTCGTCTGCTACAAGTTCCGCACGATGGTCTCCGACGCCCACGAACGCCTGCAGCGCGATCCCCTTCTGCGCGCAGCTTTCACCGCGGGCTGGAAACTCCACAACGACCCGCGGGTGACGCCGGTCGGCCGGTGGTTGCGCAAGCTGAGCGTCGACGAGGTCCCGCAGCTGGTGAACGTGGTGCGGGGCGAGATGAGCCTGGTGGGGCCGCGTCCGGTCCAGGAGCGCGAACTGACCGAGATCTATGGCGCCGTTGCCCCGACGGTGACGAGTGTGCGGCCGG
>JAXDKI010000036.1:0-20824 GCA_034667245.1 Thermomicrobiales bacterium | reverse complement strand
GATACGGATCGCCGGCGACGCCTACTGGCGCTACCTCACCGCCATCCATGACGACGAGTCTGGAGGGTAGAGCTGAATGTGCAGAATCCCTGTCCGTACACAGTGGTCTCTCTTACCTTGCGTAAGTCGATCCGCTGTGTAGACTATCGCTGGAGCCGATGAACGCCTCGTGTCATCATGGCACAGGCCAGATAGTTCGGAGCGTGCGGGAAGGAACCAGACGTCGTGCAGCCTTCAGACATCGTCGGATTGAGCAGCGTTCCCCCGCGACGCCGTGTCCCTCCAGTTCCTCCACAACGGTCAGCCGTCGGCATGACCGACACGTGGATCTGGGCGCGCGGCCGCCGTCTGGCAATGCGCGCCGTCCTGGGAGCGGCACTGCTCTTGCTGGCGGTGGCCGGGGTGCTCGGCGCGATGCGGTCGGTCTATGCCGATCGCATCTATCCGGGCGTCTACGTCGAGCAGGTCGCCGTCGGTGGTCGCGACCTCGGTGCGGCGCGGGCGCTGTTGCAGCAGCGCGCCGATTCGCTCGAACGCGGCACGATCGCCTTCAGCTACAAGGGCAAGACCTGGACGCCGGCACTGAGCGAGGTCGGCGTGACGATCGATCTCGACCGCTCGCTCGATCGCGCATATACCGTCGGTCGCGAGGAGAATGCGCGGGATCGCCTCTTCGCGATGAGTGGACTGCTCCAGCGTGACCAGCACTTTCCGCTGGTCGTCCGCTTCGATCAAGCGGTGCTGAATGCCTGGCTCGACGGCGTGGACGAGGAACTCGGATTGCCGCCCCATGACGCGTCTCTGACGATCGAGGGCGCAAAGGTCACGGTCGTTCCCGAGGTGGACGGCACGATCGCCGACCGAACGCAGGTGCAACAGATCGTCTACAACGTCGCCCAGTCGCTTCGTTCCGCCGATGGCTCGCTGCCGGTCATCTCCCGAATCGCGCAGGTGCGCGCCGCAGATCTCGCTCCGGCAAAGGTCCAAATCGAGCAGATGCTCGCGCGCCCGGTGAAATTGACCTTTGAGAAGAAGAGCTGGACGCTCGAACCGGCTACGCTCGGTGCCTTCGTCACGCAGACGATCGATCCGACCAAGAGGGGTGCCGCCGCGCTGACGATCGGCGTCGACGAGGTCGAGTTCGCGAGGTGGCTGAGCCAACAGATCGCGGCCGACGTCAACCGCGATCCGGTCGATGCGAAAGTGGCCTGGGACGCTACCAACGAGGCGCTCATCGCCACGACCCCGAGCAGCGACGGCTACAAGCTTAAACCGCGCTCCCTCGCTGGTCTGGTGGCGCAGAGTTTGATGGGGGACCACTCGCCCGTCGAGGTCCCGGTGGCAGTCATCAAACCCAAGGTCGACAGCAACAACCTCGGCGCGCTTGGGATCACGACCAAGATCGCCACCGGAGATTCCAACTACGAGGGGTCGAACGAGGGGCGCGCGACCAATATCGAGGTCGGGGCAGGTCTCCTCAACGGGACATTGATCCCGCCGCACGGTGAGTTCTCCTTCAACCACGCGATCGGGGTGATCGAGAAGTCGAAAGGGTACGTCGATGCGGCGGTGATCGACGGCGAGCGGATCGGCCGGGATGTTGGCGGTGGCATTTGCCAGGTCTCGACGACCGTGTTCCGGGCAGCGCTCAAGGGCGGGATGCCGATCACCGAGTGGTGGCCGCACACCTATCGCCTGGGCTTCTACGAGCAGGATGATTGGGAGCCGGGCTTCGACGCTTCGATCTTGCAGCCGGAGGGTGACCCGTTCGGTGGGGGCGACTTCCGGTTCCAGAACCCGACCGATTCCTGGATCCTGGTCGAGTCCTACACGGAGAACAGTCGCATCTACGTCATCCTTTATGGAATGGACCTCGACTATGTGGTGAACCTCACCGAGCCCGAGTTGAGCGATCCGATTCCGGCGCCGAAGCAAGACATCGAGATCGTCGACAAGGAACTGCCGCCCGGCACCGTCGAGCAGAGCGAGCTCGAGCAGGAAGGGGTGGAGGTGTCCTACGACCGCACTGTGAGCGACCGGGACGGGAACGTCCTTCTCCAGGACACCTGGACCACGCGGTTCGAATCGCGGCCGGATGTCTGGAAGGTCAGCCCCGATATGGAGGGCAAGTCGCCGGCAGCTGAGAATCGACGGGGATCGGACGACGCATAACTCGCCGTGCTTCGTGCATGAGTGACCGCCGGGCGCAACGCCCGGCGGTCATTGTCATTGTCGGACCGTCTTCTATGCGGTCGGTGTGCCTGCCGCATCGCCGACGACGGTCAAGAGCCCGCCGATCAAGCTCTCTGCGTCAAGGTCGCTGACGACCTCGTCCTGGGTGGCGGAGTAGGTCAAGGTGAGGTCGAGGTCCGGGGAATAGATCGCGGTGGTACCCCAGAAGCCGCTGTGGCCCCACCAGACGCTGCCTGCGATCTCGTAGCGGAACAGCCCCATCGCCGCCGAGGAACCGCTGCCGGCGTTGGGGATCGTGAGCATGGTCGCCAGCGTTTTCGGATGGTGGAAGATCTCCCCGCGTAGAAGCGCGCGGTAGAAGCGGCCGAGGTCCTCGACGCTCGAGATGAGGCCGCCGCTACCGTAGTGGTCGAACGACGGGTCGAAGGCGTAAGTATCGATGTCGGTGTCGTACTGGTGGGCGCGGGGACCGGCGGTCGACGGGACGGGTTCCAGGGTTTCGAGATATGTCGACGTCAGACCGAGACCCGCGCAGTCGAGAAGGCTCCGGTAGGCGGCGGCGAGGGATTGGCCGGTCGTCCGCTGGATGACCTCGCCGAGGAGGACATAGCCGGTGTCGGCGTAGTGAAACTCCGCGCCCGGTTTGGCATGGGGTCGACCGTGCTTCATCGCAGACGGACCTGCTCCAACCGTGTCCAGCGCTTTTGCGGCTCGGCGATGACGGTCTCCTGGAAGGCGGCGTCCTCCGCGTAGTCGTGCAGCCTCGAGGTGTGCGCCAATAGATGCTGGAGGGTGATCGCCTCCAAGGGTCGTGGCGACCACGAGTATACGGTGCACCGGCTTCTCCTCTCTTACTCGATAGCAACTACGACAGTGTCAGTGCTCCCTCGAGTGCCTTGAAAGAACGCTTCGGGCGCCGCACAAAGAGCGCGGCGCCCGGCCCATGTGAACGCTTATGAACGCTGCTTACTCTGCGGTCTTGATGCGCAACTGCCCGGCATCGACATCGGCTTTGATTGTCAGCTTGACCGTCGCGGTCGCATAGGCATCGTTGACGTAGACGTCGTCTTCGACCTCGTTCAGACCGTCGATGTCCTTGTCGCCCGCGTCCACGTTCGTCTCGACGCGGACGCCGACGTCGGTCGGAACGACGACGACGAGTTGGCCGGCGTCGGCCTTGAGATCGGCCGTGAGGTCGTGGGTCCAGCTGCCGGAGAGATCGACCTCCGCCTTGGCGGCGTCGGCGTCAACTTCGAGGTTCGTCACGGCCGTGCCCCCGAGCGCGAGGTCGAGTTTGCCGGCGTTGACATCGACCTTGAGGTCGGTCGCGACGGTGTCGTTGAGGGCGATGTCCCACTTCGTGTCGTCGGCCATGTCCCAGGGCCAGGTGATGTGAATCCCGCCGTCCTCCGGTTTCACCTTCAGCTCACCCCGACCGTTCGTTACCGCGTAGTCGAACTCCGGCTTGCCGCTGTCCGATTCGAAGTCGAAGCTCCCGCTCAAGAGGTCCGTGGCCGCCGCGCCGCCGTGGAGTTTGAGCTCGCCAGCGTCCAACTTGACCTCGACGCGGGCTGATTGGGCGCCGCCGAGGCTGACATTCTTCTGCTCGCCCGCCGAATCGGCCGAAGCCGACATCGCTCCCAGGCCAACCACCGCGGCCAGGGTTGCGGCTACCCCAGCACCCGCCAATCTCGTCCATCGTGTCTTCGGTGCACTCATCGCAGTTCTCCTCTTATTGATGCATCGGGCTGTCCATACAGCCCGTCTTCGCTTGCGCGGCCCCAATTAGGCTCGCGTCAACGTCTCCGAGGATAGGGACCGGATGTCGCCGGCCGATTGCGAATCGGTCACGGAACTGTCACAAGTGCATCGGCCGACTGCCGTACGTCGCAGAGCCTTCCATCGCGCTTGGCGCAGGGGCAGTATTCTTTTTGAACGAAGCCAAACCACATGGCCTGCGCATCGCCAGGGGAAATCGCCGATGGTCCAACCGCCGACGTTGCCACCACAGGTCCGCGGCGAGTGGATTCCAATGACCTACGAGGAGTTCCTCGACTGGTCAGAGGGGATGCATGCAGAGTGGGTGGATGGGGCGGGAATGATCTTCGTGACGTCCAACGAGCGGCACGTGCGATTCTTGCTCCTCTTCACGAACCTGCTCTCCGCATACGTCGATCTCTTCCAGCTCGGCCGGGTGATCCCGGCTCCGTTTCAGATGCGGCTCGACGTTCGCCCGTCCGGTCGCGAGCCCGATCTGATGGTCGTGCTGACCGAGCACCTCAATCGCGTGCGCCGGTACTGGCTGGAGGGACCGGCCGACTTCGTCGTCGAGTTCATCTCCGAGCACACGGCCGACAACGATCTCAAGGTTAAGTTGCTGGAGTACGAGGCGGCCGGTGTGCCTGAATTCTTGACAGTGGAGACGCGCGAGGGGAGGGACGGCGTGCGGTTCATCCGGCTCGACGAGCATGGGCGGTATCAGCCCATCGTGTCCGACGAGCGCGGGCGCCTCCACTCGCTCGTGCTTCCGGGATTCTGGTTTGACCCTGCCTGGTTTGAGCGACAGCCTTCACCGAGTACCGATCAGCTGCTGCTGCAGATCGCGCCCGAAACCTATCGCCACTACCTGATGAAACTTCTGGCCGAGGATCGCGGCGAGTAGGTCTGCAGGAAGCTACCGCGTCTTCGCCAGCAGGGCGGCCTTGACCGTTGGCCCGGTCCGCGTCTGGAAGCTGAGGGATGTTCTGTCGCTTCCCAGAACTAACTCTGGTGGCTATGTGGTTGAGTGCCGCCCATCGACCGTGCCAACGAGCGCATATTCCGGCATTCTCAGATGATCCCCGCCGTGATCGACTCAGAGCGGCTATCATGGTGATCGAGAAGACATGGTCCGCGACAGCCCTAGGTAACGGAGTCGCCAATGGTCCAATCGACAACCCTACCGTCGCTGGTTCGCGGCGAGTGGGTGCCGATGAGCTACGAGGAGTTCCTGGCCTGGGTGCCGGACGGGTTGCACGGCGAATGGTTCGACGGGGAGGGAATCATCTTCGCGCCGCCGACCAAGGATCACCAGGATGCGGCGCTGTTCCTGGCGGAACTGATTGCGACTTTTGCCCGCGTTTTCGGTCTCGGCGAGGTTGTGATCGCCCCCTACGAGATGCGTTTGCGGGAGGGCGCGCGCCCGGAACCGGACGTGCTCTATGTCGCGCCGGAGCACGCCGATCGCTGGCAAGACAAACGCTTGGTCGGTCCGGCCGACTTCGTCGGCGAGTTCATCTCGGACGACAGCGTCGGTCACGACCGGCGACGGAAGTTCGCGGAGTATGAAGTGGCCGGCGTTCGCGAGTACGTCATGGTCGATCGTCGTCGGCGTCCGGGACGTTTCGATTTTCATCGGCTGGATGACGATGGGCGGTATCAGTCGGTGCCTCCCGATGAGCGCGGGCGCTATCACTCCATGGTACTGCCGGGTTTCTGGCTCGACCCGAATTGGTTCTGGCAGGACTCCCCCCCGAACATTGAGCGGCTCATGATGCGAATCGCCCCGGCGGCGTACCGTCGCTACTTGATGGCGATCCTCGAGAACGAATCCGACGGGCAGGCCTAACCCTGGTCGTTATGGTGTCTTCGCGAGCAGGGCGGCAGCTGGGACCATCAGCTTGTTAAGGGTGTGGCCGTCGATCTCTTTCGTCGGGTCGTTGATGATCGCGGCCAGGACGAACCAGCGGCCGTCGGTGCGCTGCAAGAGCCAGACGTCGCTCTTGACCCCCGTTTCGTAGCCGCCCTTGTACCCGACGTAGCTCCAGGTGGCGGCGTCGAACGGGATGCCGGGCTTGAGCGAGAGACAATCCTGGATTGGCGCCAGTCCTTGGTGGGCGGTCAGTTCGTGCAGCGAGGCCATCGCGCGGCAGAGATCGGACGCGGAGGCGAACCACTCGATCGAGTCAATGAGGTACGGCTTCACCCACTCTTCACCGTCCCAAAGGGTGTCTGCCTGGGGACCGACTTCGTCCCTGAGGATGCGGCGTTGGGTGGCGTCGTCGGCATTGAGATAGTCGGCGATCTGGTCCTTGGTGAGCCGCAGCTTGATCGCGAACCATTCCCGCGTCATCAGGAGTGGTGTGTTCAGCGCCGGGTCGACGTGACCCATCGTCGCCATCATCCGCTCGACGTTGCGTCGGCCGAGGCGGTCGATGAGGTGGTCGGTCGCCGTATTGTCGCTTTCGGAGATCATTTGCTCGGCGTAGGTGACGAGGGGGAAGACGGAGCCGTTGGGTTCGTAGAGCATGTTTCCGGAGGGGAGACTCTTTCGGTCGGCGCGCAGGGGTAACGGCTCGTCCCAGCTCGCCTTGCCCGCTTCGATCTGGCGTGCCAACTCGCCGAGGATGTAAAGCTTGAAGGTGGAGCCGACCGGCAACTCCTCCTCCGCGTTGACGGTCCTGAGCGGTTGGCACGTCCCGTCGGTCACCTCGGCGGCGATGAAGGCGACCTTTGGCGCGACCTTCTTCAGCTGCCGGTCGAACGCATTCCACGACTGCGGTGGCCTGGGGAGAGTCGCCGGGAGCGGAGCCGGCTCGAAGAAGAGGTCATCGATCCGGTAGGGCGGTTCTGACTCGACGCCGAGGCGGACGTGCCAGGGGTGCCCACTCGCGGTTGTCAGCAAGGCGTTGGCCCGGGTGGAGGTGACGGCACCCTCGAAACGGGCAACCGTCATCGGCCCGTTCGGCGCCAGGTAGCCGGTGAAGACGGCGATCAGATCCGCGGGAGAGAGTGCGGCGCGGAAACCGTCGGTGAACCGCCCGACGACGTCGTCCGAGGTGAGGGTAGCGCCGCCGCCGTTGACCTGATCGAGCGCCCAACTCAATTGCGCGCCTGCCGGCGTATTCGGGATGGCGTTCGCCAGCTCCGCGGCCGGTTTGGTCTTGGTGGCGCTCGCGAGCGGAGCGAGGGGCGACGACAGGAGGAGGCTGAGGCACACGAGAAGTAGCGGCAGGAGCCGAGCGCGCCGGCTACCGACGATCATATCGGAGGACTCCCTGCATCGCGGGGCGAACGCTTTCCGTACTACATCATGCTAACGCAAGCGACGCCGGATCGGTTTCATCGTCAATTCTTTGGCGACAGTCGATACGTTAACGTCTGGTCCCGAGAGAGCACTCACGGGAACGACCAGATGCTGAGGTCCCGGAAGGCCAGGTCTCGCCCGTCGAGGTTGGTCGTCGCGAGCCAGACCTTTCGCTGCGAGGAGCCGGAGCCGAGTTCAAAGGAGCCGACGTAGCGATCGTTGATGAAGAGGATGCCTCGGCTGTCCGACACAATCAGGCGGAATGTGTTCGCCTCGCCGTCGTTCAGATCGAGGCGTCGTGCCTCCCCTTCCCGTAGCGTCTCGTCGCCCAGATCCACGAACCACCGGCCGTCCGCGCGGGCGTAGACGCGGTAGTACTCGTTTTTATCAGTTGGTCCGAAGAGGATTCCGTAGTCCCACGTTTCGTCCGGGCCGGGCTCGGGGTTGACGAACGTCACGTCGACAACGAAGTCCTCCACATCGAACCCAACATCCTCCTCATCGCCAGGATCGGGATAGACCTTGAGCGCGTCACCGCGAGGATACGTGAGCGAGTGGAATGGAAGCTCGTACGCGGGCGTGGCCACCGCGATGGCCGACGCGACGGCGGTTGCCGTGGCCCGCGAGTTGGGCGTCGACGTCGTGGTGGGCGACGGGGTGGCAGTGGCCGTTGCTGCCACCGTCGGGACGATCGTCGCGGTCGGCTGGGGTGTTGCGGTCGGGGCCGGTGTGGAGGTTGGAAAGGGGGTCTGGGTCGGAAGCTGGGTGGCGGTGGGTGCGGTTGTCGGTACGGCAGTCGGAGTGGGTGGCGTCGTCGCGGTGGCCGGGGGCGTGGACGTTGGAAAGGCGGTCGCGGTGGCCGGGACGGTCGCGGTCGCCGTGGCAGTTGAAGTGGAGGTAGGGGTTACAGCTGCCGGGCTGCCGGACTGGGCCTGAGGCGAAGCCAGTGTTGAGGCGGGCAGGAGATACCAGCGGCACTCCCAACCGGTCTCTCCCGTCAGCTCGGCCTCGATCTGACCGGTCGGAGCGTCGAATCGCTGGGAAGTGCCGCCGCTCTGACAGAAGACGACGGCCGGTTGGCTTAGCGGTGTTTCGAGCGCGAGCGTGAATGGACCGCTGACGATCGGCCAACTTGCCGGGCGTGCCGGTGCCGTCTCGCGGCGGCGGGTGAGCTCGCCGACGGTGAGGGCGAATGTGAGACCGGGTGCCTCGGTGAGGCAGGTCGCGGCGAAGATGGCGGGATCGGTGCCCGTCGGGTCTACCCCTGCCGGACAGGTCCAGGCTGACACGGCCAGCGAGTCGGCGGCCCGGGCGGGATGGACGACGGTAACCAGATCGAGGAAGAGAACCACGAAGACGAGGGGCAGGTAGCGGAGTCGCTTCACCGGCGAGCCCTCTCAGCCGTGGTCCGGCCGCCGACAGGCCGCAGGCCGATTCGGCGATCCGGGAGACAACGCCGGGCGTCAGCCCCGTTGGGACCGCAACGCGGACCACGGGGAACGCCGCCCGAACGGAAACGCATCCCCTGCGGTCGGTGGCAAACCATCGCTTGCCCGAGCGGATGGGGACCGGACTAGCATACCCTGCGCGGAACCCCTGTCAAGGTCGAGTTGCGTCGTACCGTCCGCCGGGCAAGGCTTGACAGTGTCGGACGGAGTCGGCCTTTGCCATGCCCGACCCGTTGCGCTGAGGGGAGCGGGACGCTACGATGCGAAGTGTCTGCGCAGCACGGCACTCAGATACTCGAAGCGACGCCGGGTGTGCAGCAGTGCCGCGGCGTGCACTGGCCGTGGAGGTGCCACGGAGGGTGCGGGCGTCCGGCGGGGAAGGAGCAGACGATGCGACGGGGAATTCGATCGATGAACGGACTGTTGGCGGCTGTGGCGGCAATCTTGGTGGCGGTCGGCATCCTGGGCCTGACCGCGCCTGTTGCAGCGCAGGACGACGGCAGCGTTACGGTCCAACTCGCGGAAGAGAACGATTCGGGCGTTACCGGGACGGCGGTGCTGACGGCCGACGGCGACCAGACGAACATCGTCGTCGACCTGGACGGTGCCGAAGAGGGATATGAAGGACACACCTTCGACAGCACCTGCGATGACCACCGCTCGGCGACGGTGTTCTACGCCATCGAGGCGGTCGACGCGGACGGGCACAGCGAGTCGGTTGTCGAGGCGCCGCTGAGCGAGTTGACCAGCGGAGACTTCTGGATCCACATGCACCGACCGGCCGGCGAGCGTGGTGAGGGTGTGGCGTGCGGTCAGATCCTTGCCGCTGCCGGTACCGGCGGCAGTCTTCCTGACACCGGTGTCGGACCGATCGGCCGCGGGGGCACGGATGCGTGGCTCCTCGCCGGTCTCGCGATGGCCGCCGGCGCGCTCGGCGCCTCCTGGCTGCTCCGCAAGCAGGGAGCTGCCCGCGGGTAGCGGTCGTCGATTGCTTGGGCGTTCCGCTTCGGTAGCGGCGGAGCTAAGCGAGCCAAGCGCGGCGTAGCCGACTCGGAGTGCTGGAACGAAGGGACGCGAACGGGTGACGGGCGGCCGTTGGGGGCCATTCCTGTTGTCGAAGTCGCGACCGCGTTCACCCAGGCGTCTCGACGGTGAAGGAAGCCCCGATCAACGATCGGGGCTTCTTCGTTATCGACTCACTGTGCCGCGCTGTCGAACGACGGGACGGCTGTGGCAGGAGGGACGACTTGACGGAGCACGGTCTGGATCGAAACCTCGAGCTTGGGCGTCGGAGTGACGAGTGACTTTTCGGCGTAGTGCCGACGGGACCCGCACGCGCGCTCCCACTGGTCGCCCTTACCCCCGGCCCCTCTCCCGCGGTCGGGAGAGGGGAGACGGACGGGTGCTGGTTGCCTTCTTGGTGCGCCGCGGGCCTGCGGCGGTGGGGACGGCGGGTCGCCCCGGGTCCTGATGACCGGGAAACCGACCGGGGAGGGCGAGGTGCTGCCCAGGCCCGCCGTCCCTCCTCCGGTGCCGCTTGCGCATGGTGATAGAACGTTAAATCTTTTCTGGCAATATCGTGGCGCCAGTAGAGCCCGGCATCTTCGTTCATGTCTCGATGTTCGCGGAGTAGCCTACCCTTCACTCCGCGATGACAACCAGGCACATCCGGCACGTCTCTTGCGGGCTTGGCCGCGCCGGACGCTTTTGTCGGCAGAGGGGTTCGCTTCGCGGCCGCTTCGGGGACGCGCACCGACGGCCGACCGGAAAGGAGACAGCAATGCTGTCGAGGTACGGGAGACGATTGATCGCGCCGATCGGTGCCGTGCTGCTGCTTGCGCTGGCGGCCCTCGGCGGGTCGACGGGAGTGATCGCCCAAGACGGGACGCCGGCGGCCGAAGAGGAAGGGCGGCCGGCCCATATCCACACGGGGACCTGCCCGGAGATCGGCGACGTCGTCCAGCCGCTGACCAACCTGACGGCGCCCGAGGGTGACACGGTCGGTCAGGAGACCGCCCTCCAGGCCGAGTATTCTTACACGCTGGTGCCGCTGTCGCTCGACGCCATCCTCGCCGAAGATCACGCGATCAACGTCCACGAGAGCATGGAGAACATCGGCAACTACATCGCCTGCGGCGACATCGGCGGCGTGGTCGACGCTAACGGCCAACTCGTCGTTGGCCTGGCGGAGGTGAACGATTCCGGGTTTACCGGCATCGCCTTCCTCGCTCCAAATGCAGACGACCCGAACTCGACGGACGTCTCGACGTTCATCGCCCCGACCGGGGCGGGTGGGGGCGGCGGCACGACCGGCGGCGGCGACGACGCCACGCCGACCGGGTAAACGCGAAAGCGAAACGGCTGAACTGATGAGCGGGGGCGGTCATACAACCGCCCCCGCTGCTTAACTTTGGCCCATAGCGCCATCGGTGGGACGCATCGCCTACGTACGGACGCTCGGCGCCGCGAATTTCGCGGGACTTGCCTGGGGTTCACGCGCAAATGCCACGAAATTCCCCCGACGGCGAATGCTTGAGCACCCCTTCTCGCCCGGCTACCAAGGGCCAACGTTAAGTCGGCGGCGCCGAAAACGGCGCCGCCTTGCCCACCCCGGCTCAGACTGCCCGCTGCGGCAACTCCACTTCTTCGAGCGCCGACCGGACCGCGGTGACGAGCGTGTCGACGTCGCCCTGGTCCATGACCAGTGAGAGGTTCCCGCCGAGGCCCCACAAAATGTCATGGTTGAGCAGCCAGAAGAAGAGCGCCTGGTGCAGCCGCTTGTCGTCGGCCGCGGCGGCGCGGTAATCCCTAGGCGGCTCCGGTAGGAAATGCACCCGGAAGAGGGAACCAACATTCGTGACCTGTGCTGTCACCCCGGCCGCCGCGAAGGCGGCGCGCAAACCGTCGGCGACCCGGGCGGTTAGGGCGTCGAGTCGCTCGTACGCCTCCTGCGTCAGAAGACGCAGCGTCGCGAGCCCGGCGGCCATCGTGACCGGATTGCCGTTGAAGGTCCCCGCCTGGGGAATCCGTGCGCCCGGTCGGGGATCGAAGAGCGCCATCACGTCGGCCCGCCCGCCGAATGCGCCGCCTGGGGTTCCTCCAGCGACGATCTTTGCCATCGCGGTCAGATCCGGGCGGACACCGTAGAGCGACTGCGCCCCACCGCGCGCAACGCGGAGGCTGATGATCTCATCGAAGATCAAGAGCACGTCATGGCGAGCGGTGACCTCGCGCAGCTTGGAGAGGAACCCGTCGACGGGCAACGTCATGCCGACACCCGTCATCAGCGGATCGACGATGACCGCGGCGAGATCGGCGGCATGTTCGGCGATGATCTGCTCGCAGGCGGCAATGTTGTTGAACGGCAGCACGACGACCTCCTCGGTCGCGCCGCCCAAGCCGGCCGAAGAGGCGACGGAGGCCGGTCGATCGACCGGACCAAGCTCCGGCCCGATGGGTGGGACGTGGCTGACGAGCGCGTGATCGCTGGTTCCGTGGTAGGCGCCCTCGAACTTCGCGATTTTCGCCTTACCGGTAAACCCGCGAGCGGCACGCATCGCGTTGAGGGCGGCTTCGGTGCCGGAGTTGCAGAAGCGGACCCGTTCGAGCGAGGGGACTCGATGCTGAAGTTCTTCGGCCAGCTCGATTTCGAGCGCCGTAGGTCGCGAGAATCCAGTTCCGCGAGCCGTCTGTTCCACGATTGCGGCGACGACCTCAGGGTGGGCATGTCCTTGAACGAGGACCGTGTTGTTGTTCACGAAGTCAAGCAGTCGATGCCCGTCGACGTCGTAGAGGAACTTTCCCTCACCCCGATCGGCGTAAAACGGGAACGGCGTCATATAGAGGCCGGTCCGCGTATTGCCGCCGGGCAAGGATGCTTGGGCACGCTCGAAGAGCTCCCGCGACCGGGGATTGCGCGCGACGTATTGGGCGACCAACTCTTCGACGGTCACTCGCGTTGTCGTTGCTGGCGTTACCTGATCAACCACGTCCATCCTCCTCTGGGGCACATTGAGATCCCCAACGACTACGGTGGAGCCGGCATGGGCGAGCGCCTCGTGCCCGAACTCCCGATTGCGAACGTCACACGATCGGCCAGTCGCCCTCACCCCGTGGGGGGCTCAAACGCTGCTCGATCTCCGCGGCGACTGCATCGAGCCGGGCATATGCGGCCTCGGCATCGAAGCGTGTGAACTGCCCGCCGTCGAGTACCACCTCCCCATCGACGAGCACGGTTTCGACGCCCTGTGCCAACGCGTGGTAGACCAGATTGGCAACCGGGTCCGAGAAGGACGGCCGCAACTCCGGGCGGTTACGGGCATGAACGACAACGTCTGCCCGCTTGCCGGGCTCAAGCGAGCCGATTTCCTGCTCCATCCCCAGCGCGATCGCACCGTTGATCGTCGCCATCTCGAGGGCAGTTTGGGCGGAGATCGTCGGCACGGCGTTGCGCATCTCCCGGTGCACCGTTGCCGCGAGGTAGGCCTGACGGGCAACGTCGTGCTTGCCGCTGTGCCCGTCCGACCCGAGGGCAACGGGGATGCCAGCGGCGAGCATTTCCGGGAAGCGCCCAACGCGAAACGCCCCCATCGAGCGGCGAATGGATGCGCTGGGACAGTGGATGACGCGCGCCCCATGGGCGGCGACCAGCGCGACCTCGGCGTCATTGGCGCGAATCATGTGCACCAGGGTCAGGTTCTCGGCAAGGATGCCGACGTCCGCGAGGTGCTCGACCGGCCGCTTGCCGTACTGCTCCAACGCGGCCTCGACTTCTTCCTCACCCCACGACTGGTGCATGATGACCGGCACCCGCCGCTCATCAGCAAGCACTTTGGCTTGTTTAAGCAACTCGTCCGAGCAAGTGCCCATCCCGGCGATCGTCACCGCGCAACGGACGCGTTGCGGGCCATGGAAGGGGTAGCAATCCAGTTGCGTTTCCAGCCGCTGGAGACATTCCGGCAGTGGCCGATCGAGCCCTTCCGACTCCAAAGGCATGTCGGCGACGAAGACACCGGGAATGCCCTTCATGCCGACGGTGTCGATCGCCTCCGCGGTCGCGGCGAGGTCGAACGAGCTGCCCGTATCGGCGTAGGTCGTGATGCCGTTCGCGACCATCTCCATGCAGGCGAGGAGCGTTCCCAGGTATTCGTCGTCCCGCGTTAGCGAGTGGAAGAAGGGGGTTTCGACGGCGGTCCAATCGCGACTGCCGTCGGGGGTAAGTCCCCGGATCAAATCCATCCCCGTATGGGCGTGAGCATCGACGAAGCCGGGGTGGACCAGCGCTCCTGCGAGGTCGCGGGTCACTTTCGCGTCGACTCCCGGTGCGACCTCCGCGTCTGGTCCGATCGCGACGATCCGACCATCCCGTACGGCGATCGCGCCGTCCCGCAGGATCCGTCGTTGCCCATCCATCGTAATGATCCGACCGTGCCGGAGTAACAGATCGACCGCATCCCGATGTTCGGTCACGCCGCCAGATTCTCCTTCCACTCCCCCGCGTGCCAACGCCTAGCACGCGTCGTCGGCCTGCTAGAACGTGGGCGGGGTGTTGACGCCCAAAAAGACCGCTTGCGCGGAACCCGGATTGATCCATTCGTGGAGGCGCGAGCTCGAAAAATAGAGGACGTCGCCCTCCCGTAGGTCGTAGCGCTCGATCTGGTCCAGCCAGACGGTGAGCTGGCCGGTGAGCACGAAGATGAATTCCTCGCCTTCGTGCTGAAATGCCTCCCCGGTACCGGCACCGGACTCCACGGTGAAGAGATGGAGCTCCATCTGATGCGGTCCGAAGTTGAGTTGCTCCATCAGCACGCCGGCGGTCACGTCGTAGACCTTGCGATCGCTCGGCCGGACGAGGGTTCGGGGCGTTTGCTCGACGCCTCCCATCAGATCGACGATGCTCGTCCCGTAGGCGGAGGTGAGCTTTTGCAGCGCGGCGACGGACGGATTGGCCCTTCCCCGCTCGATTGCGCTGATAAACGAGGGCGAGAGACCGGTCACCGTCTTTGCCTCCCGGAGGCTGAAACCAGATCCCTGGCGAAGCCGCTTCAGCTTTGTTCGCCAATCGGGCGAAGCTCCCGTCGCCTGATGCATCGTGTCACCGGTGTTCGCCGCACCGCCGATCGTGCGCTGGATGGCCTGCAGGCTGAGCTGCTCCACTTCGCGGAGGTGACGAACACGTCGCAGGAGTTCGACCTCCCCCAGCGAAAATCGTCGATGCCCGGTTTTCGTCCGCGCGGGTTGGACCAGACCGAGCCGCTCCCAGCTCCGAATCGTTCCCGTGCTCACCCCCACCAGACGCGCCGCTTCGGCGATGCCGAGGCTGAGATTGTCCTGATCGACCACCACAGATATCCCTGCTGTCCTCGGCCAGCGCAGAATGCAGATCGTTCGTCTACCGCGTTCACACCTTCACCGGGAGGCCGAGAATTTGCCGGACTTCAGCTGCGGACGCCACGCGACGTCCGAGATCGTTCGCGATTCGCACGATCCGCTCGACGAATTGCAAATTATCGCTGACCGGCTGGTCTTTCTGGTAGAGCAACGAATCTTCCATTCCGGTTCTCACGTGCCCGCCCAGCAACAACGCCAGCGTGTTGACCTGCACCTCGAGGAGTCCGAGCGCGCACGTTTGGAAGACGCAGTCGTCGGGCAGGTTGCGCGCCATGTACAGCACGCTGTCAGGGCCCGCGTTGATGCCGCTCTGCTGGCCAAAGACCATCTGGACGAAGTAGGGACGGTCGAGCGCATCATGGGCGATCAGGTATTCCAGGATGTCGAGGTGCCCTGGGTGGTAGAGGAAGACCTGGGGCTTGATGCCGGCGTCCCGGAGTGCGTTGGCGGTCCGCTCGCTTTCGTCGAAGGTCGTGATGAAGACGCCGCTCGGCCACTCGGCCGCGCCGCGAAAGGTCATCGGTCCCGGGTTGAGCGCCATCACGTCGGGTCGCGCAGCCAGCGGCGCCGACTTGTAGTAGTGGACCTTGCCCAGGATTTCGTTCGGCTCGATCGCGAGTTCGGCGATGGTTTGCGTGTTGTCGATCAACACGTTCGGTGCCTTCTCGCGGATCATCTCGTTGATCTCGAGGTAACGTCGTGGGTCGTTCGAGCTCTTGTCCGGATCGTCTGCTTCCCGTCCGTGGATGTGGATGATCCGGGCGCCGGCCTGCGCGAGCACGGCTGCCGCCTCGGCCTGCTCTTCGGCGGTGACCGGAACGTTGGGGTGATCGCGCTTGCGGTATTCGCCGGTCGTCGCGCAACTGACGATGACCGGGGGCATGCCCTCATTCACCCGCCGCACGTACTCCCGGGCGTCTCCATACTTCCACGTCGCGCCCATTTCCTCGCCCTGCTGACTCAACCTCGTCCTCCCCTTCACCAACCGAAAACGATCCGCATGTTTACGCCGCGCCGCGTCCCGGCTGCCGAGCCCGCGTCAGGGCGGCGGCAACCAGCAGCACCGCGACCACGACCACGATCTCGACCACGGAGACTACGGCGAGCATCGGACTCAACTTGAAGTGCAGGTCTTCCCAGAGGCGGATCGGCAGCGTCCGGATCTCGACACCCACGAGGAAGAGCGAAAAGACCAGTTCGTCGAACGATCCCAGAAAGCCGAAGAAGGCGGCGACCGCGATGCCCGATCGTAGCAGCGGCAACGTCACGTGCCAGAAGGCGCGGAAGGCGGAAGCACCGAGCACGCGAGCCGCCTTTTCCAGGCGACTGTCGACTGTCCGAAGGTTGGCCGCCATGATGACCGTGACGATCGGTAACGCGGTCAACGTGTGGGCGAGCACGATGCCGTGCACCGTGCCGACAAGTCCGATCGGGAAGAAGACGTAATAGATGGCAATGCCAGTGATCACCTGCGGGATGATCAACGGACTCATCAAGAGCGAGATGATCGCGTTCTTGCCAGGATATTCGGCACGGACGAGACCGATGGCAGTCAAGACACCCAGGATCGTGGTCACGATCGCGGTCAGGAAGCCGATCCAAAGACTCGTCAGGAGCGCGTCGATCCAATAGTCGGTCTCGACGAACTCGCCGTACCAGGCGAGGGTGAGCCGGTCGGGTGGGAACGACAGAAAGACGTCTTCGCCGAAGGAGATCACGATCGCGACGAGGATCGGGGTGTCGAGGACGACGAGCGCCAGGACCGCCAGGACCCAACCGGGTATCGCGGCGACTCGGCCCGGCAGCCATCCGATCAGGCGCACGCCGGGCCAGAGCAGATGTTCCGCCATCGCTCGGACGACCAGTTGTTGTCCCCGCCGCCATCCGCCGGCGGCCACGCGGGGTGCCGACGCTTGACCATCGACGGCCGAGACAGAGGCCAGCGGCTGAGCGGGGAGGGCGAGCGGACCGCCCCAGACGCGACTGAGTGGGACGACTCGCGAACTGATGGCAAGCGTGACCAGCGTGACACCCAGCAGGATGACCGCCATCGCTTCGGTAAAGCCAGGAGATCCGGCGAAATTCGTCCGTGCGTTGACCATCAGGGTCGCAAAGACCTGGCCACGGTTGGATCCGAGCAATTCCGGCGTAATGAAGAATCCGATACCCAACATGAAGACGAGCACGACGCCCGCCATGATGCCCGAGACTGTCAGCGGGAGGAAGACCGTGACGAACGCGGCCGTCGGGGACGCGCCGAGAACCCGCGCCGCCCGGACCACGCGGAGGTCGATACCCGCCATCACGCTGTAGAGCGGCAGCACCATGAAGGGGAGCAGAATCGCGACCATACCGATCTGTACGGCGAGCGGCGTGTACAGCAGGCGGATCTCATTGCCGGTCAGCGCCTCCCAGAGCCGTGTAATCGGCCCCGACCGGCCGAGGATGACCATCCAGCCGAAGGTCCGAACAAGGAGCGCCACGAAGAACGGCACGACGACGAGGACGACGAGCACCAGCCGCACCGCCGGCCGCGCCACGCGCATGCGATAGGCAAGCGGATAACCGAGGAGCAACGTTCCGACGGTCGCGAGCGCCGAGTACTCGAAGGTTCTGATCAGCGCGTCGGTGTAGAGCGCTCGCCCCAGAATGCGACGGAAGTTTTCGAGCGGCTCGTCAGGTTCGCTCACGCTGCGTAGGAGGAGACGGGCGACCGGCCAGACGAAAACGAGTCCCACGTACACGAGCGCCGGCAGCACGAAGAGTCCCGCGCCGGCGCGCGGGAACGACACGCGCGGCGTACGATTTCTCGATCGCGGCTGTACCACCGAATCCCTACTCATCCGAGTCGTCCGAGTTCGTTTGCGTGATCGGTCGATGCCACGATGTCCTCGTTCTCGCCGGGTAGGTCATCGAAGGACCATCGCGTCGGCCGCGTCCCACTCCACACCGACGCGGTCGCCGGGCCGATACGTCGGGAGATCGGCCCGGTTGTAGCTGCGAACGAGGACGGCGTGACCCCCCGGAATCTCGACGCGGTAGCGCGTCGAATCTCCCAGATAGATCGTGTCCGTCACCGCGCCGAGAATTCCGGCCACGTTTCCATTGGCAGACCGCAGCCGGATCTTTTCGGGTCGGACGAGCAGCCGTACCTCCACGTCATGCGCGAGGGTATGCGGGCTTTGAGCGGCGACGACCGCGCCGCCTTCGAGTGTGACGTCGCACCTCCCCGCTTCGACGCGCGCCACGCGGCCCGGCAGCATCGTCGATTCTCCGACGAACTCGGCAACGAAGGCGTCGGTGGGGTGCTCATAGATCTGGCGAGGGGTTCCGACCTGGACGATCTTGCCGGAACGCATGACGGCGATACGATCGCTCATCGTCAGCGCTTCATCTTGATCGTGCGTGACGTAGACGATCGTCGTCGCGATCGTGCGGTGCAGATCGACGAGCTCGATCTTGACGATCTCGCGCAGCCGCCGATCGAGGGCGCCGAGCGGCTCGTCCATGAGCAACACCGGCGGTTCGTAGACGAGCGCCCGCGCCAGGGCCACCCGCTGCTGCTGCCCGCCGCTGAGCTGTGTCGGCAGCTTGGCCGCCTGATCCTCGAGTTGCACCAATCCCAGGGCCGCCCGTACTTTCAGTTCGATCTCGCGTCCCTTCCACCCGCGCATCCGGAGCGGAAACGCGACGTTCTGGGCGACCGTCATGTGGGGGAAGAGGGCGTAATTCTGGAAGACCATCCCGACGTTGCGCTTATCCGGGCTGAGACGATCGACGCGCGTACCGCCGATAGCGATGGCGCCAGAGGTTGGCGTTTCGAAGCCGGCGATCATCGCCAACAAGGTTGTCTTGCCACTGCCGCTCGGCCCGAGGAGCGTTAGAAACTCCCCGGCTTCGATCTCCAGTGAGACGTGGTCGACGGCCGTGAAGGCGTCGAATTGCTTGACCACGTCGTCGAGCCGGACCGAGGCGCCGCGAGGCGCAACCAGCTTGCGATCCGGTATCGAGGCCATTCGTCGGGTTCCTCCGTAAGACGCCGTGAGTCTCAACGCGCGTCGCGGTCGTCAATCTCGATCAGCGTTGGCGTCGTCTTTGCGACGGCCTCGCGCACGGTCGCCTCGAGTGCCTGGGGCGTGCGAGGCGCGGCGTAGTCCGCCCCGAAGGCAGTGGCCAGTGCCGACAAGTTGGGGATGACGAAGTCGACCCCGAGTGGGGTAACTCCCCGCTCTCGCATTCCTTCGCGGATGCAGCCATAACCACGGTCGTTCCAGACCACCACCGGGATGCCGAGTCCCTGCTCCGACGCCGTCAACAACTCGGGACAGGTGAAGAGCAAGCCGCCGTCGCCGATCAGGACACCGGCCGGTCGTCCTGGCTCGGCGATCCCCACACCGATGGCCGCCGGCAGCGCGTAGCCAAGCGTGCCGTAGGCGTTGGGATAGAGCCAGCGTCCTTCGGCCGGGACCGGCAAATAGCGAAAGCCGCGATAGGTGACGAGCGTCGAATCAGCGACGATCGCGGCGTTGGCGGGCAACCCCCGACGCATGGCCGCCAGCCACGGCCGATAGCGGATCCCGGTGAGATCGGCCTCCGTGTCGATTGCGTGCCGCATCTTCGCCGCACGCGACGAACCGTCCGTCGTCCCCGGTGCGCGATATTCGTCTGCCAGCGCGTCGAGCGTGAGTCGGGCGTCGCCCAAGAGACCGACGGTGGCGGTCGCATTGCGGTTGAGCTGCGTTGGATCGAGATCGATCCGGATGACGGTCGAGGTCAGTTCGACGGCCCCGTTCCAGAAGTCGCTGCGACCGAGCTGTGTACCGACCGCAAGGACGACATCGGCGCTCGTCAAGGCGTCGATCGCGGCCTGGAGATGAAATCCGGCGCCAACCCAGAGCGGATGATCGTTGGGGAATGCGTCGATCCCGCTCCAGGTCGTCATCACCGGCGCGGCCAGCACGGAGGCCAAACGGGCAGCCGCGTCTCGTGCTCCTCGCGCTCCTCCACCAAGAAGCACGACAGGGCGTTGGGCAGACCGCAGGAGCGCGGCAGCTCGGCAAACGTCCGCAGTGTCGGGTGAGACGAGGGTTCGCGGCGCCGGCGTCATCGATGTCACCGACCCAGGCGTATCGAGGATGTCGATTGGTATACCGATGTGGATGGCACGCTGCCGGCCGGTCGCGAACCCGGCAAAGGCGCGATCTATCGCCGCTGGAATCTGCGCGTGCGTTTCGACCCGCTCGCTCCAGGCGCAGATCGCCGAGAGCGCCGCGCGTTGGTCCTTCATTTCGTGGTTATAGTCGCGGCCGGCTCCAAGGTCGGACGTCGGGGTATCCGCCGAGACGACGAGAACGGGAACGCCGTCGGCATAGGCCTCACCCAACGCGGTGGCGATGTTGGTCAGACCCGGCCCGCCGATCGTCACAGCGACAGCGGGTTGCCCCGAAGAGCGAGCGTACCCGTCGGCGATGAAGCCGGCGCCTTGCTCGTGGCGGACGGTGACGTGACGGATCGACGACGCGCCGAGCGCACCGTAGATCGGAACGGTGTGATCGCCGGGGATGCCAAAGACGTGACGAACGCCTTGCTCCTCGAGGGCTCGCACGACCGCTTCGCCCCCCGTCAGCAACGCGCCTTCCTGCCCCGTCACCATGATCCGCTCATCGGCGATGGACACTCGATCGACCACAACCCTCTCCGCGAATGACGGACGGCGTGGGGGGTGCCG
>JAXDKI010000035.1:0-13779 GCA_034667245.1 Thermomicrobiales bacterium | reverse complement strand
ACGCCGGCGCCTTCGGGACGGATGGTCTGCCAGAGCGACTGGGTCCAGGCGGTGTGCACGTCGGCATCTTCGGCGGCATCCAACCAGAGTCCGATGATCGCCACGAAGTAGGGTTGGTCGCGGTGGGCGAAGGCGGTGGCATCGCTGCCGACGCGGGCCATGGCGCCGCCGAGGCCGCGGAACTGGATCAGACTGTACGGCGAGGTGGCCTGCTCCATCGCCGCCAGCGCCGCGTCGAGGGCCGCGTCGCTCAGCGTGTGGGCGAACATCTGGCGGATGGAGGCGGAGTGCGGGAAGGCCTGGTGCGCCGTGAACCGGTAGATCGCCGGGTACGGGATCGGGCTCACGGTGTCGGCGACCGGCGTCGCCAGCGCCCGTAGCGGTGCCAGCGCTCGCTCCCCGTCTTCAACGCTCCCGGTCCAGCAGACGATGATCGACAGCACCATCTCGCCGACGCGCTCTTGCGGCACGTGCGGAAAGGGCGGCGCGTGCATGAGGTTCGCGATGGTCGTGAGGTCGTCGGGGGCCGATGCCACGTAGTCGAGGTATCCGCGAAGAACCTCGCGGCTGGCAGGCAGCAACAGCTCGCCGCCCAGGATCTGCCCGACCGGCGCCAGCTGGAAGACGAACTCGGTCACGATGCCGAAGTTGCCGCCGCCGCCCCGGATCGCCCAGAAGAGATCGGGATGCTCGTTCTCGCTGGCCGTGACGATGTTGCCGTCGGCGGTGACGACCTGGGCCGAGAGGAGGTTGTCGATCGCGAGACCGTACTTCCGCACCATGAACCCGATGCCGCCGCCGGTTGTCAATCCGCCCATGCCCACGGAGTGAGTGTCGCCGGTGGAGAGCGCGAGGTCGTGCTCGTGCGCCGGGCCGGCGAGATCGCCGGACGTGGCGCCCGCCTGTACGTAGGCAACCCGCGCCTGGGGATCGACGCGCACGCGCTTCATCTGCGAGAGATCGACGACGATGGCGTCATCGATCACGCTGAGGTGCGCGAGGCTATGGCCGCCGCTGCGCACCGCCAGCGGCAGGGCGCGGTCGCGGGCGAACCCTACCGCCGTTGCGACGTCCTGAGCGTTCGCCGCCCGCACGATCGCCAGCGGGCGGCGATCCATCGTGACGTAGAGCGTTTTGCGCGCCTCGTCGAAGCCGGCGCTGTCGGCCGTGAGGAGCTGACCGATCAGCCGGGAGCGGAGAGCTTCCAACGGGCCGCCCGCCGACGCCACGGCGCGCGCGGGGGCAAAGGGCAACTGTGTGACGACCATGAGTGACTCCTTTCGTCTTATCCCGAGCCGTTCTCTCCGGCCCGTTCGCTTATCGCCTCGTTCCGATTCATTCCGGCCGGTTCCCTCCGGCCACGATCAGAGGTTCGCGCATCAACAGTGCGTGCGCATCGAATGAATGACGTATTCGTCCGCCGCCACCGCATGGCGGGAATCCTACGCAGAATGACGTATCGCCTCGGCTGTCGCGTCGGTGCCACGCACGCACGAGTCGCCGATGCCGGGGGGATCCGTGCGGGCGAGCTGCGGTCGCGCCAGCCACTGCTCTGCCACCTCCGACTGCAAACTTGTGTCAATGATGTCGGCTCATTGACACTTTTTCGGTGTATAGTTATCCCATCCAAATACGAAGCGGTGGATCCGACTCAGTGAACTTTCCCCGTCGACCTGCTTATCGTCGATGCGTCACAGCCTTCTGACGCGACAGGAGGGAAGTAGCCGTGGAGCCGATTAGCCTCATCGTTACCGCGCTTGCCGCCGGTGCCGCCGCGGCCGCCAAGCCGGTTGCAACGAAAGCGGTCACGGACGCCTACGCCGGCCTCAAACGGATCATCCAGGACCGCTACGCGGCTGCCCGCGAGAGCGTCGAGCACCTTGAAAAGGCCCCCGACAAGCAGCCGCGCCGCGACGGCGTCGCCGAGGAACTTGCCACGACGAAAGCTGCAACCGATACCGAGCTCATGCAGCAAGCGCAATCCGTGATCGACGCAGTTGAGGCGGATGATCCTGAGGTGGCCCGCACGTTCGGCCTGCGCCTCAAGGGCTTCACCGCCAAAGAGCTCACGGCCGAGGACATCGAGACGCACGCGACCACCGGCCCGGCCACCGGGGCGGATATGACAGATACCCACATCGACGGCGCCGCCGTCTTCAAAGGGGTCCGCACCACGAGTGGAGCAGCCGACCCAAAACACCAGGGACAGTAGCGGAAGCTGAAAGGATCTCAGCCGCTACTGTCCTAACGGGCTTCCACATCGAGGACTCCACGATCGGCGCCATCACGGCCAGCAACATCTACACCGCACTTGGCGACATCACCATAGGTGGGGAGCTTCGGCCACCCGCGGATTACGTCATGAGTTACGCGGGCCTAATCAGCGCGGCGACGCAGGGGTTCGTCGGGCGCGACAATGTCTTCACGGCGTTGGAGGCCTTCCGCACCAAGCACCCGTGCGGCTACTTCGAGATCGTCGCGGACGGTGGCCTTGGCAAGACGGCACTCGCCGCAGAAATTGTCCGGCGCTACGGCGCGACGCCCTTTTTCGCCGACGCCAGTGTGGGAGTCCGCGAGGCGAAGCAGTTTTTGACGCACATGTGCGGTGCATTGATCCAGCGCTACAACCTGGGGTACACGCATCTGCCGGCGCGCGCGGGTGACAACGCGGCGTTCTTGGGCGAGGTCTTGGAACGCGCCGCCGGCACCGCACCCGAGCCCGTGTGGCTGGTTGTCGACGCGCTCGACGAGGCCGAGAAACCCCCTCGCCGAGCCAATCCCTTGCTGCTGCCGGCCCACCTGCCGCATCGCGTCTATGTCATCGCCACGCGTCGCCCAACGATCGAAGGCCTCGTCACCCTGCACGATACGCCACACCACACTGAGCGCATCGAGCACGATTCGCGCGAACAGACCTCCGACGTCGATACCTTCTTGAAGCGCGCGGCGGATGACGAGCGGATCGCACGCGTACTGGCCGCCGCCCATCCCCAGGTCGCGGCGGCTACGTTCGTAACTTGGCTACGGGAAGCAAGTCTCGGGAACTTTCGCTATCTGACCTACGTTCTGGCGGATCTTGCTGCCGCGGAGCCAGGCGCGCCGCTCGACCTCAAGGCGCTTCCGACGGGGATTGAGGACTATTACGCCCAATTCTGGGATCGACTTCGGGGTGAGCTGACGGAGGATTTCGCCGCGTGGAAGCGCCTCTACCGACCCGTCATTGAGCGGCTGGCGGTCGCGGCCGAGCCGATCACGGTCGCCTGGCTCGCCGACCAACTCTCCCTCGATCCTGACGAAATCGACCCCGGGGCGCTCCGACCATGGGAGCGACTACTCCGCCGCGTGCCTCGGCAACGTGGGAAAGAGGTCTGGCACGTCGAGCACCGTTCCTTTACGGACTTCCTCGAGACACGCATCGATCTGCGGGCGACCCACCGAGCGGTCGCTGAGCGATACACCGAGCGCTATGCCGGTCAGTGGGCGAAATGGGATACCTATGGACTGCGGTACGCACTGACCCATCTCGTCGAGGCGGCAGAGCTGAGCGCATCGCCCGAGTACCACGATCTGGCACAACAGGCCGAGCAGCTCGCGCTCGATCGCGGGTTTCAGCGGGAATACCTGAACCGGCTTGGCGATCCGACGGCGCTGGAGCGAGGGCTCGTGCGTGTGCTCGAGACCATCGCCGGCGACGAGGCCGCACATCCCCTGAGCGTCGCGAACGCGGCCTTTGAGATCGTGCAATTGCGGCGTGAGCTGGGGCGGCCTCAGCCGATCTTCACGCTCGCTCGAGACGGCGACGTGGAGCGCGCCGAGCGGCGCCTGGATCTGTTTTCCTTGGAGCTGGACCAGCACTGGTACCACGCCCTGCTCCTCCTTAGTGCTTGGCTTGCGGCGGATCGCAACGTCGCGGCGGCGCGCCAGCTGCGCGATCGCGTCGCCAGCGAACTCGGCGGCTTTGGGGCACTGCAGGTGCTGTTGGCGCGGGTCAACGCCACCCTCGAAGGCACGCCGCCGCCCGACGTCTCGTTGCCTTCACCGCCTTCGTTCGACGAAGCCGCGCTGATGGTGGCGCGCTTGAGCACTGCCGCGCTCGACACCTCACTGTTGTCTGGAGCCCAAATCGAACTGCTGAACCGGCAGAACCGAGCGGAGCCGATCGGTGACGACGGTGCGTTCCTGGCAGAGGAGAACGGCCCCCCATTGGTCGCGCTCGCTGCCGCGGACCCGCCGCAGGGCGAGCAGCTCCTTCGCCAGTACGTGGCCCTCCACGCCTCGTATGGCTACCCGCAGTATCGCAAGGGATCGCTGTGGGCATTGCTCGGCGCGGTGCTGCAGCACCCCCATCAAGGCTGGGTACGGGAGTGGGTAACGGCCCTGGGTGAGGCAGCGCTCTCGCCCAATCGCGGCGGGTATCACGGTGCGCTCGGATATGCGATCCGCGCGCTGCGGGTGGCGGCTGGCGTACCGGGGGCCTTGGACGAGCTCGATTCGCAGCGGATGGACGCGATCACGGAAGCCCAGCAGCTGCCTCCTCCGTCGCCGTCTATCCGGGGTCAGGGGGACACCTGGGGTCTGCATCGGAGACGGCTCGCCGCCCTCGCGGAGGCATATGCGATCCTGCCGGGTCAAACCGCGGCAACCGACGAGTTAGTCGACCTCGCGGTCCACTTGCCGTTCGGCTACGCCGGGTTCAACGCGCCGGCATGCCTCACCCTTGCCGAAGCCATCCAAGTTGTGGATAGGAATAGCGGGCGCAGCAAGCAGGCGCTGGATGCCGCGCAAGAGTCGACACACAATATTCAGGACCCGGTCTTCTGTGCTAGGACGACGGCGCGCTACAACGCGATGAACGAGCGCTGGTGGTCCGGTGCGCTGGATGTACAGGCTGTCACCGACCGCTTGCGTCGCGATCCCGCCGCGCCCGAGTTTGCTACCGTACACGTCGTGGGCGAGCCGTATGCGCACCGCAATCCTTTGACCACCTTACTTCTGCCGGACTGGATGCGGCAGGCCGATACCCTCGCGGAACTGGCTTTCGTCTACCAGCGGCCCGTCGACGACCTCCTCCGCCTCAACGCTGAGCGCGGATGGGATGCCGATCAGCCACTCACTCCGGATGCACGCGTCAGCATCCCCGATCCCGGCTTCCCACCCCTCCTCGCGGCGCGGATTGCCGCCCAGGCCCTGGCCGACCAAACGCTCTCCGATCACGCACGGACAACTGCCATTCGCTCCCTCGTGCCCGTAGCTGTGAGCAATCCAACCGCGCTCGACGTCGTGCTGGCCCGGTTGCTCCTCGCCGAGCGACCGCACGATCCGTCAGTGCTGGATGCCCTCTCCGCTCTTGCACGGACCAACGACGAGTCCGCGGCCCAAGCCGAGCAAAGCACCGCGGATACGGCGATGGGCTTTCCCGCCTAGCAGGTCATGACAGTGCCGCCACCCCGCCAGAGGACGGGGTGGACGCCGGGTCGCTCAGTGGGGTCGTTCCGATCATCGGCGCCGTCGAGCTCCTCGCCATTCTCGATGAACGGCGCCAACGTCGGGATGCCACGCCTGCTCGCCGAAGGCGAATCGGACGACAAAAACAAAACGGGCGGAGCCGATCCGGCCCGCCCGTCAATCTGTCGAGTGCTGGATGCTAACTCGTCGCGTCGGCGCCTTCGCTCGCCGGTGCCGACGTGATCACGCGGACGTTGACCGCCGCCGGCCCCTTCGGGCGCGAGCCGACCTGATACTCGACGCGCTCACCCGGCTCCAAGGAGGCCGCTTGATCGGCGTCGCGGCGCGTCACACCCGTCTTGTGCACGTAGACGTCGTCGCCGACGCCGTCTGGCTTGATCCAACCGTACCCGCCCGACTTCGACCACACCTTCACTGTTCCCGTCGCCATGGTTGCCTCGCTTTGCTGGGAGCTATCAGCCGTCAGCAAAGCGCTGAGATCGGCTGAGTTGTACAACAGAAACCCGAACCACCGAGGGCGGCTCGGGCTAAATCCGCGAAAGGGTACCACGATGGGCGGCGGTCGATCAGCGGTCCGGCGGCGGCTCGATGCCTGCCAGGCCCCAGCCTTCCGCGCGGGGTCGTCGAAACTCCGTGGCGAGGCAATCCATCAGGACCACGTCGAAGACCCGGTCGCCGATCCGGTACGCCTGCCGCCGCCGGCCGATCTCGCGGAAGCCCGCCCGTGTATAAGCGCCGATCGCGGCCGCATTGAAGCTCAAGGTGTCGAGCCAGACGTTGTGAACGCCAAGCGCCGTGAAGGCGTAGTCGAGCACGAGTTGCGTCGCCTCGGTGCCGTACCCCTTGCCGCGGCAGTCGGCCTCGCCAATCAGGATGCCGAACTCCGCCGTCCGATGCACCGAACCGAGGTCCCGGATGTTGGCGTGGCCGATCGGTCGCAACGTCGCCAGCTCGTAGATCGCGAAGCCGATCCAACCGGAGCGTTCGCCCTTCAACAGCGGTTCCCACTCAGCCTCGACGGCCGCCGGCGAGATCGGACGGAGATCGTCGCCCGAGATCGCGCCGGTGGCGAAGTCGTTGTACCAGGTTGCGATCCGCGGGAGGAGCCCGGGATGCATCGGACCAAGCGCAACCTTCTCGCCGATGAGGTTCAGGATCGGTTGTTCACCCGTTTCAGCCATTGCTACCAGTCCAACCCGCCAGAGCGCGCTTCACATCCGCGATCTCGTTACGCGGCATCTCCCACCGCCTCTCATCTGCAGCGACCGCCTCAGGTGCCGCCACCGTCTCGTCGAACCGCTCCAGCCCCTCGCGATCGAGCGGCACACTGACGAGTCCACTCGCCGGATGCAAGGAGTACGGCACCCGCGCGTTCGCATTCGCCTTCAGGATCAGCTTGTCGAACAGCAATGCCGCGCGCTCGACGGGGTCTTCGAGCTGAGAGTTGGTCGAGATCAGGGGCGCATCCGGTCCGACCGCGTCCCGGATCGGCACCGCCCGCGGATCGTCCGCCAACCGCCGTTCGACCAAGTCGGCGATCGCCTGCACGACCTCGCGTTCGAACTCCCAGAGATCGCGCCGTCCTAACGGCCCCAAATCAGGCATCTCCCACATCAAGTGAAACCCGTCCGATCCCGAATACTTCACCAGCGCCCGCAGCCCCGCCTCCTCGATCACGTCGAGCGCATGCTGCGCCCCGATCCGCGCCATCTCGGTTGGCAGCTCCCGCGAGTCGATGTCGAGGAAAAACCACGCCCCCGGCCCCTCCGGCTTCAGGTGCGCGTGAAACGCGACCGCCCGCTGCTTAGCCCAGCGCACTACGTCGGTGGCGTCGCGGACCATGATCCAGCGCCGCTCTGTTCCGCTCCCCTCGTGACGCCGGTAGATCGGCCGCTCATCGGCGCGGAACCGCTGCTCCACGGCCATCTTCCGCCCGACCAGGAACGGCACCATCCGCTCCGCCACCGCCGAGTAATAGTCCGCCGTCGTCATGGCAAGTAGCTAACCTTATTGGAGATCGGCCGGCCCGAACGCGCGCGGCAGCAGATCGGCGAGTGGGACGAATTCGGCTCCGTCCGTACCCTCCAGAATGACGACGAGATCGCGGTCGCGCGGCTTGAACTCGTTGAGCACCTGGCGGCAGGCGCCGCAGGGCGTCACCGTCGCCACCCGCGGCGCCGTGACCGCGACGGCGAGAATCGTCCGGTGTCCAGCCGCCGCGGCGATGAAGACCGCCGTCCGCTCCGCGCAGACCGTCAACCCGAAGCTGGCGTTCTCGATGTTGCACCCGGTCACGACCGAGCCGCCCTCGGTCAGCACCGCCGCCCCGACCGGAAACGCCGAGTACGGCACGTACGCGCGCTGCGCCGCCTCCCGCGCCGCCGCCAGCAACCGCTCCGCCGTCTCTCTCTCGATCGCCGCATCACTCATGCACGCCCTCTCCTATCCCCCGAATCATCGCACGCGGTCTGCCACCAAAGCGGCATAATGCCCCACGTCACTCACGCGGGTGACGACTGACGACTGACGACTGACGACTCGGAGCCGATGACCGACGACCTCACCCTCAAGATCGCCGCCTTCGTAATCCAGGCACTCGACCTGAGCGACGACCCAGCCGCGCTTGCCGGCGAGATCGTCGCGCTCAAGCGCGACCTCAATGCCGGCATCTCGTCGATCGAGCTCGACTCCTCGGTCGGCCCTGCCGCCTTCCTCGTCTACCACTACCTGCTCGACCTCCCGAACGCCGAGGGCAGGTCCGGTCGCGACCTTTTCGACGCCGATCTTGCGACACTCGAGCGAGCGGCGCAGCAAGACACGCCCGGCCCTCGAATCCTCGCCCACGCGACCGCCGGCGACGAGGCCTACGTCCTCGCCACCACCCCGGCAACCTTTCGCGCCCTGACCGGTGCGTCGCCGATCGAGGAGATCGAGGCGACTGCCGCCGATCTCTTCCCCGGCGCCGAGACGGCGGAGACCCGCCGGACCGCCGCGGGCGAACTCCTGCGGCTCTTGCGCGAGGCCGATACCCAGGCTGCCACCTGGCTTCGCGCCATTCAGACGGAAGGACGGCTCCCCCGGGCCGAAGCCAACGGCAAGGCCTCGGAATCCAGCGACCTCCTCGCCTTCAACGAGGAGGAAACCGCCCTCGCCCTCTTTCTCCTCGACGATCGCAGCATCGGCAACCTGCTCCGCGTGCTCAATCTCCTCCTGACCACTGCCCGCCAGCAAGCCAAGGACGCCCTCGGCGGCAACCAACCCTGAGCGAACCGGCCTCATCGGGTTCCTGGCATATCTCCTGCGACCTCTGCCCGTGATGAAGGAGGTCAGCATGGTGCCAAATTCGCTCCGTGGCAGATGGTCGAAACCGGCGATCGGAATTGGCGCGGCATTGTTGGTCCGCGAGGCGATCGACCGGTCGCGCGAGGCCGATCTCGACGGTCAAGTCGCGCTCGTCACCGGCGCCTCGCGCGGTCTCGGTCTTGCGCTCGCGCATCGCCTTGCCGGCGAGGGCTGCAAGCTCGTGATCTGCGCCCGCGACGCCGACGAGCTCGCCCGAGCGGAGGCGGAGTTGGTCGAGCACGGCGCCGAGGTGCTGGCCATTCCCTGCGACGTGAGCGATCGCGATCAGGTCGCCCGCCTCGTCGAGCAGGGGACAGCCCGATTCGGCCGGATCGACATCCTGGTCAACAACGCCGGCGTCATTCAGGTTGGTCCCCTTCAGACCGCGACGCCCGAGGTATTCGAGCACGCACTCGACACGATGTTCTGGGGCGTCCTCTACCCGACCCTGGCGGTGCTGCCGCAGATGCGGGCACGGCGCTCCGGCCGGATCGTCAACATCACCTCCTTCGGCGGCAAGATCAGCGTGCCGCACATGCTTCCGTACGGCTCGGCCAAGTTCGCCGCCGTCGGACTCTCCGAGGGACTTCGCGCCGAGCTCGCCGCCGACGGCATAACGGTCGTCACGGTCTGTCCGGGCGAGTTGCGGACCGGCTCCTACCGCAACGCGCTCTTTGCCGGCGACCGCGAACGGGAATTTCTTTGGTTCGCCCTCGGCGCCAGTCTCCCAACCACCACCGGCACCGAGCGCGCGGCGCGGATGATAGTCCGCGCCACCAAGCTCGGCCAAGCCGAGCTCATCTTCCCGTGGACGTTCAATCTCCTCGCCCGCGTCCACGGTCTGGCACCGGGTCTCGTCGTCGACACCCTCGGTCTGATCAACCGTGCCCTACCCCGACGAGACGATGTCGCACCGGGTGCCGAACGCGGATCGCAGGTCGAATCGCGCGTTCGCAATCGCCTCTGGGACCTTGTGACCACCGCCGGTCGCCACGAAGCCGATCGCTGGCACCAACAGCCCGGTCATTCCATCCCCGCCCCGACGGAAATCAGCCCGCACGTCTGACGTGCCGATACGTCGACTGCCGAAGAAACCGTTCGTTCGGGCTTGCGCGCTTCGCTGAGTTGGCGGACGATAGGCGCAACGCCGATCGCACCCTGCCCCGAGACGTTTGCACGCGGCGTTGGGACACACGTCGTGCTGGGCGGTTGCAGGCGCCATTCCCGACGTTTGTCCGCAAACCAGAACGCTGCACGGACGCGCTTGCACGCTATCCGTGGGTGCGGCAGCCGTTTTCGGCGTTTTCGGCGTCCCCACCGGGGTCCGCCGATAGATGACCGAGGCAGCGGATGGGAGGATGCTTCAGGAGTGATGCGCCCGCCGGCAGGGGGCCGCGGGCCGGTCGAGGGGCTGCTCGACCGAGACGGAGATGCAGGAGGGAAGGGAATGTCCGCGCTCACCGCGGGAATCGCGCGCCACCCGCGCCGGTTCCTCCCCGCGCTGGTGGGGCTGGTTGGTTTATTGGTCCTCGCGTCGCTCGCGCCGCCGTTCGTCCTCACGGCGCGCGCCGACACCGATCTCGTCATCGGCGGCACGGCCGTGATCGCCTACGCCAACGGCGACAACGTCCGTCTCCGCGACGCTCCCGGTCTGGGGGGCGACGTCATCACGTCCGTCCCGGAGGGGAGCACCGTCGACGTCCTCGACGGCCCGTTCACGGCGGACGATGGCTCCTTCTGGTATGAAGTAGCTGCGAACGAGCGCACCGGCTACATAATCGCCGACTACCTCGCCAACCCCGGCAACGTCAGGGCTGCCGCCACCGGCACCACTGCCACGACCACCGACTGGCTCAACCTCCGGGCTGGACCCCGCTCCGACCAGCGGGTTCGGCTGGTCATGCCGCCCGATGCGACCGTGGAGGTCATCGACGGACCCCGTCGCGGCTTCTACAAGGTCGTCTACAACGGCCGTAACGGCTGGGCGCACGGCGACTATCTCGACTTCGGCGGCGGCGACGACGGGAGTGACGACGGCGGTGGAGGCGGCAGCGCGACCGTGATCGACGGTGCCCTCAACCTCCGGGCAGGGCCAAGCACCTCCGATAGAGTGCTCCTCGTCATGCCGGACCGCGCGACCGTCACGCTCCTCGGCGGCGAGTCGAACGGATTCCTGGAGGTCTCCTACCAGGGCACCGAGGGCTGGGCCTACGCGACGTACCTCGACACCGACGGCGGCGGAGGCGACGACGGCGGATCGAGCGAGGGAACGGCGGTTACGACGTCGAGCCTGAACCTGCGATCCGGTCCGAGCACCGCCGACGACGTACTCGCGGTGATGCCCCGGGGAGCAATCGTCGAAATCCGCGGCGACGCCGAGAACGGGTTCTATCCGGTCCGCTACGACGGGCGCAACGGCTGGGCCTACGCTGACTACCTGAGCTTCGGCGGCGACGATGGCGGGAGTGGGGAATCGGACATCGTCTGGCCGTTCGAGAGCGGCGCGGACTGGGTGATCATCCAGGGGTACAACGGCGGCACCCACCAAAACCGCTCTGCCCTTGCCCAGTACTACTACGCGCTGGACCTGGCACGCGTGGACGGGAGCACGGCCGGTCAGTCGATCCTCTCGCCGGTCAGCGGCACGGTCGCCTGGAACCACCCGCCCTCGGGCGGTCTAGCGATCGACATGGGCAACGGCTACATCCTCGCGATGTTCCACACCACCTTTCGCTCCGACCTGACGTCCGGGACAACGGTCTCGCAGGGCGAATATCTCGGTTACATCTCGGCACCGGGCGAAAACGGGTACGCGGCAACCCCACACCTCGACATGACGCTCTGGTCGTCGTCCGACGGCGGACGGCAGAGCCGGAACGCGGCGCCATACGTCGGATCCAACGCGATCTCCGGGATGGAGTTCCCGGACACCGGCGGGTACAGTCAGCACGAGGGAACGGTCATCGCACCGTAGGCTGGTGCACGGCGGGAGGCGATCGAGCACGTGATTGCCTCCCGCCCGTGTGCGATCAATTCAGCTACGCGAGCATCTGTCGCAGGAACGCCAGCCCGCCGGTCGCGATCTCATCTTGCGTGGGGGCGAGGCGGCGCCAGATGGACGTCGCCGCAGCAATCGAGGTGTTCTCCGCGGTGAACGATTCGATCACCAGCGCCCCCCGGTACTCGATGTCGATCAGCGCCGCGAAGATCTCTTCCCACGCCGTGTGGTCCGCCCCTGGCGTGCCGCGATCGGTGCCGCAGGCGTGGAAGTGGACCAGGCGCGACCCGACTGATCGGATCGCCGTCGCCGGCCGCTTCTCCTCGATGTTCATGTGGAAGCTATCGAGCAGCACCCCACAGGAGGCGGAGTCGATCCGCTCGACGATCTCAAGCGCCTGCTCCGCCGTGTTGACGACACTCGTCTCGAACCGATTGATCGGCTCGATCCCCAGCTTGACTCCCCGCTCCCCCGCGTACTCCGCGACCGGCCGTAACCCCTCGACGATTCGCCCGACGACGGTCGCCCGTTCTCCCGGCTCCATCAGCCACGTCTTACCCGTAGGCGCATACATCGGCCCGGCGACGACCGTCGCATCCACCGTGACGGCAGTGTCGACACAGATCCGGAGATAATCCCGCGTCGCCTCCACGGTTGCCCGGTCGTCGACCGTGAAATCCCGCCCGGCTCCCATGACGCAACAGACGGAGACTCTCAGGTCCAGCCTGCTCAGCAACTCCGCCGTCCGTACCGGGTCCCAGTCACCGGGGTTCTCGACCGGAATCTCGATCTGGTCGAATCCCCACCCCTTGATCCTGGGCGCCAGCTCCGCCAACCGCTCGTCCGTCGCGGGCGAGACCCAGATCCAAGTATTCGCACCGACCGCATTCACACCCGTCCTCCACCGCGCAGCGACGCCACGCCTGAGCGGAGAACCGTACGAGCGAGGGAAACGCCTGTCAAAACAATTCCTCTGTCACTTACGAAACGCAGGGTAGCCCGACGGTCATCAACACGGGAAAGATGCTTCTCTACTCCTGGGATATGTCGCCAACGTACCGCCGCTGCCATCCCTGTGCCTTCTCCTCGGTCACCCGCACAAATGTCCCCGTCGCTTCGGCCAGCAACGCGCCGTCGCTCTCCCGCCGCAGCTCCCCGGCGAGCTCGAGAATTCGGCCACGATCCGCGACGATCCGCCCGATCGCCCGCGTCGGCACGCCGATCTCGACCGGCCGCCGAAAGCTGACCGCGATCCTGCCAGTCACCGCCCAGATCTGTCGTCGATACGCCGTCCAGGCCATCACCTCATCGAGTACCGTCGTGATGATTCCCCCATGCGCGATCCCGTCGTATCCCTCGTGTTCCCGCACCGGCGTCCACGGCGCCCAGAGCTCGCTCTCCTCCGGCCCCTCGTAGAAGGAGAGCTTCAGTCCCCATGGATTTAGCCGCCCGCAACCGAAGCAGTGATGATCGTCGCGGACGCTCAGTCGCGAGCCAATATCCTCGACTCCTGGATGACCTTCTTCCACGTCCAGACGCTCCCAACTGGCCGCCAAATCCCGGTTCAACTAACCTTCGATAAGTTGGCCAGTGTGCCGACGAGATCATGCCACTGTCGGAGCAGCCTATCATGTCAATCACCTATCGCGACCTGTTGGACCGGACCAAGCGGGAGATCGCGGAGGTCGACGCCGCCGCGGCGCGGCAGCTGCTCGCCGCCGGCGCCCGCGCCGTCGACGTCCGCGAGCCCGACGAGGTCGAGCAGGGCGCCCTCCCCGGCGCCCTCGCCATCCCCCGCGGCTTCCTCGAGGCCCGGATCGAGGAGGCCGTCCGCGACCGCGCCCAGCCGCTCGTCGTCTACTGCGCGGGGGGGGCCCGCTCCGCCTTCGCCGCCAAGTCGCTGCAGGAGCTCGGCTACCGGCACGTCGTCTCCCTCGCCGGCGGCTTCGGCGCCTGGAAGGGGGCGGGGCTGC
>JAXDKI010000034.1:0-8768 GCA_034667245.1 Thermomicrobiales bacterium | reverse complement strand
ACGCCGGGAGTGGCGAGGATTTTGCGGAGCGGGCGCGGGAGGCGGCGAAGCGGCTGCGGGATGAGGTGAATGCGGTGCGGAGGCAGCGCGTGCTTGCCGCTGGCTGAGGCTCATTTGGAGTGCAAAGACGACGCCTCCGCTTCGCTCCGGGAGATTCCTCGACAGGCTCGGAATGACGATGAGGGAGTGGGTCAGGGAATGGGCCACGCGATCAAGGTGACGGGAGGGAAGCGGATCGATCTGGCGGAGATCGAAACGAAGGTTGACGGGGGATTGACGCGGGAGGAGGGGGAGGCGCGACTGGCCGAACTCGCAGCCGAGTTGGGGGAGCTGCAGGATCTCCTCTATGCCGCGCAGACGCACGCCGCGCTGATCGTCCTGCAGGGGCTCGATACGAGTGGGAAGGATGGGACGATCCGGCACGTCTTCCGCGAGGTCAATCCAGTTGGTTGTCGCGTCGTGTCGTTCAAGGTCCCGACGCAGATCGATCTGGCACACGATTTCCTCTGGCGGGTCCATAAGCAGGCGCCGGGGCGAGGAGATTTCACGGTTTTCAACCGGTCGCATTACGAAGATGTGCTGGTGGTTCGGGTGCACGACCTGGCGCCGGAGGAGGTCTGGCGGAAGCGGTACGATCACATCAACGCGTTCGAGCAGCTGCTGGTCGACGGCCGGACGATCGTCACGAAGTTCTACTTGCATATCAGCAAAGAAGAGCAGGAGAAGCGACTCCTCGAACGAGAGCGGGATGTGACGAAGGCCTGGAAGCTCGCGGCGGGTGATTGGGAGGAGCGGCGTTCCTGGGACAAGTACATCGAGGCCTATGACGACGCGATCAGTGCCTGCGCGACGGCGGATGCGCCATGGTATGTGGTGCCGGCCGATCGAAAGTGGTTTCGCAATCTGGCGATCGCCGAGGCAATCGTCGACCTGCTCCGGCCGCACAAGGACAGTTGGCTGCAGGAGCTCGAAACGCGCGGGGAAGCGGAGCTGAAGGCGATTCGGGAGACGCGCGCGAGCGGGAAGCGTGGGGCGTAAGTGGTGGTGAACGGGAGAGGCGTCCTCCAAAGGGCATCAATCCTGCCGATGGGTGGCTCGTAGGGAACTCTTTTGCAGACGGTCCTGGTGCCGGGTAGGCTTGACGTGAGATCTGAAAGGATCTGAGTGTGGATGGCGAAGCAGCGGTGGCCGAACCCGGGGTCCTCATCGATCGTGCGGCGATAGCGGGCATGCGCGGGAGCGAAGTTCACGACCCTGTCGAAGAGCGGGCAGCGTTTATCGAGGCGATGAGTCGGACCGCGAATGGGGTGACGGTGGTTGCCACCGCCGGGGAGATGGGGCGGTTCGGGCAGACGGTGAGCTCGATGTGTTCCGTCTCGGCCGACCCGCCGCTGTTGCTCGCCTGCATCAATCGGAAGAGTCCGACTTGCCAGGCGATCACCGGGCACCGTGTCTTTTCGGTCAACGTGCTGCGAGCGGATCAGCAGCGGGTGTCCCAGGTCTTTGCCGGCCGGCCCCGCACCGGGGCGGCGTACGACTTCGGGTGCGCCGTTTGGGAGGAGGCGGTGACGGGGTCGCCGCTCCTCGTCGGTGCGGTGGCGCGGTTCGACTGCGAGCTCGAGGCGATGCACGAGGCGGGGACGCATCGGATCTTCATCGGCCGAGTGGTGGCGTCGAAGTCGGCGCCGGGGACGCCACTGCTCTACGCGCAGCGCGGCTACGGGGAGCTCCAGCTCTTCCCGCGCCACCGCCCCGAATGGCGGGTGGTGCCGGCGGGATTCGTGGGCGACGAACCGGACGACGCGTCCGACGATCTCTGGGAAACGGAGGTGTGGGGATGATTCGCACCGGCTACGAGTACCGCGAATCGATCCGCGACGGGCGCGAGGTCTGGGTCAACGGCGAGCGCGTCAAGGACGTCACCACCCACCCGATGTTCAAGCCGGTGGTCGATGTCCGGGCCCGCATCTACGACCTGGCCCACGAGGCGGCGACGCGCGACGCGATGACCTACGTCGACCCCGACACTGGCGAGCGAAACGCGGTTGGGTCAAAGCTGCCGTTCACTCGCGAGGACTGGCACGCGAAACGGCGGGCGGTCGAAACGGTGCTCGACGACGTCGGCGGTGTGGTCACGCGGGTCGGCGACGAGACGGTCGGCGAGATGTGGTCGCTCTACGACGGTCAGGACGTGTTGAACGAGGTCGATTCGCAGTTCTCGGACAACATCCGCCGTCACGTCCAGCGTGCCGTTCGGGCCGATCCCTTCCATGTCTCGGCCAATACCGATCCAAAGGGGGACCGTTCGAAGCGACCGCAGGACCAGGACCCGGACATGCTCCTCCACGTCGTCCGGGAGACCGACCGGGGAATCGTGGTGCGCGGGGCGAAGTACGAGACGGCGGCGGCGTATGCGAACCAGGCGTTCGTGAAACCGACGATCGCCAACTGGGGCGACGACAAGCTCTCGGACTACGCGGTCGGGTTCATCGTCGAGATGGGCCAGCCGGGGATGAAGCACATCTGCCGGACCGGCTTCGCCGGGCGGGCGCCAGCGGAGGACTACCCGATCGCGAACCGGTTCGACGAGATCGACACGCTGGTGATCTTCGACGATGTCGAGGTGCCGTGGGAGAACGTGCTCTTCTACCGGCACACCCGCGCCGCTGCCTATATCCGGGCGACGCTCCACCGTTACAGCGCCTTCCCCTTCGTCCTGCGGACGCTGAGGATGGCCGATCTGATGATCGGCGCTGCCCTGTTCAACGTCCGGCAGACGGGGTTGGAGAAGCAGCAGGCGGTGCAAGACAAGCTGGCGCAGCTGGCCTGCTACCGGGAGGGGATCAACGCGCACCTGACGGCGGCGATCGCGGAGGCCGAGGTCAGTCCCGGCGGGTTGCTGATGCCGAACCAGTCGCTGCTCTACACGGGGCGGGTGCTGGCGAGCTCACAGTTGCCGGCGATGATGCACATCGCGCGGGAGCTCTGCGGCGGGCAGATCTGTGTGACGCCGGACGCGGCGACGTTCCAGCACCCCGAGACGGCGCCTTGGATGGAGAAGTTCTATTCGATCAACGAGGACTGGCAATCGGAGGACCGGAGGAAACTCCTGGCGTTTGCGCGCGACCTGTTGAACTCGGACTATGCGGGACACCGGCTAACGTTCCAACTCTTCGCGCAGTCGCCGCCGTTCGCGAATCTTGCCGCGGTCTACCGATCGTTCGACTGGGACGAGTCGCTGGAGAAGACGCAGAAGGCGGCGGGCCTCTCCGCGCGGGTGATGCCGGGGCGGCAGCCGGCCGGCGAGGTGGCGGGGGCGCGGTCGTGAGCCATACTCGCATCCGGAAGTTCAACACGCGCGACACCTACCCAGAGCAGAATCTCGACAACGACCTCTGCCAGGCGGTCGTGGCCGGGAATACCGTCTATCTGCGGGGTCAGGTGGGGCAGAACATCGACACGGCGGAGTCCGTCGGGATCGGCGACGTCGCGGCGCAGACCGAGCAGGCGATGGCGAACGTGGCGCAGCTTCTGAAGGAGGCGGGCGCCGAGCTGGAAGACATCGTCAAGATCGTGATCTATTTGGTCGACCCACGTTACCGCGAGCCGGTCTACCGCGTGGTCGGGCGCTGGCTGAAGGGGGTCCATCCGGTCTCGACCGGAATCGTGGTGACGGCCCTGGCGCGCCCGGAGTGGCTGGTGGAGATCGACGTGACGGCGGTGATCGCAAGCGAGACGGCAGAGGGCAGACGGCAGCGGGCAGAATGAGATCGCTGCCGTCTGCCCTCTGCCGACTGCCCTCCGAACGGACGTGAAACGATGACCTTCTCGCTCGTGGCCCGGTGTCCAAGGACCGGAATGTTCGGCGTCGTCGTTTCGTCGTCGAGTCCGGCGGTGGCGGCGCGGTGTGCGCATGCGCGGGCCGGGGTGGGGGCGGTGACGACGCAGAATGTGACCGATCCGCGGTTGGGGCCGCAGTTGCTGGATGCGATGCAGGGTGGGGCGAGCGCGGCGGAGGCGATGCGGTCGGTGGTCGTGGGGGCGGAGCATGCGGAATTCCGGCAGTTGACGGCGGTGGATGCCTTGGGTGGAACGGCGTCGTATTCGGGTGAGCGCACATTGGGGACGTACCGAGCGGTTGAGGGAGTGGGGGCAGTGGCGGCCGGCAATCTGTTGGCGTCGCCCGACGTGCCGGTGGCGATAATCGGCGGGTTCATGGCGCGGGAGCAGGACGACCTCGGCGACCGGCTGATCTACGCGTTGGGGATGGCGCTGGCGGCCGGGGGAGAAGAGGGGCCGGTCCACTCGGCCGGACTCGTGCTCGTGGATCAAGTGCCGTGGTACGTGGCCGACCTGCGCGTCGATTGGTCGGACGATCCCATCGGAGAATTGGCACGTCTGTGGGAACTCTGGAAACCGCAGATGAACGACTACGTAACGCGGGCGCTGAATCCGACGGCGGCGCCGAGTTATGGGGTGCCGGGAGATCCGGGGAGTTCGTGAGCGGATCCGCGCCACCCCATTCATCGCTCGAACAGGGATTCATCAACCGCGCCGCCCGCCGTCAAGTCCTGCGCAAGGCGGTTCTAGCATCGGGTGCCCTGGCCGCGCTGGGGTTCGCGCGGGATCGACGCTGGGGCGGGGAGCGGCCGATCGCGCGGACGACCGAGGTGCCGGTCCGTGGAGCGGTCTACTTCACGTATCCGACCAAAGACGACCATGATATCCTCCTGCAACCGGAGCCAGGTCGCTTCGTCGCCTTCAGCGGGCGTTGCACCAACCTCTCGTGCACTGTCTCATGGAACCCCGAGAAGGGTAACCGGCACTGCCCGTGCTACAACACGGGGGACGCCATCGCTGGGCCACCGTCCCGTCCGCTGCCGAGAATCCGGCTCCGCCAAGACGCCGACACGATCTATGCGGTAGAGGAACTGGCAGGATGAGGCCCAACCGCCGCCGGGTCGGCGTGGCGGCGCTGTCGCTCGGGTTGACGAGCGGTGTGATAGTGCTGCTCAAGAGCCCGCACCCGCCAACTGGGGCGACGACGTTGATCTTTTCGCTTGGAGTGTCGCGCCGGATCGAGGGCGTGGCGATCCTGATGGTCGTGGTGGGAGTGCTGACGTTGCGGGCGATCGCGATCAATCGACTGACCGACCAGACCGGATACGGCAGGCCGGCGCCGCATCCATCCGGCGCGGCCAAACACATGGGAGGGTGACCGTCGTGGCAGATCCAAACGTGCTCGGCACGTTCGACCTGGCGGCCGAGATCGAGCGTTTCCAACCCGGCGAGGGCGCGTCCGGGCGGCGGGCCGAGACCCTGATCAAGAACGACCGCCTGCGTCTCGTGCTGGTGACGATGCGGGCCGGGGCGATGCTGGACGAGCACACCGCGCCCGGGCCGATCACGATCCAGGCGTTGCGCGGGAGGTTCGTGGTGACCGCCGGAGATCGGGACCACACATTGGACGAGGGTGGGCTGATCGCGATCGGGGCGGGGGTTCGCCATGCCGTCCGCGCGGTCGACGGCGGCGCGTTTCTGCTGACGATCAGCTGGAACTCAAAGGGAGGCGAGCACGCGCAGCTTCCGGTGGACGCGCCCGGGAACCCGCTCGGCTGAGGCACCATCAATGATCGAGGGAGGGAACGGGACCGAGGCGCGAGTCGTCGATCTGCCGGCGATCGCCCAGGCGGCGGATCGCCGGCTGGCATGGTCGACCGCGAGCGAGGATCTTCAGTTGAACCTGCTCGTCCTTGTTGCTGGCGAGGCCGTCGAGGAACACCTGAACGCCGAGGTCGACGTGCTGCTGGTGGGGGTAGAGGGCAGCGGGGCCATCGAGGTCGAAGGAGTCCGCCACACGCTGGAACCGGGGCAGGCACTGATCGTGCCGAAGGGTACTCGCCGGTCGATCGCCGGCACGGGCGATCGCTTCGCCTATCTCAGTTGCCACCGGCGACGGGGTGGCCTCTGGCCGGTTCGCCGGGAATGACCTGGTAGGAGCGCTGCATCACAAGACGCGGAATCGCCGGTTTCTGAACGAGGCAGCGTCCGATTCGGGCGGTGATGGATGCGTCCGGCCGATCGCCCAGGCGGGAGCGTCGCTCGCCGGGAACGAATCTTCGGATGTCTCGTCGACCAGGGCGTCTGGACCGAGACCGTCGGCCTGCAGGCGTTCGTCCAAGACCTCTTTGAGGACCACGGCCGCGTTGTGCTGCTCGTCTCTGGCGGCGTAGACAAGGGTGAGGATACCGATCCGCGCCGCGTCGAGAATGGGTGCCAGGGCCTCGGGATGAGTGTCGAGTTCCTCGCGGTAGCGACGCTGGAAGTCGGCCCACTTTATCGGGTCGTGGCCGAACCAGCGCCGTAGTTCCGTGCTCGGGGCGGCGTCCTTCAGCCAGGCATCGACGTGCGCCGCTGCTTTTGTCAGCCCCCGCGGCCAGAGTCGGTCGACCAGGATCCGGCGCCCGTCGTCCGGGGCCGGCGGTTCGTAGACCCGGCGCAGTCGAATCTCGGGATTTCTTGGCGTGGTGGTCTGGGTGCGCATCACAGCCTACCTGCTTTTCCGGACGGGTGAGAGTATTCGGAGGGACCCGTTACCGAGACTCGCAGTGATTGCCTACTCGCCGTCGAGTGGCGACGGTGCCGGAGGCCAGGATAGTCCCATCGGGTTGGGAATGGGAATACCGCCGCGTTCGACGACCAGGCCGGAGATGTGCCGCATGATTCGGCGCAACCGGGCGGTGCGCTCCATGCCGAGCGATCGCCAGGGCGTGGCCGCAAGACGATCCGTTTCTGCCTCGACGGCGGCGCGGGCGGCGCGGCCTTCGGGAGTGAGGAGACCGTCTGGGTCAAACCAGCCGCGTTCTTGCAGCCGGGCGACGGCGGCAGACCAGTCCTCCTCGGACCACCAACGGTGGCGGCGGAGTTGCTCGCCGGTGGTCGCGCCTGTCGCCGCGATGGTGACGTGCGCCTCGCAGGGATCGACGCCGGCGGCCATCAGGGCGGTGACGTGACCGTCGGCGCGGTGTTCCCGGAGGTGTGTCGTGGCCGTCCAGAGCGCGAGGTGGGGTTGTGCCGGCCAGGGGAGGGCGGCGTTGGCGGCGAAGAGAGGGCGGCCGGCGAGTTCGCACGCGGACGCGGCATCCCTGGCGATCTCGGCGGCCTCTTGCACGAGGGGACCATCGAAGAGGTCGCCGAGGAGGCGGCGGAGGGCGCGATCGACGCCGTCGAGGCGGGCGGCGAGGATCGAGGCGGGTGAGGCAAAGCTCCAGGCGTCCGGGATCGCGCGGCGAACGAGGTTCGGGTGGAAGTTGTAGAAGACGGCGATCACGACCTCGGCCGGGACGGGGCCAAGCGGCGCTGCGCGCGAAGCGAAGTAACCCATCCAGCCACCACGAAGACCGAGCGCATCGGTCGCTTCACGCGCCTCAGGTGCGAAGTAGGTGATGGTGTGGAACGGCTCGATGACTTCCCAGAGGGCGCGCTCGGTTAAGACCGGCTGGGTCGCGAAGGCGTTCACGCGATCACCGCAGCAAACACGGTGGAAACCGGGAACGACAGGTCGGGGAGATCCTGCGACTGAATCGGTTCGTCGCCTGCCGCGCGTACGAGCGTGCCATACGTCCCGCCGGTGAGAATGAGCACTTCAATGCTCGCGGCTTCCGGGCTAACCAGCCAGTACTCACCAACACCGGCGCGCGCGTATAGCTCCCGCTTCCGAATGCGATCGTGCTCGGGATTCGTCGGGCTGAGGACTTCGATCAGTAGACTCGGTGCGCCCTCGACGCCGCGCCGAGTCAACAAGCCTGCTTGGCTCGCCAGTAGCACGACGATGTCTGGTTGAACGGGATCTGCCCCCAACATGAACACATCGATCGGAGCCGTAAAAATCCTACCTCCGAGTGCTTTGACAACCGGCGCAAGGAGGAGAATCAGATTGACGACCGCCGCGGCATGCTCAGGATTCGGAGCCGGCATCTCGTACAGCTCTCCGTCGACGATCTCATACCGCTTACCGTCGTCGGGCAAGTGGAAGAGATCCTCGTACGTCCAGGTTTTGGTGTAGGTGCTTGTTGCCATGGCTTGCATCGCCTGTTGCAGTTGGTTGACTTTAGCCTGGTCGATCAGTGTTGCCCTCCGGAGAAGAATACTACCCCGTGAATGCCGGAAAGCTTTGCGATGAGAGCCGGCTGGTGTCGCGGCCGAGACAGTCCAGTCCGCGCGTGGACGAGCTGATGAGTTTGCTTATTCGGAATGTCCAGGATGTTGACACTTTGTCTAAGGATAGCTATAGTCCTCCCGTCTCATGATGGCAGGACGAGGTTTCCGATCCGATCAGCTTGATGCGGTCTACGAGCTCCTCGGACGAATAGCCGAGGTGTTCGTTGCGACCGTTGGCCGAACAGCGGAAGTCGTCGTTCACGATCTGCGCAATCTCGACGCCTCCGTGGTCGCGATCGCCGGCAATCTCACCGGACGCGAGGTCGGGGCACCGATTCCGGACGCTGAGTTTCTACCGGAGAACCTCGCCCAGGTCGACGCCGACCAGCAGGGGTACGCCACCCGCACACCGACTGGTCGGACGCTCTCCTCGTCGACCGTTTGGATTCGAGATGTATCAGGCAAGATCGTGGGCGCTGTCTGTATCAACGTCGATCACAACGACATTCGCGAGGCCCTCGGTCTTCTGGTAGGAGTGATCGATGACCTGCCGCCCACCGCCCTGGTCCCAACTCCCGTCGTGAACGATTCCGTTCTGACCACCTTCG
>JAXDKI010000033.1:0-2770 GCA_034667245.1 Thermomicrobiales bacterium | reverse complement strand
GTTCGCGGCACCTACACCTACCCCCGCCCCGGCCAGGATCGTCGTTGTGTGTGCCGCGAACTCGTCCTCGCGCAACCTCGCCATGACCGCCTCGGCCCGCTTATCGCGCACGCAACCTCAGATGGGCTTGGCGAACGCCTTCTCGACAACGGCTTCCCACCCAAGACCGATCATCACCGCTTGCCAGAATGCGATCTTCGCGTCGGAGCTGGATCGGATGACGGCGAGTGCGATGAAGGCGGTGATCAGACAGAAGAAGAAGAGCGCGGCGTACTTCTTGACCCATGGGGGTAGGCCGGGTCCGGCGAGTGCCACGAACTCCTTCTTGATGTATCCGCGAAGGATCGGGTAGAGGACGGCGACCAACACGCCGAGCGCGATGCCGACGAATGCCCCTGCATCGTTCATGACTCCTCCTCCGTTCGTAGGTCTAGTTCAGACGCAGCCACCGGCGCCGACGCCTCCGTCTACGCCGGGCGGCAAGTCGCCGTCGGTGATCTCGGTGGCGGGAACCGTGATGCCGACCCGCCACCCGGGAGTCTCGCCGTCGCTGGGGCGTTCGAGGAGGAACGCGAACACCGGCCGGACGAGCCCTGGGCGTTCATAGAACGACGGTTCGGTGTAGCCGAACGCGCCGCGCAAGCGCGCGTCGGGGGGTGCGTCCGCTGTCATCGTCGCGACCGTACTCCCGATGTCGTTGGCCTTTCGCGGACGGCTCGCCACAGGACGGTCACGCCGGCGCACCGAGACGTCGGTGAAGGTCCGGCCTGGCACGGTGAATGTCGTGATGCGTCCGCCTGGACCGAGTACGGGGGTGCCGCGGATGCGAGACGTCAGTGACTGGCTGGGCAGCCGAGGCATTCTCAGGTCATGTCTTTCCTGGCCATCCGCGAAGATCCACTCGCGATCAGGATCGACATCTTCGGCGAAACGCCGGGCCAGGCGCGCCACGTCGTTGCCGAAGAAGCGCACCGCACCAGATGGGTGATACGCCGCTGCCTCGACCTGGTACGCGGTGACCAGTTCACGCATGAGTGGTACGGGATCGAGATCTTGGAGGTAGCTCTCCGGCAGCTCGCGGCGCAGCATGCGCGCAGCGAAGTCTGCGCCCTCGGTGATCTGCAACGACGTCCACACGGTCATCGCGGCCACCACGCGACCACTGGGATCGCGCCCGTGCGCGGTGGCGGCAGGGAGCCCACGGACGCAGTCTCCATCACATGTGACGCGTCCGCGGCGTCGTCGCCGAACGCGATCGCGACGGGCTCGTCAGTTTCTGGATAGGACGTATGCCCGACGGCCGCACACCATGCGGCCACGAACGGCATTGTGGTGAGGTCTCGGGCGAACGCGGCGCCGCGTTCAGACTGGCGCTCGCCGACCGTGGCGAACGACGAAAAGCCCAGGACGAGTCGCAGCGACGGCCCGAGTCCGGCAAGCCAAGGCTGCCACCACGTGCGATCGTCCCGGTTGACGAGGAAGCACGTGTCGAACACCGCCACGGTCGGTCCATCCACGCCAAACGGCAGCGCCAGCCGCCAGTCCGTCTCATGCAATGCGAGCCTGTAGCCGTCCGGGCGCGACATGCCATGCGACGCGACGTAGAGCACATCGATCGGCCGGCCGGGTCGCGACACCAGGTCGTCGGTCCCGAAGTCACCGTCGAATTCCACGAACTCGACGTCAGCGCCTGCGCGGAGCATCCCTTGCAGGAACAAGGACGGCGCGCGGTATGCGTAGCGAAGCCGACGGTAAGGCCGGTAGCCGTGCAATCGCTGCGCGAGTGGGCGATCGAAGGAGGAGCACCAGCCGACTCCGATCCGGACGCCCATTTGCCACCTCCTCGGCCATGATCGAGACCGGATCCGTGGCACTGCGGCTCGATATTGAAACATTCGCACGTTTACCTGCGGTCCGCTACCGCCTGAACATGCAGCGCCCGCTGATCCGGCGATCGACTGCCGTGCGCTATCGCTGATCGGCGCGTGGGCCAGCAGGTCAACGTGCCCGACGACGGCCGTGAGCGCGGTGTAGACGTCGTGGGCGACCCCGGGGTGCGAGCTCGGCGAGCATCGCGTCGCGGCGGTCAGTCACCGGAGTCGCGCGGCAGCGCGACCGCGAGCACCCCGCTCCAGAACCCGGCGACCGCGAGCGGCGCACTCCGAGTGTCCAGTCCCGCATAGCCACGCAGGCGGGGGCAGTTGGTGACGTCCCCTGACCTGCGAAACGTCCGAGACAGGATGAGCTGGTCCGGGGCTGTCCGGCTCTCCGTGTGACCGCGGTGCCCGCACGCGGTTCGCCGGATGCCGATGATCGTTGCTCGGGCTAGTGCTGCGGCACCGGGACCGGGGTCTCTTCCGCGACGGAGATGAGGCGCTCGGTGATTACCGCCGGTGCGACGTCCGCGTGGACTCGGCTCAGGTACTGCGCTCGGTGCTCGAACGCAGGGTCGTGTTCGAGGTGCTTGCAGTAGTAGTTCAGGCGCAGCTCAACCCGTTCGATGATCTGCGCCCACGACGGTGCACAGACCCGAAGGTTTCTCGCCGGCTACGTCGCCTCCGGCTCCCCGCTACGCTGCCGGTGGCCGGTTCCCGGCCGTACCTACGGGGGTACGAATGCGCTCTGCTGTGGCGACCGTGACGCGGGCGGCGCCATGACCTGCCCGGCGTGCGGCGGCGCCGCCCGGAGGGCCATCGCGCCCGGGTACTGGGAGTGCGAGGGCGTCGTCGTACGCGAGGGCGTGCAGATGCTCCCCGACCTGCTCGGGCCG
>JAXDKI010000032.1:0-36873 GCA_034667245.1 Thermomicrobiales bacterium | reverse complement strand
CCAACGACCGCGCCCTCGCGGACGAAGGCACCGGACGCGGCACGGGCGATGCCGCTGGCGGCACCGGTAATCACGCAGACCTTTCCCTCGAGACGACCCACCTACGAAACTCCTTCACGCGATTGAGGCTGATACGGTTCGATCTCGGTCAACTCCGTCCGCACCCCGTTGGGCGACGACGGCAGGAAGGCCGTGCGCCGGCCACGCCCGCCGGTCGAGACCTTGACGGGCTGCGCCGGGGAAAGTCGGGCGATCGTGGTGTCGACGTCCTTGACCGCGAAGCAGATGTGGTGAAGGCATTCGCCCGACCGGTCGAGGTCATTTTTGAGCGGGCCGTCGGCCGTCGGCTCGACGAGTTGGAGGAAGGTGCGGCCGGCGTCGAGCAAAACGAGCCGCACGCCGAGGTCGGGCAGGCGCTCGTCGGAGACGATCGGCAGCTGGAGTTGGTCCCGGTAATAGCCGAGCGAGGCGTCGATGCTACGCACCAGAATCGAGACGTGATCGATGTAGTCGACGGTCTCGGGCATCGGGGCATTGCCCTCTCTGCATCGGTTGGGCATGACGCGTCAGACGGGTGCTGGGGGACGGCTGTCGAGAGCGGCTGAGCACTCAGGTTGGTCCGGGCTGCCCCACCGGCTGAGTGGTCGATTGGTTGACCAATGAGCACACTTTAGGAGAAAGGCACGAGGGTGTCAATCCCAGTGTGGGGGTTGTCCAAGGGCGCGGGTTGGCTGGTATGGGGAGCCGGCTGCTGCGTTCTTGATGGGACCCTTGTGTCTCTCTATCCCGGCGCTCTTGGTACGCAGCTTGTACTATGCACAGATTCCGACCCATTTGTGGATAGTACAGTCCCTTGTGCACCTATCTGCACTTAGTTGCAACGAGGAGCACCTGGGCAACCCCGAGCCGCGCACCATCGACACCGCTCTGGGAAGGGAGACCGTGAGACGAGAACAGTTTACGGCGAATGCGCCTGGGGAGTTGGTCCGCATCAGCCAAGACGGCAAGGAGCAATGGGCCGTCTTACCTGCGTCGCTCCCGCCAGCGTGGCGTCCCGATCTCTCGGTCATCAATAGGCTTGTCTTCGCGGAGCGGGCTTTGGGGGCGCTCAATGGACTCGGCGAGATGCTCCCGAACCCGCACCTGCTGATCCGGCCTTTCCTTCAGCGAGAGGCTGTGGCATCAAGTCGGATCGAGGGTACGCTCACCGACCTGCAGCAACTGATGCTATTCGAGGCCGACGAAACAGCGGCACCAGAGACGGGGGATGCGCGAGAGGTCGGCAACTACGTCCGGGCGCTGACCTACGGGTTGACGCAGCCGCCAGATCGATCCATCTCCCCGGCACTGATTCGGGAGCTACACCATCTCTTGATGGACGACGTCCGAGGGGGAGATCGCAATCCTGGTCGCTTTCGGCAGAGGCAAGTGTTTATCAGTGGGCGTGGTGCGGAGGGAATGAGCTTCGTCCCTCCACCTCCTACCGACGTGCCGGTGCTGATCGACCAACTCGCGAAGTTCGTCGACGAGTCGTCCGAACTGCCCGAGCTCGTGCGGATTGCGCTCGTGCATTATCAGTTCGAAACCATTCATCCGTTCGAAGACGGAAACGGTCGGGTGGGGCGTCTTCTGATGTCGCTCTTGCTTTGTCGCTGGGGGCTATTGAGGAAGCCACTCTTATATTTGAGTGGGTACTTCGAGCAGAACCGAGAGGCGTACATCAATGGGTTGCTCGCAGTGAGCCAACAGGGCGCTTGGGATCCCTGGATTGATCTTTGCCTTGATGCGGTGACCATCCAAGCACGGGACGGATTGGAACGGAGTCGCCGGCTGCTCGACCTGCGCGATCGCTACCGAGCGCACGTTCAAACCGGCAAACAGGCGGGAGTCCTCCCGGTGATCGACAGCCTCTTCGAATGGCCCACAACCACCGTTAAGCAACTCGAAGAGCGACTCGATATGCCACGATTCTCAGCGCAACGATACGTCACGGCACTGAGCGAGCAAGGCGTACTCGTCGAATTGACCGGTCGACAGCGCAACCGCGTGTTTGCGGCGCACGAGGTCATCCGAATTCTGAGCGAGCCGTGATGTCTCTTGTGGGACGCAACGGATGGGTGTAGCGTAGTCGCCGTATCAAGTCAGTAATCAGCAGAGTTGAGTGGAGCAACCACGGCAGGAAGGTGACCATGGCAGTCGATCGCGCCGGTCATCGATTCGAGACGGGGCGGACCGCATCAGGACGCCCAGCTGCATTCTGGCTCAATTTAGCCGTCAAGGCGGCTTTGGTCGGGCTGCTCCTGTTTGCGGTGATCCGCTCGGATTTGCCGCAGTTCCAGGGGAAGGCGATGGCGGGGCGGGCGCTGACGTACCCGATCTCGACGTTACTGGTGCCGGTCATCTGGTGGATCGTGAGCCGGCGGCAGGGGCGGGCGCCGGCGTATCCGTATGCGCTCGATATTCTGTTGGTGTTGCCGTTCTTGATCGACACGTCGGGGAACGCCCTCGATCTCTACGACACGATCGATAGGTGGGACGACTTCAATCACTTCCTCAATTGGGCGATCCTGGTGGCAGGGTTCGGGCAGTTGCTGTTGCGGTTACCGGTCGGGAAGCTGAGCACGGCGGGATTGGCGGTCGGGTTTGGGTGTGTGACGGCGGTGATCTGGGAGTTCGCCGAATACTACACCTTCGTCCGCAACTCGCCGGAGCTGGCGACGGCGTACACCGACACGCTCGGGGACCTCGCGCTCGGGTTGACGGGGTCGGTGCTGGCGGCGGTGGTCACGGCATGGTGGTTCTGGCCGCGACGGCACCAGGGAGCGTAAGCAACCACGAGCGCGGGTATTATCCCCTCCGGCGACCTCGCCGATTGCGAAGATCATGATCCCACGGTCCATCGGGTCGCCGCGGCGTCGTAGGGACGCGCCGCGGGGCGTCAGAGCGCGGTCAATCCGACTCGGCATTGATAAGGAGAAGGGTTTCTCACGATGACCACCGCTGAATCACCGGCAATGCGGACGTTGCAAGACAGCCTCCTGAGCTCGTTGGAATGGCGGTCGATCGGACCGCACCGGGGCGGGCGCGTAGTTGCCGTCGCGGGGGATGTGTCGGATCGGTTGACGTTCTACTTCGGGGCCTGCGCGGGTGGGGTCTGGAAGACGGTTGATGGCGGTTTGACTTGGCGGAACGTCTCGGACGGCTCCTTCAACACCGCCGCGGTCGGGGCGATCGCGGTGTCGGAGTCGGATCCGAATGTGATCTACGCCGGGACGGGGGAGACGACGATCCGCGGCAACGTCTCGCACGGCGACGGCGTCTATAAGTCGACCGACGGCGGGAAGACCTGGCGCAATGTCGGGTTGAAAGACACCCGGCACATCGGGAAGATCCAGATTCATCCGCAGAATCCCGATCTGGTCTACGTCGCGGCGCTCGGTCATGCCTGGGGGCCAAACGAGGAGCGCGGCGTTTTCCGGTCGAAGGATGGCGGCGAGACGTGGGAGAAGGTGCTCTACCGAAGTCCGCGCGCCGGGTCGCACGACGTCTCGATGGACCCGAACAATCCGCGCCTCCTCTACGCCGTCATCTGGCAGGCGCAGCGGTATCCGCACGCGCTCGTCTCGGGCGGTGAGGAGTGCGGACTGTTCCGTTCGAACGACGGAGGCGATAGCTGGGAGGAGATCACGCGGCGGCCGGGGTTGCCGAGCGGGCTCCTCGGCAAGATGGGGATCGTGGCGTCGCGGGCGCGACCCGGGCGGGTCTGGGCGGTCATCGAGGCGGAGGACGGAGCGGTTTTTCGGTCGGACGACGGCGGCGAGACCTGGCTGCGGTTGAGCGAGCAGTCGCTGCTGCGGACGCGGCCCTGGTACTACATGCACATCACCGCCGACACACAGGACCCCGACACGGTCTACGTCCAGAACTACGGAATCTGGAAGTCGATCGACGCCGGCGCGACGTTCACACGGTTGCCGACGCAGCACGGCGACGAGCACGCGCTCTGGATCGATCCGCACGACAACCAGCGGATGATCAAGGGTGACGACGGCGGCGCCTGCGTCTCCTTCAACGGCGGCGCGACCTGGACGACGATCCTCAACCAAGCGACCGCCCAGCTCTACCACGTGACGACCGACGACCAGTTCCCCTACCGCGTCTACGGATCGCAGCAGGACAACAGCGCGATCTCGGTCCCGAGTCAGACGACCGACGCGGCCATCCACGAGCGGACCTGGTACTCGCCGGGCGGCGGCGAGAGCGGCTACATCGCGATCAAGCCGGACGAGCCGTGGCACATCGTCGCCTCCGGCCCGCAGGGGCGCCACATCTACAACGACATCATGACCCACTACGACAATCGGACGGGGCAGGTCCGCAACATCACCGTCTGGCCCGATCTGTACGGGTGGGGAGCCGGCGCGGAGTCGCTCAAGTACCGGTTGCAATGGACCTTCCCGATCATGTTCTCGCAACACGCTCCGCACGACCTCTACGTCGCCGGCAACGTCCTCTTCCGGTCGAGCGATCTCGGGTCGAGTTTCGAGGTAATCAGTCCCGATCTGACGCGGAACGATCCGGAGAAGCTGATGGCATCCGGTGGACCGATCACACGCGACAACACGGGAGCCGAGGTCTACTGCACGATCTTCGCGCTGGCCGAGTCGGCGCACCGGGCGGGGGTCTTCTGGGCCGGGACGGACGACGGGTTGGTCCATCTTTCGGAGGATGGCGGGAAGACCTGGCGGAACGTCACGCCGCCCGACCTCCCCGAGTGGGCACTGATCAGCATCGCCGAAGTCTCGCCGCATGAGGAGGGCTGCGCCTACGTCGCGGCGACGCGGTACAAGCACGACGACACTCGCCCCTACCTCTACAAGACGACCGACCACGGCGCGACCTGGACGAAGATCACGAACGGGATCCCCGACGACGAGTTCACGCGGGTCATCCGCGAGGACCCGAACCGGCGCGGGCTGCTCTACGCCGGCACTGAGACGGGCCTTTATGTCTCATTCGACGACGGCGGGCACTGGCGGCGGCTCGGCGGGAACCTGCCGGTCGTGCCGATCCACGATCTCGTGATCAAGGGCGTCGAGATGGTCGTCGCCACGCATGGCCGCTCGTTCTGGATCCTCGACGATCTGACGCCGCTCTACCAACTCGCAGACGAGCTCGAGGGTGCTCCGGCTCACCTCTTCGCGCCGCGCCCAACGGTCCGGTTGCGGCGCTACACCGGGTTCGGCGGCGACCCGGTGCGCGGCATGGTGAACTACGGTCACGCCGACACGAGCATCACGTTGCACGACGTGGTCGAGCGACCCGACGGGACGACCGGTGCCAAGCTCCTCACCGCCGGCGCCAATCCGCCGGACGGGGTTGTCGTCCACTACTACCTGCGCGAGAAACCTGCTGGTGAGGTCACGTTGACCTTCCTCGACGGCGAGGAGGAGATCCGTCGCTACAGCAGCGCCGACGAGAAGGCGCCGCGTCCGCCGGTTTCGCCGGGAGTCAACCGATTCGTCTGGAACCTGCGCTATCCGGGTGCGACGAAGGCGACCGGAGAAGACCTGCAGACCTGGGATCGGACGGACGGGCCACTGGTCGTACCGGGCACCTATCAAGTCCGACTGACGGTCGACGGCGAGACCCAGACGCGAGAGTTCGAGGTGCAGCCGGACCCGCGGATCGAGACGAGCGCGGAGGACCTGGTGGCGCAGCGGGATATGATGCTCCAGATCCGCGATTCGCTCTCGCGGACGAACGAAACGTTGAACGCGATCGACGGATTGCTGGCCCAGGTGGCGGTCTGGGAGAAGCGGACGGATGATCCCGCGATCCGCGACGCGGCAGCCGCGATCACGGCTACGGTCCGTGAGTTGCGGCCGAAGCTGATCGACGTCAATATGAAGCAGTCGCAGCTCTGGCCGAGTGGGCTGCACGAGAAGCTGAACGCGCTCTTCGACTCGGTAGACGGCGCAGACTACGCGCCGCCACGCCAGGCGCGCGAAGTTTTCGCGGCGTACACCGCGCAGCTCGACGAGATCGTCGCGCGATTGGAGGAGATCGACCGGACGGAGGTAGCGGCACTCAACCAGGCGATCCAGGCGGCCGGGTTGCCGACCGTCGGGTTGGTTACATCGTAGGGGCGCAACGCCCAGAGGGCACCCGGTGCGCCCCTACGGTGCGGCTGCGTGTGGGGCAGCCCAGTTATCAATAAGGAATCCGGACATACCGGAGATGAATCGAAGGAGAAGTCATGGCGTCAACGATGAGAGGTCCGTTCTCGAACGAACCATCGCTCGATTTTTCGGTGGAAGAGAACCGCGATGCGATGCGCGATGCGCTGAAGTGCGTTGAGCGGCAACTAGGTCAGCGCTATCCGCTGATCATCGGCGGGGAGCGGCGCGAGACCGGGGCGTGGATCAAGTCGATCAATCCGGGCAACCCGGATCAGGTCGTCGGCGAGGCTGCAAAGGCGCGACCGTCCGACGTTGAGGATGCGATCGCGGCGGCGGCGAACGCCTTCGCGTCGTGGCGCAAGATACCGGCCGAGGGGCGAGCGAGCGTCCTCTTCCGGATGGCGGGGATCGTCCGGCGGCGGAAGCTGGAGCTGGCGGCCTGGATGGTCTACGAGCTCGACAAGGCCTGGGACGAGGCGGAGGGGGAGGTCTCCGAGGCAATCGATTTCCTCGAGTGGTACGGCCGCCACGCGCTCAAACTGACCAACCCGCTCGACCTCGCGCACCTCGAGAACGAGGCGAACGACTATCGGTATCAGCCGCTCGGGGTGGGCGTCGTCATCCCGCCTTGGAACTTCCCGTGCGCGATCCTGACCGGGATGACGATGGCGCCGGTCTCGGTCGGGAACGCCGTAGTCCTCAAACCGGCGAGCAACACACCCGTGATCGGGGCCAAGATGGTCGAGATCATGGACGAGGCGGGTGTGCCGGCGGGAGTGGTCAATTACCTGCCGGGCGACGGCGCCGACATCGGAGATCCGCTCGTCGATCACCCGCAGACGCGCTTCGTCGCCTTCACCGGCTCGAAGGATGTCGGTGTCCGCATTTACGAGCGGGCGGCGAAGGTCCAGCCGGGGCAGCGCTGGTTGAAGCGGGTGACGGCCGAGATGGGCGGCAAGGACGCGATCGTCGTCGATGCGAGCGCCGACGTGGACGCCGCGATCGAGGGGATCGTGACCTCGGCCTTCGGATTCTCGGGTCAGAAGTGCTCGGCCTGCTCGCGGGCGATCGTCCACGCCGACGTCTACGACGACGTTGTCGCGGGTGTGGTGGAGCGGACGCGGCGGCTGGTGAAAGTCGGCTCCGGTCTGGAGGGTGAGGCGACGGTCGGCGCCGTCGTCGATCAGAAGCAGTACGAGTCGATCCTCCGCTACATCGAGATCGGCAAGCACGAAGGGCGGCTGGTCTATCAGGGCGAGCGACCGGACACGTACGGCTACTACGTGCCGCCGACGATCTTCGCCGACGTGCCGCCGACGGCGCGCATCGCCTGCGAAGAGATCTTTGGACCGGTGCTGGCGATTGTGAAGGCGGCCGACTTCGACGAGGCGTTGGCGATCACCAACGACACGGAGTACGGGCTGACCGGCTCGGTCTACGCGCGGGATCGCGCCATCCTCGAGCGGGCGCGGGACGAGTTCGACGTCGGCAACCTCTATCTCAACCGCAAGTGCACCGGCGCGATGGTGGGCGTCCACCCGTTCGCCGGGATCAAGCTGAGCGGTACCAACTCGAAGGCGGGCGGCCCCGACTACCTCTACAACTTCGTGGAAGTGAAGGCCATCGGCGAGCGGATCTAACAGCTCTGGGGACGCCGCGGCCGTAATGTGACGGCGTATAGGGCGAACACGAAGGAGAGGTCCTTCGCTTCACTCAGGATGACTCAAGGGAGGATGCTCCTCTCGCGGTCATCCTGAGCGTAAGCGAAGGACCTCTTATCGTTTGGATCGGTGTGTAGCGATGATCGGCCAAGGGCCGGCGGGGTTCAGTCAGAATGTGACAGGCCGTCCTTGACTGCTTCGATACGAGGTGGTTAGCTACAGCAACCGGGTCACGGAATCGCTCGTCTCAATAGAAATACAACCAAACACCAGGAGGAGCGTGATGAAGCGACTGCTGCTCGTTCTCGTCCTTCTTGCTATGGCCGCGGTTCCCGCGGTCACACGCGCTCATGCACAATCGTCTGGAGTTCTGCGCGCTGGGCTCGACGTCGATGCCGGCACCGGCGATCCGCGGCTGACGAACGACACCTCCGGGTTCAGGCTGATGGACCTCGTCTTCGATGGCCTGGTCGTCCTCGATTCGACGCTCGTCCCGCAACCTGCGCTCGCGACGAGTTGGGACAACCCCGACCCCACAACCTGGGTCTTCCATCTGCGACAGGGGGTCAAGTTCCACGATGGGACCGACCTGACCGCGGACGACGTCGTCTATACCTTCGAGACCATCCTGGACGAGAACTTCGCGGCACCATTCCGCGCGCTCTACGCTCCGATCACGAGCGTGACGGCGACCGATCCCCAGACGGTTCAGTTCAAGCTGAAGGAGCCGTATGCTCCCTTCCTCAGCTACATGGACATGGCGATCGTGCCCAAGCATGTGGCGGAAGACGCTTCGAAGGACTTCGCCAACAACCCGGTCGGCACCGGCGCCTTCAAGTTCGTGAGTTGGGAGCGGAACAGCAAGATCGAGTTGACAGCGAACGCCGACTACTGGAACGGGGCACCGAAGCTGAGCGGCGTCCAGCTCTTTATCATCCCGGACAACACCGTCCGGGCGACCGCGCTGGAAACCGGTGACCTCGACCTGATCCACTCTCCCCTCTCGCCGCAGGACGTCGCCCACTTGAAAGAGGTCGACGGGGTGACGGTGAGCGAGCAGACCGCGCTCGGCTACACCTATCTCAACTTCAATACGAAGGACCCGATCCTCTCCGACGTCAATGTCCGCCGGGCGCTCGCGCACCTGGTCGACAAAAACACGATCTCGCAAGACATCTACGAGAGCATGGACATCCCGGGCAAATCCCCGCTGGTTCCCGGCACCTGGTGGTACGCCGACGTGGCGGACCAGGCCTACGATCCGGCCGCGGCGGCAAAGCTCCTGACCGACGCGGGTTGGGCGAAAAACGCGGACGGCGTCTATGAGAAGGATGGCCAGAAGCTAACGATCGTGCTGAAGACGCACAGCGAGGACCCGAACCGCATTCAGATCCTGGAGTTCCTGCAGAACGTCTTCAAGGAGAACGGCGTCGACGCCTCGGTCGAGACGACGGAGTGGCCGACCTACATCGCCGCCGTCCAGCAGCACGACTACCAGATCGCGCTGATCGGCTGGCTGCGTCTGATCGACCCCGACTACGCGATGTACGCCCAGTTCCGCTGCGATGGCGGGCTCAACTGGGGCGGCTACTGCGATCCGAAGCTGGACGACCTCCTGGCGCAGGGTCGCGCCAACGCCGACCAGACGCAGCGGGCCGAGCTTTACCAGCAGGTCGCCACGACCGTGGTCGATCAGGTCTATTACGACGTGCTCCTCTATCAGGGTTACATCGTCGCGACGCGGGACAACGTGACCGGCTTCGTGCCGAATCCGTCCGGGAGCTGGAAGTCCCTCACCGTGACGAGCCTGTCGTAACGGCTCGCCGTTTCTCGTAGGGGAGGGAGGCCCAATGGGCCTCCCTCCCCTACCGGAGACCCGGACAACCACTCACACACGGCCCGGAGACGCATTGCTCCGCTACGTCGCCAATCGCCTGCTCCTGCTCATCCCGGTGTTGCTGGGGATCACGGTGCTCGTCTTTCTCCTCTTGCACCTGATCCCCGGCGACCCGGCGGTCGTTCTGCTCGGGCAAAACGCGACACCGGAGGACACCGAGCGCGTCCAGCGAGTTCTGGGTCTGGACAAGCCGCTCCCCGTCCAACTCGGCCGCTACCTCCTCCACGTCTTCGAAGGCGATCTCGGCGAGTCGATTTTCCAGTCGCGACCGGTCACCCACATCGTCTTCGGGGCGATGCCGGCCACCCTCGAGCTGACGCTCTTCGCCCTCGTGATCGCCGCGCTGATCGGCTTGCCGCTGGGTGTTCTCGCTGCAGTTCGCCAGAATTCCGTTTGGGACTACGGCACGATGCTGCTGGCGCAGCTCGGCAACTCGATCCCCGTGTTCTGGCTCGGTATCCTCGCCATCCTCTTCTTCTCCGTCCGCCTTGATCTCCTGCCAACGTTCGGCCGCGGCGAGCCGCTCCTTCAGGCGTTCAGGCAAGCGGTGACCGGGGGAGGATGGGGAACGCTCGGGGACTCGCTGCAGCACTTGGCGATGCCGGCGGTCACCCTCGGTTTCAGCGCCGCCGCCTTGATCAGCCGGATGGTGCGTGCCTCCGTGCTCGAAGTGCTTGGGCAAGACTTCATTCGGACGGCGCGGGCGAAGGGGTTGCACGAAGGCGCGGTCATCGTCCGGCACGCGTTGAGGACCGCCCTGATCCCGGTCGTGACGATCATCGGGCTCCAGTTCGGCTACCTGCTCGGCGGGGCGGTGATCACCGAGACCGTCTTCGCCTGGCCGGGGGCCGGTCGCCTGATGATCACCGCGATCGGGCAGCGCGACTTCCCGCTCGTGCAAGGGGCGGTCCTGATTCTCGCCCTCCTCTTCTCGCTGGTGAACCTGATCGTGGACATCCTCTACGCCTGGCTCAACCCACAGATCAGCTACGACCGTGGTTAGAAGCGTGCGTGTGCGGCGCAGCCGCCTCTGGCGGAGCAGATCGGCGATGATCGGTGGGACGATCATCGGGCTGATCGTTCTCAGCGCCGTTTGCGCGCCCCTGCTGGCACCGGACGATCCCGAGAAGATGGAGATGTCGCTCCGTCTGAAGGGGCCGAGCTGGGAGCACCCAATGGGCACCGATCAGTTCGGGCGCGATCTTTTCACGCGGATCGTCTACGGCGCCCGGATCTCGCTTGGTGTCGCGCTGATCGCGGTCGCGCTCTCGGTCGCGATCGGCGTCACGGTCGGGCTGATCTCGGGCTACTACGGGGGTTTGCTCGATCTTCTGGCACAACGGCTGGTCGACATCTTTCTGGCTTTCCCGGTGTTGCTGCTGGCGATCGCCCTCGTCGCCGCGCTCGGGCCGAGTCCGCGCAACGTCGTGCTCGCCCTCGGTCTGGTCGGGTGGACCGGTTATACGCGGCTGGTACGGGTCGACGTGATGGCGCTCAAGAACCGCGAGTTCGTGCAGGCCGCGCGCGTCTCCGGCGCCTCCGACGCGCGCGTGATCCTGCGCCACATCTTGCCGAACGTCCTCTCGCCCGTCCTCGTCCTGGCGACACTCGGGATCGGCTATGCCATCGTCGCCGAATCGGGATTGAGTTTCCTCGGTCTTGGCGTGCAACCACCCGAACCGAGCTGGGGATGGACCGTCGCCTTCGGCACCAAGTTCCTTCGCAGCGCACCCCACCTCTCGACGTTTCCCGGTATCGCGATCATGGTGACCGTCCTCGGCTGCAACCTGCTCGGCGACGGTTTGCGTGACGTCCTCGACCCTCGATCGCGCCGGCGATAGTGGCGCAACGCGTTCGGCCTCAGGGATTGAAAGAGGAGGAGTAACGTGGAGCACACAATCGAACGGGTTCCCGTGGCGACGATGGCCAGCGGTTTCGAGTTGGGCTTGACGATCCACACCTACCGGGGATCGGATGGTCCCACCGTCGGTTTCAGCGCCGCCATCCACGGCGACGAGCCGATCAGCACCGAGGCGCTTCGCCGGCTGGCGGGCCACCTGGAGCACTCGGGCGAAGAGCTGCGCGGGACAATCCGTCTCCTACCCGTCGCCAATCCCCTCGCCTACGAGACCCGTACCCGCAACACGATGCTCGACGCGACCAACCTCAACCGCATCTTCCCCGGCGATCCGGAGGGATGGCTGACCGAGAAACTGGCCGCCAAGATCGTCGACCACTTTCTGACCGGGATCGACGTGTACGTCGATCTCCACGCCGGGGGCGACATTCCCGTTGTCGATTATGTCTACTTTAAAAACTCGCCTGAGCTCTCGCGAGCGTTCGGCTCGAAGCTCCTCTTTCACCCCTCTGATCCCTATCAAGGCACGACCGCGACCGTCGTTATGGAGCGCGATGTGCCGGTGGTGACGATCGAACTGGGTGGCGGGCTCTTCGCGGAGGAAAACTACGCTCAGCGGACGCTGGATGGGCTCCTGAACATCCTGCGCACGCTCGGCGTCCTGGCCGGTCCGGCCCGGCCGGCACCGGAGCAGATCCTCATGCACGAGCTGGCGGTGATGCGACCGCACCACGGCGGGATCCTCGTCCCCAACGTGCGCGTGCCGGACCTGGGCTCGGAGGTGCCGGGCGGCACCGTCCTCGGCCGTATCTACAGCCCGTATACCTTCGAGCTGCTGGAGACGATCGAAGCGCCGTTTCCTCGGTCGCTCCTCGTCCTGCTGCGCGACAACCTGGCGCCGATTCATCCCGGCGCCTACATGTACATGGTCGGCAATGCGGAGACGGCAGAAACGTTGCCGGCCGGCACGTCGTAGGGGCGCACGGCGGCGCGCCCTACTCGGGAGGGCGGCGTTCGCGCCCTTCAGCCGGGCGCGCCGGATGCCCCCTGGGCGTTGCACCCCTACCGTTTGGCTTTTGAGGAATACGCCATGAGCGTGACAAACGATTCTGGAACGTTCCCGGACCTTGTCGAGACGGCCGGTGCCATCGCACGCCGCGAGGTGTCGCCGGTCGAGTTGATCGAGGCGACGTTGCGGCGAATCGAGGCGTTGAATCCGATCCTCAACGCCTACATCACGGTACTGGGGGATCAAGCGAGGGTGGCCGCGAAGATCGCGGAGCGGGAGATCGCGGCCGGGGCTTACCGTGGACCGCTGCACGGGATACCGGTGTCGGTCAAGGATCTCTTCTGGACGAAGGGGGTGCGGACGACCGGCGGCTCGCGTCTTCTGGCAGACTTCGTTCCCGAGGAGGATGCGACGATCGTGGCGCGCTTGCGCGACGCGGGCGCGATCCTCGTCGCTAAAGCCAATCTGTTGGAGCTGGCCTACGCCGTCGCCCATCCCGACTACGGCCCGACGAAGAATCCCTGGGGCCTCACACGAACCGCGAGCGGGTCGAGCGGGGGCTCGGCCGCGGCCGTGGCCGCCGGGATGGACTTCGGTTCCTTCGGCAGCGACACGGCCGGGTCGATCCGCCTCCCCGCTTCGTTTTGCGGTGCCGTCGGCTTCAAACCGAGCTTCGGCCGCGTCTCACGCTACGGTCTCCACCCTCTTTCCTGGTCGCTCGACTTTGCCGGACCGCTCGGCCGCTCTGTCCGCGACGTCGCCGTTCTCTTGCAGGCGGTCGCCGGTCAGGATCCGCGTGACCGCGCGAGCGCCGCGGTTCCCGTGCCGGACTACACTGCGGCACTCTCCGATCGACTCGACGGGATCAGGGTCGGGTTCGTAACGAATGTGATGGGGGCGGGACTCGATCCAGAGATCGACGCGGCGGTCGCTCGCGCCATCCCCATCCTCGCCGAGGCCGGGGCGACGATCCAGGAGATCGCCATCCCGGAGCTTGAGGGGAGCGCCGCCGACGCGGCAATGGCGATCATTGTCCCGGAGGCGACTCACTCCCACCGGGAGTGGCTTGAGACGCGACCGAACGACTACTCCCCAACCGTTTTGGAGCGACTCCTGGCTGGGCGCAACGTGACGGCCGTCGACTATCTCGCGGCGAAGGAGGCGGGCGAGCGTTTTCGGGCCAAGATCGACGACCTCCAGCGCGAGATCGATCTCTTCGTCCTGCCGACGATGCCGGTCGTCGCCATGCCGCTCGACGAGACGACCGTCAAGGTCACCGAGGGTGAGCGAGGCATGACGGCTCTCAACCACCTCGTCTCGCCCTTCAACCTGGCCGGGCATCCCGCGCTGACGTTGCCGTGCGGTTTTACCGAAGCCGGCTTACCGATCGGCCTGCAACTCGTGGGCCGTCATTTCGAGGAAGACCAGGTGTTAACCGCGGGACACGCGTACCAGTTGCGATCCGACTGGCACGGGCGGAGACCACCCGTCGCAGCGCACTGACGCCATGAGAGAACATTCGGCAGCACGGGCGGTTAGCGGGCCATGCGGCCGTCGTTCGCGGCGATGGTGTCGCGCAGCATCGTTAGCGGTCCCAGATCCGTAACGGAGGTGAGATCATACGCTTCGTCTCGGGTCAGGAGGCGGGCGAACTCGTCGGCAGGGAGGGGCGGGGCGAAGTAGAAACCTTGGCCACGCTCGATCCCGATACCCCGCAGCCAGGTCAGTTGGCCGGCCGTCTCGATGCCTTCAACGGTGACGTCGGCGCCGAGGGCATGGCCAAGGCCGGACATCGCGGCGACCAGCTTCCGGGCACCGGCGTCGTGTTCGATCGTCTCAATAAAGGAGCGGTCGATCTTGAGGGTGCCGACCGGCCAGCGGCGCAGGTAGCCGAGCGAGGAGTAGCCGGTCCCGAAGTCGTCGATCGCCAGCTTGACCCCCATCCGCCGCATCTGGGAGAGGACGCCGATCTCGGCTTCCGCGTCCTCGACGATTGTGCGCTCGGTGATCTCCAACTTCAGGTGGGGCGCGGGCAGGCCGGTCTGCCTGATTGCCCGTGCGACCTGCCCGACCAGATCCGGATGCCGGAGTTGCCGTGCCGTCAGGTTGACACTCATCGTCAGGCGCTCCCCCACCGGTCCAAGGGCCCGCCAGGATCCCGCCTGACGGCACGCCTCTGCGAGGACCCAGGCACCTATTGGCACGATCAGGTGGCTCTCCTCGGCGACCGGGATGAACTCGCTGGGGCTCAGGAGCCCGCGCCGTGGGTGCTGCCAGCGCACCAACGCCTCGGCCCCGACGATCCTCCCGGTCTTGAGATCCACTTCGGGCTGGTAGAAGAGTCGCAATTCCCCACGCTCGACGGCCCGCCGCAGCTCCGATTCAAGCCCCAAGCGGGAGGCCGCTCGCTCGGCCATGATCGGCTCGAAGATCCGGTAGGTCGCGCGTCCGGCGGCTTTCGCCTGATAGAGCGCGACATCCGCCGCCCGCAGAAGGTCGTCGGGGCGCGACAGAGAGGCTGAGCTGAGGGCGATCCCGATACTCGCGTCGACGTATGCCTCCTGGTCATCCAAGACGAACGGCGCCCGGAGTCCGTCGAGCAAACGAGCGGCGACTCGCGCCGCCTCATGCGCCGTCGTGACATTCGGCAGCAGAACCGTGAACTCGTCACCGCCAAAGCGGGCCAGGGTCGCGTCCGGTGCCAGGAGGGCCGCGAGCCGCCGACCGACCGCGACGAGGAGTTGGTCGCCCGAGGCGTGGCCGAGGCTGTCGTTGACCCGCTTGAACCCGTCGAGGTCGAGGAAGAGAACGGCGAGCGCTGTCCCGCGTGCGCCGGTCTCGGTTAGCGCTCGCCCGAGGCGCTCGGCGAAGAGGATGCGGTTGGGAAGACCGGTCACCGCATCGTGGGTGGCCTGGTATGCCAGCCGGCCCTCGAACGCCTTGCGTTCCGTGAGGTCGACCGAGACGCCAACGATGCCCATCAGCCGTCCGTCCGCGCCGTAGACCGGCGAATCGACCACATGGACCGGCACCTCTCTGCCGTCCTTGCGTCGGCAGACGAACTCGCCCTCCCAGGACTCCCCTTCCGCGACGCGCCTCAAGATTGCTTCGGCAATACCCGCTTCGCCAGGCGCCACGATCAGGTCGGGGATGGTGCGCCCAATGGCCTCGGAGCGACGCCATCCATAAAGCGCCTCAGCTTGGCGGTTCCAATGCGTAACCACCCCCGCCGCATCGGTCGCTACGACGGCGACGGTGGCCTGGTCCAGCAATTCGCCCCGGAAGCGCAGTTCCTCCTCGGCCCAGCGCCGCTCGGTCACGTCGTTGAGGATGCCGACCAAGTGCGTCAGCCGTCCGTCACTGTCGCGAACGGGAGCGATCTGGACTTCGGCCCAGAAGGGGGGGCCAACCTTCCGGGCGTCGAGGAGCGTTACCGTTCCCTCGCGGCCCTCCACGCACAACTGGCGGAGGGAGGCGAATGCCTTCGGATCGATTTCTGGGTGAGCCAGAGAAAGGACGTTGCAGCCGATCGCTTCGTCGCGGCTGTAGCCGGTTATGCGCTCGAAAGCCGGGTTGACATCGACGATCGGCTGATCCGGTTTCGTCGCATCGACAATGACGATTCCGCTGCTGATCGCGGCCAACGCCCGGTCCCGCAGGCGGAGCCCCTCGGTTGCCGCCTCGAGGGCGGTGACGTCCATAGTGATCCCCGCCGTGCGGAGCGGACCTCCGTCCGGGGCGCGCTCGACCACGCGCCCGACGTCCACGAGCCACCGAACTGTCCCGTCCGGCCGCACGACCCGGTACTCCACCTGCGTGAATGTGTCACCGGTGGCGAGGGACGTGCGTGCCATCTCGGACCGTACGCGGTCGTCGGGGTGGACGAAGATGGCGCTGAAGTCGGCGGTGGTCGTCGTGCGCGATTCGGGGGGGAGACCGAGTAACGCGCTCAAGGTCGGCGACCAGACGACGGTGTCGGTCGGGATGTGCCAGTCCCAGGCGCCGACGTTGGCCGCCTCCAGTGACAGCCGCAGGCGCTCCTCGCTTTGACGGACCCGCTCCTCGGCCGCCCGGCGCTCGGTGACGTCACGCACCAGCGACACGGTCTCGTCGACGCCATTGGGCACGATCCGCGCCTCGAAGTCGCGTGGTCCCTCCTCCAACTCCAGCCGGTACTCCACCGTCTGCATGCGGCCGCACTCCAGCGCCCGCTCCATGGCACCGAGTATCGGCACGGCGACCTCGGTCGGGAGCCCATACGCAACAGGTCGTCCGAGGAGCTCTTCGACCGGTGCGACCAGCGAATCGGGACGCTCCGCCTTGACGTCGAGGTAGGTGCCAGATCGATCGACACGGAACATCAGGTCGGGGACCGCGTCGAGGAGGGCGCGGTGGCGGGCTTCCCGCCGCCGCAGGTCCTCCTCCAGTCGCCTGCGGTCGGTCACGTCGCGGGAGTTGACGACGATCCCGGCCACGCTCGGGTCGTGCAAGAGGTTGGTGGCCGTCGCCTCCAGCCACCGCCACGTGCCGAGGCGGTGGCGCGCGCGGAGCTCCATCGTGGTGGTCGCTCCGGGAAAGGTTGCAATCGCCGCCAACTCTCGTTGCAACTGGGGCAGGTCCTCGGGGTGGATGAAGGCGAGGCCGTCCGCGCCTGTCCGGTCCTCCGGGCGGTAGCCGAGCAAGCTCTCGATCGCCGGGCTCTGGTAGCGGACGGTGCCGTCGGCGGCGACGACGGTGATCAGGTCGGCGGCGTGCTGGACGAGCCCGCGGAAGCGTGCCTCGCTCGCCGCCAGGGCTGCCTCGGCCGCGCGGCGATCGGTGACGTCCTGGGCCAGCGCCAACAGACAAGGTCGACCATCGAGTTCGATCCGCTCGTACGAAACCCGGAGGATCAGTTCGTCACCTGCCTTGGTCCTGGCAGTGACGTCATGGTCGGGGACTGCCTCGCCGGCAGCCAAGGCGGTCGCAACCGCGGTGCGTTCGATTGGATCGGGCCAAAGGCCGAGTTCGACGGAGGTATGGCCGATCACCTGGCCCCGGTCATAGCCACTCATCGTCCAGAATCGGTCGTTGGCGTCGATGAATACCCCATCCGTAAGGGTACTGATCGTCATCGCCAGCGGGCTGGCACGAAACGCGGTGGCAAACCGAGCCTCGCTTGCTCGCAGGCGCTCCTCCGCGGCCAGGCGCTCCGTTACCTCGCGGAAGTAAACGGACAGCCCTTCCGCGGATGGGTAGATGCGCGCCTCGAACCAGCCGTCGAGCGGCGGGTAGAAAAATCCGACCTCGACGGTCTCCCCTCTGGCCGCGGCGCCACGGAAGGCATTGCCGAGCTCGGCGTCGACGATGGAAGGGAACTCCATCCAGACGTTCGTCCCGATCAGTGCCGCACGCGGCCGCCGCAGCAGTCGCTCTGCCTCCCGGTTGACGTAGGTGAAGCGCCAATCCCGATCCAGGGCGCAAAAGCCATCGGTGATGCTCTCCAGGACATCCCAGGTTTTCTGGTGGGCACCCTCCAACTGACCGATGGCGATTCCCGCGCGGACCAAGGCGAGGATGAAGAGGACGCCGGTTCCGACGACGAGCACCGGAGCATCGACCTCAAAGTGGCGCGCCTCGGCAACGAGCAGCGCGGCAGGACCGGCAAGGGCGACCAGTGCGAGCAGAGCAAGCCGGCGGCGTGAAGGTCGAATGCTGTCAGCAGGTGCACCTATATCTCGCATCCCGGGGTGCAGACTTGCGGCCCCGTAACCAACGTACGAGAGGAGCCAGCCGATGTCGCCGGCACCGCCGAAATGGTAGGTGGAGGTCAACATGCGCAGACCGTAGAGGATATCGGAGATCGGGAGGACTGCCGTACCGGCGATCAGCAAAGCGAGGGACGGCGACGGGCGTCTCGCACTGAAGAGCAGCCGCACGACGAGCGAGAGCACCAGCAAGTCGAGCGCGGGACAGGCGACGATGGCGAGGCGCTCGACGAGTGGCCCCCCGGCATCCTCGGCGCGGGGGGCAACAACGAGGACCCACGAGAGGACCCCCGTGGCAACGGCGACGATCAGCCCGTTGAAGAAACCACCCCAATCGTTGTGCCCCCGTTGACGGCGGAGCAGACGGAGAGAGCTGGCGATCAACAACGGATAGCCAGCCAGGTAGATCGCATCGAGGACGGAGAGGGAGATGGAGGGATTGGGCAACAGGTGAGGAGCGGCGATCCGGAGCGCGTCGCCGAAGGTCCAGACGGCCTGGCCGGCGGCAAAAAGGATCCAGGCAAGGCGGTCGGCCGGGTGGTGTCGCCGGAGACCGACGAGGATCGCGCCGACGGCCGAGCAGCCAAAGACGGGGTAGAGGATGTCGCGGACCGTTCCTGAGGGGATGATGAGGTAGGCGGCAACCAGGAGACAACCGGTTAGACCAAAGGCCTGCCACAGCCGGGGCGGTGCCGGCGATTGCCGCTCTGCTGTGCGTAGCGCCACCCTGACCGTCCCTGCACCCTCGCCGGTCGCGCCCAGCACACTGCTATCAGCCCGACTCTACTTCACCCTGCAGGATACCGAGATATGCGCCGCCGCTGCATGACCTATCGGTACCGCGCGGCGGTAGGAGGGTGGGTAGGCGACGTTGCACGCGCTTTTCGTCATCCACGGGCTGAAGCGATTCGCCACCAGCCGGTGAGTACCGCGTCAATCTCAGCGATGGTTGCGGGTTTCACCTCCTCGTGTCAGCGATTCCTCTAAACATGCTCTGGACGTCTGCCCCAACGCAGTTTTCGAAGCCATGTCATCCAGGAATCGGGCTACGGTTGGGTGGCCGTTTGGCCTGGCTGTCGGTGGGGGATCCAGAGCTCGTCAGCCGCCTCGCCGGCCTGTCGCTGCAGCCTGTCCCAGACACTTTCGCCTTGAGGTTGGGAGGCCCGCGCCAGGTTCGCCTTCCGTGCGTGCTCGGCTTCGGCGAGCAGCTCGCGGTGGTGCGCTTCGGCGAGGAGCGCCGCGGTGAAGGGGTCGAAGAGGTGGCCGCTGACCTCCGGTTGCTGGGCGACCGCCGCTGCCGCCGTCGCCAGTCGGACCAGGGCGGAGAGGGCGGCGTGCTCGCCGGGAGAGAGATCCTTGCTGAACCTCTCGAGTTTGTCGGCCAACGACTGAAGATCGCGCTCGGTTACCTGAATGTCAGTCATTGCGTTCCTCCACTCCGTTCACTGCCGTCGAACCTCGGTTTGGGTGGTTAGGACTACACGTACATCTCTCCTCATCGTCGTCACGGGCGACGTTGGTCGCCAAGGCCCGCAAGATGGACTTGACCTGGAAGACGGTCAGCCCTGGGTGCTTGGCCAGGATGCGGGCAACCAGTCCGGTGATGTGGGGGGCGGCAAAGCTATTGCCGGTGACGGTGATCCTGCCACCACCGAGCCAGGCGACCTCAAGGTCGATGCCCGGCGCCCCGAACTCGACCGGCGGGGCAGGGTTGTAAGCGAAACACTCCGGGTCGCGTTCCTCGTGGGCGGCGACGGAGAGGACGACGCCGAAGAGGGCGGGATAACTCGGCAGGGGCAGATTGTTGGCGGCGCAGACGAGCGGGATGTGGCGGAAGTACGCCGCGTCCGCGAGTTCGTGGAGCTGGCCGAAGAACTCGGCCCGGCTGGAGCTCAAACTGAGATTGCAGATGTGTGCGCCGCACTCGATCGCCCGCCGGAGTCCGGCGACGAAGATCGCACCACGGCCGGTAAGGTCCGGGCCGAGGACCTTGACACTGAAAAGACTGCAGTCCGGAGCGAGGGCGCGAATGATGCCGGCGCAGGCGGTGCCGTGGCCGAATGAGTCGCTATGTGGTCCCTCGTCGTAGACGAGTCCGTCCGGCCCCTCCTGGACCGTCAGATAGCTCTGGACACCACGCACGGCCGGGTGATCGGCGTCGATCCCGCTGTCGAGGATCGCCACCTTGACACCGATTCCGGTGCTTCCGCCCCAGGCCCATTCCGGGGTGATGTCGTCGAGCGGCGGGATCGGGCATAGAGTGGGCAGGACGCCGGGGGCGAATGCCTCCGACCACGCGGGCCGCAGCGAGAGCGGCAGGGGCGACGCCGTCATGGCCGGTTCCCCGAGTCACGGACGTAGGCGGCGAGGGCCGCCAAAACGCTCTCGCAGAGCCGGTACTCCGCCTCGCCGCCGGCGGCGATCGCGGCGATCTGCTCGGCGAGGGCCAACCGCCGGCGACAGTCCTGGTCCGCTTCGACGTGCGTCCCAAACTGCTCCGCCTGTGCGGTCAACCTCTCCTGCATCTCGGGTGGCAGTCCGCTGACGGCCAGTGCCCGACCGATCAGGGCGGCGCCCGTGCCGCGGGTGCGCCGTTGCTCGAGGGCGTGAGCGACGTGTTGGGCGAACATGCCGACCAGGGTCATGTCTTCCAGACCGAAGGTCGGAGAGCGCTGGCCGTCGAAGAGTTCCAGAACGCCGAGGACCGTCCCGTCCGGGGCGGTGACCGGGACGGCGAGGATGGTTTGGGGGAGATAGCCCATCTGGTCCGCGAGGTCGCGGGCGTGTTGGGCATCCTGCCGCGCGTCGGCGAGGGCTACCGGCTGGCCGCTGAGGGCGACCATGCCGGCGACGCCGCGGTCCAGCGGCAGCGGAGTCCGTTGGGCATCGGTCATTTCCCGGCCGACGACGACCTCGAAGGTGAGTGACCGGTTCGGTCGGTCGACGAGAAAGAGGACGCCGACCGGGGCCGAGATGGCGCGGGTGGCAGTTTGGACGATGAGCTCCAGGTGCTGGTCCGCGGGTACCTGGGTGGCCAGGGCGTCGCCAACCGCGGCCTGCGTCAGGGCCTGGCGGAGCGCGGCGGCGAATTGGAGATCGTCCTGTGTCACGGCCCTCACCCCAGCCCTTGTTCCCATTCTCACGGGCAGTTCAAATGGGTGCCTCCCCTACCACGATGCACTGCGCGTCGTCTGGACGAGACGCTGGTACAACTCAGGCACTGGCCCTCATGGCGGGACGGCGAGTGTTGTCCTGCCAGTTACGCAGGCGAAACGCGAGCATGATCAGGAGGATGCCGATGACGACCGCGTAGGCGCCGATCAGCCAGACCAGGGCGACCGCGCCCGAACCGGGGAAGATGGCGATGGCCAGACCGAAAATGATCGAGGCGACGCCGCTGAGGGCGAGCAGGAACTCGCCGGTGATCACGCGGCGCAGCCGGATCGCGGCGACGACTTCGAAGATGCCGGTCAGGATCGCCCAGGCGGCGATGAAGTAGAGGAGTGTCAAAGCGGTGATGTCGGGCCAGACGAGGGCCATGATCCCGAGGGCGATGCCGGCGATGCCTTGTAGAACTAAGATCAGGCGGTCATCGCGGGCGCGTCGCGTCACCGCGGTGGCGATCGCGAAGGCCCCATCCACCAGCGCGTAGGCACCGAAGAGGATGACGAGCGCGGTCACGGTGAGGTCGGGCCAGATCCAGGCGACGACACCGAAAATGATGGCTGCCAGGCCGCGGAGCGCCAGCGCCCACCAGTTACGTGCAAGTTCGATAACCATCACACACCTCCGATGCGCTACGACGAAGACAGCTCTTTAGGCGGCGCCGACGGCCGCGACCGTCGAGCGCGCGGGCTCACCTTGCAGTGCCTGTCGGACCACCTCCTCCGCCGAATCGACGAGGACGAACTCCAACTCCTGCCGCAGCTCGGCCGGGACGTCTTCGAGGTCGCGTTCGTTGCGGCGCGGAATGATGATCGTCTCGATCCCGGCGCGGTGGGCGGCGAGGGACTTTTCTCGCAGCCCGCCGATCGGCAGAACCTTGCCCCGGAGGGTGATCTCGCCGGTCATCGCGACGTCGTTGCGGACCGGCCGGCCGCTGGCGAGTGAGGTCAGCGCAGTCACCATCGTGATCCCCGCCGAGGGGCCGTCCTTGGGGATGGCACCGGCGGGGACGTGGAGGTGGACGGCCTTGCCGTCGAAGACAGCGGCATCGACGCCGAGGAGTCCGGCATTCGAGCGGACGTAGGAGAGGGCAGCCTGGGCACTCTCCCGCATCACGTCGCCGAGCATGCCGGTCAGGATCAGACGCTCCTCGTGGCTCGGCATCATCGTCGCTTCGACGAAGAGGACGTCGCCGCCGGTGGGCGTCCAGGCGAGACCGGTTGCCACACCCGGTCGGTCCGTCCGTTCCGCGACCTCGTCGAAGAAGCGGGGACGACCCAGGTAGTCCACCACCCTCTCGGCGGTCACCGGTTCGATTCTGGTGGCCCCCTCGGCGATGTCGCGAGCGATCTTGCGGCAGACGGTCGCGATCTGCCGCTCGAGATTTCGGACGCCCGCCTCGCGGGTGTAAGAGCGGACGATCACCCGCAGCGCCTTGTCGTCGAAGGAGACCTCTTCCGGCGTCAGACCGTGCGCGGTGATCTGCTTGGGGACGAGGTATTTCCGCGCGATCTGGACCTTCTCGTCGTCGGTGTAGCCGGAGAGTTGCAGGACTTCCATCCGATCCTGGAGCGGCCCGGGGATCGTGTCGAGGGTATTCGCGGTGGCGATGAAGAGAACCTGGGAGAGGTCGAATGGCACCCCCAGGTAGTTATCGACGAAGCTGTGGTTCTGAGCCGGGTCGAGGACCTCGAGCAGCGCCGACGAGGGGTCGCCCCGCCAGTCGGCACCGACCTTGTCGATCTCGTCGAGCATGAAGACCGGGTCGCGCGTCTCGGCCCGACGCAGCGCCTGGATGAATCGGCCGGGCAGGGCGCCGATGTAGGTGCGCCGGTGCCCCCGAATCTCCGCCTCGTCGTGCACGCCGCCGAGGGAGATGCGGACGAACTTCCGGCCAAGCGAGCGGGCGATCGATTGCCCGAGACTCGTCTTGCCGACGCCAGGCGGGCCGACGAAGCAGAGGATCGGTTCGCGGGCGGCGCGGTCGGTCGGCGTCTGCGCCTCGGTGTTCGGCAGGGGGGTGTCGACCTCGCCCTGCCCCTCGACGTCCACACCGACGTTGGCGGGGGTGACGCGCTCCGCCTCGAGGTTGGTCAGGCGGTCCTGGCGCAGCTTGCGGACGGCCAGGTACTCAAGGATGCGGTCCTTGATCTTCTCCAGGTCGTAGTGGTCCTCGTCGAGGACTTGTCGCGCGCGGCGAACGTCGATCTCGCCGCCGCTGACCTGGTCCCAGGGCAGATCGGCCATCCACTCCAGGTAGGTGCGGATGATTCCGTGCTCGGGCGAGGCCTGGGGAATCGTCCCGAGCCGGCTGAGCTCGCGATCTACTTCGCGGCGCGCCTCGGGCGGCAAAGTTGCCTCTTCGAGACGGCGGCGTAGCTCGGCAATCTCGGCGTCGGCACCCCCTTCTTCGCCGAGCTCCTGCTGGATGGAGCGGAGCTGCTCGCGCAGGTAGTACTCCCGTTGGGTCTTGGTCATCCGCTCCTGGGTCTCGTCGGTGATCCGCTGGCCGATCTCGCGCACGGCGAGTTCCCGCTGGAGCAGCTCGACAAGGCGGCGCAGTTTGGCATCGACCGGATCGAGATCGAGGATCTCCTGGCGGGTCGCGGAATCGAGCGGAATGGTTGACGCGACCAGATAGGCGACCTGGCGGGGATCTGCCAGCTGCTCGGCGGCCGTCGCCAGCTCGTCGGGCAACCCCTGGACAAGTCCAACGAGCCGCCGGTAGAGATCGACGACCGCCCGGCGCAGTCCCTCCGTCTCCACGCCTGGCACGGTTCGGTCCGGGTATTGCTCGATCCGTGCGACCAGGTAGGGATCGGTGCTGACAAAGTCGAGCAGGCGGATGCGCTCCAGGCCCTGGACGACGATCCGAATCGAGCCGTCGTTGCCGCGGAAGAGCTGATGGACCATCCCGACCGTCCCGACCCGGTGGAGGTCCTCCGGTCCCGCTTCCGTCGTCTCGTCGTTCCGCTGGGCGACGACGGCGATGAGCCGGTCGCGTCGCATCACGTCGTCGATCAGGCGGACGGAGCGCGGCTGCCCGACGAGGAGGGGGACGACGGCCAGCGGGTAGACGATGGTTCCGCCCCGCAACGGGAGCACCGGCAGAGCGTCGGGAATGGTCACGCCCTCGACCGGGCTGGTTTCGGCTTCGGCAACCACGGCACTCACCTCACATCCGCTTTGGGGATCACGAGCAGGAGCAATCCCCGCTCGTAGCGGGCTTCGACGCGCTCGCCATCGATCACCGTCGGCAGCGCCAGCTCAAGGCGGAACCGCCCCTGCCGAATCTCCGCCGCGTGGTAAAAGCCGGCGCCGTCGATCGTCGGCAGGCGGCGCTGGCCCTCGACGATGACGGCGTCCTCGAAGAGGGTGGCCTCGACCGCCTCGGGATCGATGCCGGCGAGGTCGACGGTGACGACGAGCGCATCGGCCGTCTCGTAGACGTCGGCGGCGGGGCGCCAGCAGGTCTGCGCGAGTCGCACCACGAGTTGATCGGCGCGCAGGGTGTCGCCGAATGGCCGGGGTTGACTGGCGTTCAAGACGACGGCATAGCGGTAACTCATCCGTCGGTAGCGCATCCGCTCCTCCTCCAATCAGTTGGCGCCGAACACTTGGTGTACCGGCTGCTCGCGTTCGTCCGTCGACCGCCTAAGACGACGATCGGTCGCCCGCTCGGCTGCTGTCAGGCGGAGGTCTCCGAAGCGGAGGAGCAATCCGAGCGCGAGCAGGAACGAGGAGAGGGCAGCGATCTGTTCCCAGGGCAGATCGACGACCCCGCGCAGCACGATCTCTCTCAGGGTGCTGACGATGCCCAACTCGACCATAAAATCGACCGCGACGTGGTGCTCCCGCAGGTAAACCAAAAGCAGTCGCACCAGTTCCACCATGACGAGCATGAACAAGACCTCGGCAATCACAGGTCTGAAGTCCAACTGGTCGTCGACGGTGTCGCGGGCCAACTGAACAAGGGTCCGACACATGAGCACGAAGAGCACGAGGACGAGTCCCACCACGATGACGTCCTGCGTCATCTCCAGGGCGCGGCGGCTGAGGCGGTTGATCCCGGTGTGGGGGATCATCCGCTCGTGGTGCCGCGTGCGCTGAGTCTCGGCGGTGTCGGCATTCATGGAGCTCCCTCGACCCGGAACTCATCCTCGCGCGACGACCTTCGGTTACTGGGATGGGCGTTCGCCCAGCGTGACCTGCACCTGTTGCTCCTGGTCGCCGCGTTGGATGGTCAACTCGACGGTGTCGCCCGGCTGGTGCTCGAAGAGGAACTCTTCGAGCGGATGGCTCTGGTCGATCGGTTCGCCGTCGATCGCGGTGATGACGTCGCCCGGCTTGATGCCCGCGTCCGCGGCGGGACTGCCCGGCGACACATCCGTGACGTAGACGCCATGGTCCACCGGCAGGTCGTTCTGGGCGGCGAGCACTGCGTCGATGGCGACGGGGTTGAGGATGCCGAGGAAGGGGTAGGTGACCTTGCCGTCGGCAATGAGCTGATCGGTGATCTTCTTGACCGTGTTGGACGGGATGGCAAAGAAGAGCCCTTGCGCCGGCACGCCCTGCTCGGCCATCGGGATGCCGATCGTGTTGACGCCAACTACCTGACCGTAGAGGTCGAAGAGCGGACCGCCGGAGTTGCCGGGGTTGATCGGGGCGTCGTGCTGGATCAGGTTCGTGTAGACGGCGCCGCCCGCTTGCTGCGGCAGACTGCGTCCCAGTCCGCTGACGATGCCGTCGGTAACGGTGTTGGCGAAGGCCCCAAGGGGTGAGCCCATGGCGAGGACGGACTGACCAGGTTTGAGCTCGTTGGAGTCGCCGAACGGCACGCTGCCCGGCATCTCCCCGTCGACCTTGACGACGGCGAGATCGCTGGTGGGATCGGCGCCGACCAATTCGGCGCTCTGCTTGGTGCCGTCGGCGTAGATGACCTCGAAACTGTCACCCCCTTCGACGACGTGGTTGTTGGTGACGACGTGGCCCTGGTCGTCGATGATGAAGCCGGAGCCGCTGCCGGCCGGCTGCATCTGGGCGTCTTGCCCGAGGAAGCCGCTAACCCGCTGCTCGTTGATGACCGTCACGACGGCCGGGCCGACCTTGGCGACGACATCGACCGGGGTCATCTCCTTTCCGCTGGTGCCATTGGTGGGGGTCGCACTCTGAGCCCAGGTCGGCAAACCGGCCAGCATCGCGAGGGAGAGAAAGGCGACGGCGGCGAGGTAGAGGTACCATCTCTTGAGGGCCATGATCGTCTCCTGTTGATGCGCTGATCGATCGAAAAGAGTCCGGCGGCGATCAGTCGGCGGCAGCGGCTACGGGTGCCTCGCGCCGCTCGAACATCAGCTGCCCATTGCGGGCGTCGACGACGACGGTGTCGCCGTCGTGGAAGTCGCCTCGCAGCAGGCGCATGGCCAGTGGTTGGATGATCTCGCGCTGGATCGCGCGGCGGAGTGGGCGCGCCCCGTAGATCGGGTCGAATCCCTCGCGAGCGAGGTACTCCTTCGCGGCTTCCGTCAGTTCCAATTCCATGTGGCGCTCGGCGAGGCGGGCGCGCAGACCGCCAAGTTGGATCTCGACGATCCGCTCGATCTGCTCCATCCCGAGCGGCCGGAAGATCACGATCTCGTCGATGCGGTTGATGAGTTCGGGCCGGAAGTGGCCGCGGACGGCGTCCATCACCCGCGCCTGGATTTCGTCCCAGTCGAGGTCGCGCTCGGTGATCCAGATGCTGCCCAGGTTGCTGGTCATGATGATGATCGTGTTGCGGAAGTCGACGGTGCGGCCCTGGGCGTCGGTGAGGCGGCCATCGTCGAGGACCTGGAGCAGGATGTTGAGAACCTCGGGGTGTGCCTTCTCGACCTCGTCGAAGAGGACCACCGAGTAGGGCCGGCGCCGGACCGACTCGGTCAACTGGCCGGCCTCTTCATAGCCGACGTAACCGGGAGGGGCGCCGATCAGGCGGGAGACGGTGTGCCGCTCCTGGTATTCGCTCATGTCGATGCGGACCATCGCCTCCTCAGAGTCGAAGAGGAACTCGGCCAGGGCACGGGCCGTCTCCGTTTTGCCGACACCCGTGGGGCCGAGGAAAAGGAACGAGCCGAGCGGCCGGTTCGGGTCCTGAAGCCCGGCGCGGGCGGCACGGACCGTATTCGCGACGGCCGCGATCGCCTCGTCTTGACCGACGACGCGCTCGCGCAGGCGGTCCTCCATCTGGATTAGCTTCTCGACCTCACCGGTCATCAACCGGCTCACCGGCACGCCGGTCCAGCGGCTGACGATATCGGCGATGTCCTCCTCGTCCACCTCTTCCTTAACGAGTCGCTGCCCATCCTGACGCTGTTGCTCCTCCTGCTCGGCCTCGGCCAGCTGCCGCTCCAGCTCGCTGATTTCGTAGCGGAGGCGAGCCGCCCGCTCCCAGTCGGCCTGGCGGGCGGCGAGCTCCATCTCATTCCGGGCGGCGTCGAGGCGCTCCCTCAGTTGGCCGAGCCGGTTGAGCTCCTCTAGCTCAGCCTGCCAGCGGGCTTCGAGCGCGGCCGCTTGCTCCTTGAGATCAGCTAGCTCGTGTTCGATCCGCTGCAGCCGCTCCTGGGATGCCGCGTCACGCTCCTTGCGCAACGCCTCCCGTTCGATCTCCAGCTGCATGATCCGGCGGCGAACCTCGTCGAGCTCCACGGGCATACTGGTCGCTTCCATGCGGAGGCGCGCCGCCGCTTCGTCGATCAGGTCGATCGCTTTGTCCGGGAGGAAGCGGTCGGAGATGTACCGATGGGACAACACCGCCGCCGCCACCAGTGCCGAGTCCTTGATCCGGACCTTGTGGTGTTGCTCATAGCGCTCACGGAGACCACGCAGGATCGAAATCGTGTCTTCGACACTCGGTTCTTCGACATAGACCGGCTGGAAGCGTCGCTCCAGCGCGGCGTCTTTCTCGATGTGCTTGCGGTACTCCGTCAGTGTCGTGGCGCCGATCAGCCGCAGCTCGCCGCGAGCGAGCATCGGCTTGAGAAGGTTCGCGGCATCCATCGACCCTTCGGCGGCACCCGCGCCGACGACGGTGTGGAGCTCGTCGATGAAGAGGATGATCCCGCCCTCGGCTTCTTCGACTTCCTTCAAGACCGCCGTCAGACGCTCCTCGAACTCGCCCCGGTACTTCGCGCCAGCGACGAGCGCACCCATGTCGAGTTGGATGAGGCGCTTGTTTTTCAGGTCTTCCGGCACGTCGCCGCGGATGATCCGAAGGGCGAGCCCCTCCACGATCGCCGTCTTGCCGACGCCGGGCTCGCCGATCAGGACCGGGTTGTTCTTGGTTCGGCGGGAGAGGACCTGGATGACGCGACGGATCTCCTCGTCGCGGCCGATGACCGGATCGAGCTTGCCCTTCTCGGCCAGCTCGGTCATATCACGACCGTACTTCTTGAGCGCCTCGTAGGTTGCCTCGGGTGTCGCGCTCGTCACGCGCTGGCCCCCGCGCACCTGCTGCAGGGCCTGGAAGACCCTGTCACGGGTGACGCCGGCAGCTTGGAGCACCTGACCGGCCGCGCCGCGATCGTCTGCGAGCGCAAGCAAGTAGTGCTCGGTCGAGACGTAATCGTCCTTGAGTTGTGCGGCCTCGTTCGACGCGGCTTCGAGGAGACGGCGGAATCGGGGCGAGACCTGAACCTGGGCCGCAGTCTCGGTCCGGGCCAGCCCCTGGAGGGCTGGCTCCAGTCGCTGGATGATCGCCTGGGGTTGGATGCCCAGCCGCGCCAGAAGTGCCGGCACCACGCCGCCTTCCTGAGTGACGAGCGTGTAGAGCAGGTGCTCCGGCTCCAATTGGGTGTTGTGCCGCTCCTCCGCCAGCCGCTGGGCGGCAACGAGTGCCTCTTGGGCCTTTTCAGTCAGTTTGTTCGGGTCCATCGTCTCCTCCCTGGGACTTGTCGTGGTGCTGATGGGGTTTTCACCCCTGCAGCGCTCGGTGGACTGGTGTAGGGAAGGGCAAAGGGTCCTTCCCTACACCGAACAGCCCATGCCAATCCCCCTTCACAGCGTCAGATCGAGTACGCGGCTGGCGCGGTCGAGTTCCCAGGGGGTCGGTCGGTCGGGCTCACGCCGGGTCAGGAGTTCCCAGCGTTCGAGCGGTGGCATGCTGGCGGGTTCGAGTACGGAGATGACACGCCCTCCCAGGATGAGGAGGGCGGCCATCAGGCGCGGCAAATCGGCCCGCACCATCTCGTCGACCCGGGCCCGGAAACCGCTGTGCGTGAGGAAGACGAGGATCGTCTCGGCGTCGAACTCGTCGTCCTTCGTCAGCTCGGCCGCGTCTTCGAGCGAGCGGCGCATGCCTTTGGTGAGTGGGAGATCGTGGCGGAGGATCAGACCTCGGCCGTTCGCCGCGGCGGTATCGATCGCCACGTCGAAGAGGTCGGTGAGCTTCTTCTCGGCGCTGCGGGCAATCTCCTCCGCTTGTGGTCGGTCGACATCGAGGCCCGTTGCCCGATTGAGTAGGTCGTGCAGCCAGCCGTAGCCGTAGCCAATACCGGAGACTGGGTCAATGACCTGCTGATAGGGATCAGGCCGCAGGGCGCGCACGACCCATTCCGAATTCGGCTCTTGAACCATCGTCGCTTCCTCCTGCCCGGCTGAGGAGGCATTCGCTCCCGCCGGTGTATCGCCGGGGTGCCGTACCGCCACGGCCGCCAGCGCCTCCAGGGACTGGAGACGGTTGCGCACGTCGACGACTCCCGGCACCCGGCGGACCACCGACTCGATCACCGCTCTCGCCTCCTCGGTCGTCGTGATCCCGCGCAGCTCGACGACGCCGTCGCTGGTGCGAATCGTGACGTGCTCCACGTCGTCCGGGTTGAGACTCTTGCCGTTCCAAAGGACGTCGGCGACGTCGGCGGTGATCTCGTCGTCCGGTCGGTACTCTGGGAGTCGTTCGAGTTGTTCCCGATCGACGTCGAGCAGAACCCGGTCGCGGTTGATCTCGCGAACCCAATCGACGGGGACGACGGTGTCGCGGTGAAGAAGCACGCCGCGGCGGACGACGAAGTGCGTGGCACGTTGGGTGGCGGGGTCGAGGAGCACGAGGTCGAGCCGCCCCACCTCGCCATCACGGCAAATCACCGTCTGCCCCGCCGCGAGCGGTCGCCCACCAAGTGCCGCATCGGTCTGTCCGTGCTGGCCCGGCTGGAGTCCGCGTGCCGCGTTCGGCAAAGGCAGGCGGAAGAGGGCGCCGGTCTGCTTGCGACCGGTCGGTGTTCGCCAGCCGGATGGTGCCTTGACGAACTCCTCCTCCCGGTAGGTGGGCAGCCGTTCGAACTGGGCGCCCGTGAGACGAACGCGGACGATCTCCTCGTCCGCTTCGTTGACTGCTTCGACCGGGACGACGACGTCGCGGTGTCGCAGGGTCCCGGTGCGGACAACGAGGACCTGCACCTCGCCGCTGCCCGGGCTGACGACGACGTACCTGACCCGGCCATGCGTCCCGTCGGGACCGACCACGAAGGCACCGGGGCGGACTTCGAAGCGCGGAGTGGGCAAGCTGGCGCGGGGGATCACGGTCAATCTTGTCTGTCCGAGTGGCACGGTCGGGGCTGTCATCGCTGGCCTCGTCGGTTTGTATCCCCGGAGCCGAGCAGTCCAAACACGGAGCTCTCTTGCGGCGGGCGAGAACGGTCAATACCGGCCCGAAGGGTGTCAATCTCATCAAGGAGGCGGAGGACGACCTCGACGCCGGGCATGTTCAGACCGAGGTCGTTCGTCAGGCGGCGAATCCTGCGGAGACGCGCCAGTTCCGCAGCGCCGAGGACCGGCGCCCCTCGCTCGTCCGCCTCGGCACGGACGAGACCAACTTTGAGATAGCGCCGAACGCGCGACGGCGGCATCCCGACCAGTTGCGCCGCCGCCGTCAGGCGGTAATAGTTCGCGCTTCCCGGACGCTCGGTTCCGCTGTCCATCGTCTCCAACCTCGTGTGCTCTACGATCCATAGATGTCGCGGACCCGGTCGCCGACTGATCTCGCCCCATCCGTGTCCGCGCCGTCGCCGGTTTCGAGGCGGGCGAATTCCTCGATCAGCTCGCGCTGGCGATCGGTCAACCGCTCCGGCAGGCGAACGTGGACCTCGGCGTAGAGATCGCCGCGCTGGTTCGCGTTGCCCAACCGGGGCATGCCTTGACCACGTAGGCGGAAGACTCGTCCGTCCTGTGTGCCGGCGGGGATCCGGAGCTCCAGCGCCCTGCCGTCGGGTGTCGGAACCCGGGCCGTGCCGCCGAGCAGGGCGGTCGAGAGCGGGACGGAGATCCTTGTGCGGAGATCGTCGCCTTCGCGCTCGAAGCGAGGATCGGGACGGACCGTGACGACCAGATAGAGGTCGCCGGCAGGACCGCCCGCCCGACCTGGGTTGCCCTGTCCGGCCAGGCGAATCCGCGACCCGTCGTCGACTCCGGCGGGGATGGTCGCCTCGATCCGCCGCTCCTGCCCATCGGGCGTTCGCAACGTAAACTGCCGCGTGGCGCCGCGATAGGCCTCGGCCAGCGTGAGCTCGATCGGGTACTCGAGGTCACCGCCGGCGCGCGGACGGGGCGCCGCTCGCCCGCGCGCCCCGCCGATGCCGCCCATCCCTCCACCGAACATCGAGTCGAAGAAATCGGAGAAGGGTTGGCGGTCGCCGAAGAGGTCTTCGAGGTCTTCCTCGCTGACCGTCCGGTATTCGTAGCGGGCGCCGGCCGGTCCGTAACCACGGGCGAAGTCCTGGAAGTCGGGGGCTCGCCCGGCGGCGCGTTGGGCCGCTTCCCACTGCTCGTATTCGCGCCAGCGCGGGCCAAGCTCGTCGTACTGGCGGCGTTTCTCGGGATCGGAGAGGACCTCGTACGCCTCGGCGACCTGCTTGAAGCGCTCCTCGGCTTGCTTGTCGCCGGGATTCAAGTCGGGATGGTATTGCCGGGCCAGCTTCCGATACGCGGAGCGGATCTCCTTTTCGGAAGCGTCCCGGGGAACCCCGAGGATGGCGTAGTAGTCCTGGTACTCCATCGCTCCTGCCTACGATCCTTCGCCGACGCACAACGTACCTGAACGGATGTCCCATCTTCGTAGGGGAGGGCACAGGTCCCTCCCCTACGACAAATGCGCGCCCCTACGGAGTTGCCGCCTCGGCGGCGAGCATTTCGACGGCGCGGTGGCCTTGCTCGAACCAGGCCCAGACTTCGTCGGCCTGCTCGCGGGTCCAGCCGAAGCTCTCGGCCCGCCAGTTGAAGCCTTCGCGGTCTCCCTCATCGAACTGGGACTGGATCTCGAACATCTGGGTCTTCGTCAGATCCTCCATGATGGGAGGCCGCTGAACGTCGGTCAGACGGAGTTGATCTGCTTGCTGTTGATCCATCGCTGCCCTCCTTTAGATCTAGGTCCTAAATCTCGCGGAATTCGCCTTCGACGGTGCCATCGCTCGGCGGTGGTGGTGCTTGCTCGCCGCCACCGGTTGGGGCGCCGGCGGTCGCGGCAGCCTGGCTTGCCTGCTGCATGGCACGGTCGAGTGCCTCCAACGCGCTTCGGACCGCGTTCACGTCGCGCCGTTCGAGGGCCTGGCGCACGGCCTGGATCTGGTTTTCCAGCTCCAGCTTCTGCCCGCTCGGCACGGCGTCCCCCTGGTCGCGCAGGAAGCGCTCGGCGGCGTAGGCGGTGTTGTCGGCGCGGTTGAGGAGCTCGACCTCTTCGCGGCGGCGCTGGTCTTCGGCGGCGTGCTGCTCGGCGTCGCGGACCATCCGCTCGATTTCGCCCTCGGTCAGCCCGCTCGACGGCTCGATCCGGACCCGCTGTTCGCGACCGCTGGCCTGGTCGCGGGCCGAGACGTGGAGGATGCCGTTGGCGTCGATGTCGAACGTGACCTCGATCTGCGGCATTCCGCGCCGGGCCGGGGCGATACCGTCGAGGATGAAGCGGCCGAGACTCTTGTTCTCCGAAGCGAGCGGACGCTCGCCCTGGAGGACGTGGATCTCGACCTGCGGCTGGTTGTCGGCCGCGGTCGAGAAGATCTCGCTACGACGGGTCGGGATGGTGGTGTTGCGCGGGATGAGCGTGGTCATCACGCCGCCTTGGGTCTCGACGCCGAGCGAGAGCGGGGTGACGTCGAGGAGGAGGACGTCCTTGACGTCGCCTTTCAGCACGCCGGCCTGGATGGCGGCGCCGATGGCGACGACCTCGTCCGGGTTAACGCCCCGGTGCGGTTCCTTGCCGTTGAAGAGCTGTTTGACCAACTCCTGAACGGCGGGCATCCGGGTCTGACCGCCGACGAGGACGACCTCGTCGATGTCCGCCGGACTCAGCTTGGCGTCTTCCAGCGCCCGCTGGACCGGACCGCGGGTACGCTCGATCAGGTCGTGGGTCAACTGCTCGAGTCTGGCACGAGTCAGGGTCAACTGGAGGTGCTTCGGCCCCTCGGAGGTCGCGGTGATGAACGGGAGGTTGATCTCCGTCGTCTGCGCCGTGGAAAGCTCGATCTTGGCCTTCTCGGCCGCCTCCCGGACACGTTGGAGGGCGATCCGGTCTTTGCCGAGGTCGACGCCCTCTTGCCGCCGGAACTCCTCGATGATCCAGTCCATCACGGCGCGGTCGAAGTCGTCGCCGCCGAGGAAGGTGTCGCCGTTGGTGGCGAGGACCTCGACCACGCCCTCGCCGACGCGGAGGATCGAGATGTCGAAGGTACCGCCGCCGAGATCGTAGACGGAGATCTCTTCGTCGGCCTTCTTGTCCAGACCGTAGGAGAGGGCGGCGGCGGTCGGCTCGTTGACGATCCGCAGCACCTCGAGACCGGCGATCTGACCGGCGTCTTTGGTCGCCTGGCGTTGGGCGTCGTTGAAGTAGGCGGGGAAGGTAATCACGGCCTGGGTGACCTGATCGCCCAGTTTCGCCTCGGCATCGGTCCGCAACTTCTGCAGGATCATCGCCGAGATTTCGGGCGGACTGTACTCGCGACCGCCCATGACCACCCGGACATCGCCGTTCGGCGCCCGCGTGACCCGATAGCTGACACGCTTGATCGCCTCCTGGACGACCGGATCGTCGAACTTACGACCCATGAAGCGCTTGATCGAGTAGATGGTGTTTTCGGGATTGGTGACCGCCTGCCGTCGCGCCAGGCGACCGACCAGCCGCTCGCCGGTCTTGGGGTTGACCGCAACGACGGAAGGGGTGATGCGCTCCCCCTCCGCATTCTCCAGGACCGTCGGTTCGCCGGCCTCGAGGGCGCTCATCACGGAGTTGGTGGTTCCCAAGTCGATGCCGATTACCCGTGCCATCGTCTACCTCCTGTCGTTCGCGTCCGACTCGTCGTTACCGGTCGCCACGGGGCCATCACCGCCGGCCATCGCCGCTGCTTCCGGTGTTTCGTCCTCGACCGGTCCGACGACGCCGACCTGGGCCGGTCGCACGACGCGCCCGCCCATCCGGTAGCCGGGGCGGAGCACGGTCTCGACGCGGCGGACGGCGAACTCCGGACGCTGCTCGTAGAAAACGGCCTCGTGCAGGGCCGGGTCGAAGAGCTCCCCCGGGGCACCGAACGGTTCGAGACCGACTCTGGCGAGGAAGTCGAGCAGCCGTCGACGGCTGAGAAGCAGGCCCCGCGTCCAGGGATGCTCTGCGAGGTCGGGAGGTGCCTGCGTCAGGGCCAGGTCCAGATCGTCGAGCAAAGGCAGGAGTGCGTTCAGCGTCTCCAGGCGGGCGCGATCTCGCTCGTCGCCGCGCTCCTGGGCGGCGCGGCGCCGGTAGTTCAGGAAGTCCGCCCGCTCGCGTTGCAGCAGCCCGAGGAGGTCCTGCTCCTCCCCCGCGTTCCCCATCGGAGGTTGCCGCTGTTGATCCTGTTCCGCGACGTCGGTCATCGCCGCCCTCCTTCCGTTATGTCCATCAATCTGCTCGATGTGCTCGCCCCGCGACCCTCGCGAGCGCCTTCGACATCTCGCCGGGCGCGGCCCGGACGAGAACGACCGGAACCGGGGCGTGCTCGGCGATGGAGGTCGCAACGCTGCCCATCAGTCGCCGTCCCAATTCGCCGAACCCTCTGGTCGCCATCACGACCAGGTCGCCCGGTCGCATCGCCTCCAGGAGGCGTTCTTCCGGTCGGCCGATGCGCACCTCGAAGGTGATGCTGCCGACTCGGTCGTCCAACCGGGCCAGTTGCCGCTCCAGGTAGAACGCCGCTTCGCGCTCGGCCTCCTCGACCGTGGCGAGGGAGGTGCCGGGGTCGACGACGCGCACGAGATGGAGCGCGGCTCCGAGTCCGTGCCGCATAACCGCGGCCAGGGGAAGCGCCTCCGTCGCGTAATTCGAGCCATCGAGCGGGACGACGAGGCGGAGCACCGCGGCGGCCGCCACCGGATGCTCGTCCCGGACCAGCAGTACCGGGACGGGAGCGTGGCGGACGACGTAATCGGCGGTGCGGCCGACGAGGAGTCGAGTCAACCCCTGCCCCCGCGTCGTCATCACGACCAACTCGGCGTCCGTGGCCGCACGGACGATGCACGGGCCCGGTTTGCCCTGCGTGACGACCACCTCGACCTCGCGCCCCTGCTGCCGCAATGGGAGGCCGACGAGGTCGAGGTAGTCCTCGGGGGAAGAGACCAGCCAGTCACCACCGTCGGGCGGCACCTCGCCGAGTGCCCAGCGCTTGAGGGCCGCTGTCAGCTCAATCGGGGTGCAGGCGAGCAGTCGGATGGAGCGGTTCGGGATGAGCGCGGCGTACGGCAGCGCCCGCTCGGCGAGCTCCGACCCGTCCAGGGGAACGAGGATCGGCTGTTGTGGCAGGGCGGGCTCCCGGTCGTCGGTCAAACTCATCGTCGTTCATCCGCGGACAGGGCGCGGTCGGAGCCGGAACCGATGCGCACCAGGGTGGGCGGAGCCTCATCCCAACCTTGACGAGAGATCTCATTTCTCTTCAGCTTGAGGGTGACCTCGTGGCCGTCGTAGAGCGCGATGGCGTCGTTCGGGATGTAGAGGTCGTGGGGGAAGTAGACGCCCTTCTCGACAAAGAGGAATCCCGGATGCACCTCGACGACCTCGCCGACCTTCTCGCCGTCGACAGCGAGAACGGGCGTTTCCGGCGGGATGTCCCATCGGGGCCGGCCCAGTTCGAGGTACGACGGTGAGCCGAGCAGGCGATCGGGATCGAGGTCGATCAGGATCCGCTCGTCGTCGAACTCGACGACCGCTTCGGCGGGGATCAGGGTGAAGGCCTTGCCGATTCCGAGGATGCCACCGGTCGCGACGCGGAGAAAACGCACCCGGCCGGTGTGCGGGGCGGCGAAGATCTCTTCGACTTCCCCGATCTCGATGCCGTTCGAATCGACAACCCGGCGTCCGCGCGTTCGGCTGAGGGG
>JAXDKI010000031.1:0-4493 GCA_034667245.1 Thermomicrobiales bacterium | reverse complement strand
GGCATTCTAATCGTGATCTCGCTATTGCCTCCGGCGGGAAGCACCGTGGGCCAGCGATTTCTCGGGGTTCGTCGATTTCCGGCGTCGTTGGACCTGTATCAGTCCTACGAGCGGCTCTGAATCCCGGGGCCCGGGGCACTGCTTGACAGGCGTTCGGTCAGAAATATAATGGATATTATATCCATGATATAGACACGGACGGTTGGTCGTTCCGCTGTCGGGGAGACCCTGAGCGAGGTTGCCACGGTTGAAGCGGAGCGCCGTGGGCGCATTCGACGATCGTTGTCGGGAGGCGATGATGAGCGAACAGTCTCGGCATTTGAGGTCCGGCATACAGGACACGACTGCCTACGATGTCTCTCTCGGTCCAGGCGCCATGTCGCGGCGTCGGTTGCTCGGCATTGCAGCGGGCGTGCCGCTTGGTGCTTTACTCGCGACACGAGCGGAGAGCGCTGCCTTTGCCCAGCAGGCCACACCGGCACTGACAGGGCAACGCGGCGGCTCCGTCACGATGGCCGTCGAAGGCGACTGGGTTGGTATGGATCCCCACACCAACGCCGCGTTCGCCTCCCTCTTTGCCTGGGAGAAAACGTATCAATCACTCGTCACGTACGACGAGCAGCTCCAGATCGTGCCGGCGTTGGCAACCTCGTGGGACATCCCCGACCCGCTTACGTACATTTTTCACCTGCGTGAGGGCGTGACCTTCCACAGCGGTGACGCCTTCACCGCGGACGACGTCGTCTTCTGGCATGAACGCCTCGCGAATCCCGACCTCGTCGTCCCGTACCGGAGTTGGTTCGACGCCGTCGAGCGGGTTGAAGCGGTCGACCCCGTCACGGCGAGGTTCACGCTCAAGTTCCCCTATTCGCCGCTCCTGGCAAACCTGGCATCGATGCGCGGCTCAGCCATGGTGCCCCGGCAGTGGGCCGGTCAGGTGGATCTCAATACGGAAGCGTCAGGGACCGGGCCGTACAAACTCACCAACATCGTGCCGCAGGACTCCTACCGCTGGGAGTTCAATCCCAACTACTGGGAAACCGGACTACCCTACATCGAGACCGCCGACAACAAACTCCTCCTCGAGCCCGCCGCCCGGTTGACGGCGATCCAGACCGGGGCCGCCCACTACACGACGTTGCCGGGCGACCTCACCGGCCAGCTCGAAGGTGCCGACGTCAATCTGCTGATGGGCGACAAGGCTTGGTACTGGCATCTGCAGATCAATTGCAGCCGCGAGCCCTTCACCGACGTGCGCGTTCGCCAGGCGATCGGGCTGGCGATCGACCATCAGGAGATCATCGACAAGGTGCTGGGCGGGTTTGGCTCCCTGACCGGCCCGGTCCCGACCGGTCACACCGACTGGTACATTCCGGTGGAGCAGCTCCCGTACAAAGTCGATTTGGAGCGGGCGCGGGCGCTGCTGGCGGAAGCGAATCTGGCCGATGGTTTCAAGACGACCTACAAGGCCAACTCCGGGATCCGCGAAGACGTCGCGACCGCTCAGATCATCAAGGAACGGCTGCGGGAGATCAACATCGACGTCGAGATTATTCAGCTCGATACCACCCGCTGGGTCAGCGAAACACAGCCGCCGACATCCGACTACGACATCCGGCTCAACGGCAACTCGTTCTATCCCGACGCCGACGGCTATCTGTACAACCACTATCACTCGACCGCGAGCTTCAATCAGGTACGGTACAGTAATCCCGCGTACGATGAGCTCGTGACCAACGCCCGCCAACTCGTCGACCACGAGGAGCGGCGGCAGGTCTACTTCCAGGCCCAGCAAATGTTGCTGGACGAGGTGCCGGTGATCCCGTTGTGGAACGGCAAGAACATCGAGGCGCTTTCGCCCCGTCTTCAGGGTTACCGGCAGTCCTACACCGGTCGCCGGCTCTTCTTCGACGAGACGTGGCTCCAGTCCTGATCGCACACCGGCACCAGGGCGCCGGTGGTTGGGCGGCCGTCGCACGGCGCGACGGCCGTTCGTGTCTGAAGCACACGCCGGCACCAGTGCCGGCACCGGTTGAGGCCACCCGGGGATGAGGCGGTATCTGCTCCGTCGGCTGGCGCTTCTCGTCCCGACGCTGCTCGGTGTTTCGATCATCGCATTCGGGATCATGCATCTGATCCCCGGCGACGTCGTCGACGCGCTGATCGGCACCGAAGCCACCCTCAGCCCCGAAGCGCGTGAGACGCTGCGCCGGATCCTCGGCGTGGATCAGCCGGTGTACCGTCAGTACCTCACCTGGCTGGGCGGACTGCTGCGGGGCGACTTCGGCGTATCCCTGATTTCACGCGCACCGGTCGCGGAGACGCTGCTGCGCGGACTACCGGTGACCTTAGAGCTGGCGATCCTCTCGACCCTGATCGCGTTGATCGTCGGCCTGCCGCTTGGCATCGTCTCGGCCATTCACCGCCGGGGCTGGACGAGTGCCGGGGCCCGATTCTTCGGTTTGCTCGGGCTCTCGCTGCCGAACTTCTGGCTGGCGATCATGCTGCTCCTCGGCGGCGCCCGGCTGCTCCATTGGAGCCCGGCGCTCATCTACGTGCCGCTGTGGGACGACCCGCGCGCCAATCTCGAGCAACTGCTGCTGCCGGCGATCTCGCTCTCGGTCGGACTGGTCGCCGTCATCATGCGCATGACTCGCTCGTCGATGCTGGAGGTACTCAACCAGGACTTCATCCGGACCGCCCGGGCCAAGGGCCTTCGCGAAGCGTCGGTCGTGCTGAGTCACGGTCTGCGCAACGCGCTGATTCCCGTCGTGACCATGGTCGGCATTCAGTTCGCTTACCTGCTCGGTGGCGCCGTCGTCATCGAGCAGATTTTTGGTCTCCCGGGGCTTGGCTGGTTGTTGATGAAGGGTATCCTGCAGCGTGATTACCCCGTGGTCCAGGGCGGTGTCCTGTTCATCACCTTCGCCTTCATGACCGTCAATCTCGTCGTCGACGTCGTCTATGCCTGGCTCGACCCGCGGATCGCCTACGAATGAGCGATGACACCGCGCCGCCCGCGGGGCTGGCACTCAGTGAGGGACCACAACCCACCGCGGTGGCCGTCCCGGCACGTCCTCTCGGCGAATCAGCCAGGCGCCGGCGCCGGCAGGTCTGGTGGCTGACCCGTCAGTTTCCGTTGGCCGCCTGCGGTCTTGTGGCCATCCTGCTGCTAGCGCTCGCGGCCATCTTCGCCCCGGTGATCGCCCCGCACGATCCGACCAGCCAGCCGGGGACGCGATTCGGGTCGCCCAGCCGCGAGTATCTGATGGGCACCGACGAGCTCGGTCGAGACGTGCTGAGTCGCGTGATCTACGGTGCCCGCGCGTCGATGCTGGTCGGCGTGACCGCGGTCACGATCGCACTCGTGATCGGTGGCTTTCTCGGCATTGTGGCCGCCTACAATCTCGGCTATCCCGACAATCTGATCATGGGCGTAATGGACGTGCTCTTCGCCTTCCCGCCCCTCATCTTGATCCTGGCCGTCTCCGCGGCCGTCGGTCCCAGTCTCGTGACGGCGACCCTCGTCATCGGTCTGGTCTACGCCCCGCGCTTCGCTCGGATCGCTCGTGGTCCGGCGTTGGCGGTGATGCAAGAGCAATATGTGGAAGCGGCGCGCGTCGTCGGCGCCTCCTCCTGGCGGATCATTCTTCGCCACCTGTTGCCGAACGTCGCGGCACCGCTGATTATCCTGACCTCGCTCTCCGTCTCGACGGCCATCCTGACCGAGGCGACCTTGAGCTTCCTCGGACTGGGCGTGCAACCCCCGACCCCCTCATGGGGTGTGATGCTCGCGGACGCGCGCTCCTACATGGTCCTCTCGCCGTGGGTCGCCATCTTTCCGGGTCTGGCGATCATGATCGCAGTCCTGGCGTTCAACTTGCTGGGGGACGATCTGCGCGACGTCCTCGATCCCCGCTTGCGCTCGCTTTGAGGCGCTCGTCTGCGACGACCGTGAATTTGGGGGTGGGATCGCCAGCGTTCCGCGCGGCGTCCCTCTCTCCTGCGACGGAGGCGCCACGAAACGCCCGGTCGACGGACCCCGATCAGGGAGTCGTCAGAACCTCTCGTAATCGCCGGGCCACCAGCTCGACTTGATCGTCTTCAAGGATGCGCACGTCGACGCGCACGACGTACGGGTCCGCGTAGTCCATCGTCGCGATCGATGGCTCGTCCGCCAGCAGCGCGTCGATCACCTGACGTCCGGTTCGGCCGCGGGCCGGATCGAGGTGGACGAACACCGTGGGGTACGGACGACCGATGTGGTCGGGGAACCGGTATTCCACCCGTGCGCCCGCCACGTCGGCAAGTTTGCCCACGACGTGGTGGGTACGTCGTTTCGCGTCCTCCAGGTCGCGCGCGTGATCGCGCCGGCTCCAGATCTCGATCGCGGTGACGAGTCCAACCATCTCCTCTTTCGAGACTTTCAGCGAGCGACCGACCCCGTCGTTCGGCGAACTCTGGCGGCGAGCGGCGCGGATCAAATCGCCCCG
>JAXDKI010000030.1:0-12906 GCA_034667245.1 Thermomicrobiales bacterium | reverse complement strand
TGAATTCAGAGAAGAGTGCTCCGTGTAGGTTCTCGCGACGCAGGGGTTGTTGTCGACGCGCCGGTCTTGTCGATCAAGACATGAAGGACCGGGACGTGGTCGAGCAAGGTCTGGGCGATGAGGTGGTGTCGGTGGCAGCCCTGCGGATCGCCCTCGCTGCACATGATCGCGACGCGCTCTGTGGCAGCCAACTGGAGGAGATTTCTGATACCGTCGCGGTACCAAGGGCGCGCTGCAACCTGAAGATAGTCGATGCGCTGGATGAAGTCTTCCTTGCGGGTCGGGAGGACGCCGTCACCGTAGCAGGTTGGATCGCTGGGGCGACCGCCGAGTGAGTCGCCAAAGAAGTGGTACGCGATACCGGTCTCGGCGAGTGAGGCTTCGAGGTTGGCGCGATTCAAACGCGGGAACCGGCTGAAAGGGCGAGTTCTGACGTCGGCGAGAACCTGGATATCGTGGGCAGCCAATGCGGCGAGGAAGGTGTCCAGCGGCAGGTTGCTGTGGCCGATGGTGTAGATCGGCTGGCTGGTTGAGTTCGTTGAGTCGACGCTTTGGCTGATCACTGCCCTCACCCCCGACCCCCTCTCCCGACCGCGGGAGAGGTGGATCACTTCGCCGGACGTGGAGCACGATTTCGCCCTAAAACTCCTGCCAGCTGATGCCGGTGCCTTGCTCTAGCTGAATCATGAGGTCGGCAGGGGCGGTGACGGGGGGGAGGCAGGCGTAGCGCTCGCAGAGGTAGGCGGTGGCGGTGGAGTCTTTCATCGGGCGCTCGGCGAGGAAGGGGAAGAGGCCGGCGGGGGCGGGGTCGTCCTGGTCGGCGAAGCCGAGGATGGCGTTCGGCTCGTAGCGGCGGAAGACGGTGGCGGCGAGGGCGTCGACCTGTGGATCGTCGCGGCGACCGGCAATGGCGACTTCACGGGGCGTGGCCAGGTAGGTGTCGAGGGCGGAGAGGAAGCGACCGAAGCCGGTGGGGTGTTCGCCCATGGGGCGGGCCATGGTTTGGAGGACGGCGGATGCCCGGCGCTGGTAGGCGGAGTTGCCGGTCATGGCGGCGAGCCTGAGGAGGACACTGGCGGCGACGGAGTTGCCGGAGGGGGTGGCGCCGTCGTGGAGCTCGCGGGGGCGGCTGACGAGGGTTTCGTGCGAGGTACCGGTGTCGTAGAAGCCGGCGCCCTGCTCGTCGGCGAACTCGGCGATCATCGTCTCGGTTAGACGCAGCGCTTCCTCGATCCAGCGGCGTTCGAAGGTCGCTTCGTACAGGGCGATCAGGCCGTCGATGAGGTTGGCGTAGTCCTCCAGGTAGCCGTTGAGCTTGGCCTGGCCGTCTTTGTATGTGTGAAGCAGGCGGTCGTCCTGGCGGAGTTTGCTCAAGAGGAACTCAGCGTTGCGGCGGGCGACGTCGCGGTAGTCGGGTTGGGGGAGGGCGCGAGACGCCTCGGCGAATGCGCGCAGCATCATCCCGTTCCAGCTCGTCAGGACCTTCTCGTCGCGACCTGGGTGGATACGGCGCTCGCGGGCGTCGTACAGCTTGGGTCTAGCGGCTGCAACGACCTCGTTCAGCCGTTCGACGGAGGTGCCGAGCTCCGCGGCGACGTCAGAAGCGGGGCGAGGCAGGTTCAGAATGCTGTGCCCCTCGAAGTTGCCGCCGGGGGTCACACCGTAGTAGCGGCCGACGATCGCGGCGTCGTCCGCACCGAGGACTTGCTCAATCTCCTCGGGAGTCCAGACGTAGAACTTGCCCTCTTCGCCTTCGCTGTCGGCGTCCTGGGTCGAGTAGAAACCTCCCTCGGGACTGGTCATCTCCCGGACGACGTAGTCCAGGGTCTCGGTAACGATCCGGCGATAGGTGTCGTCGCCGAAAGCGCGGTAGGCATCGAGGTAGGCGCGGGCGAGCTGAGCGTTGTCGTAGAGCATCTTCTCGAAGTGGGGGACAAGCCAGATGGCATCGACGGCGTAACGGTGAAAGCCGCCGCCGATCTGGTCGTACATCCCCCCGGCGGCCATCTTGTCAAGGGTGAGCCGGAGCATCTTGGCGGCGCGTTCGTCGTCGGTTCGGCGGTGGTAACGCGCCAGGAACTCAAGCGTCGCCGGTTGCGGAAACTTCGGCGCGCCGCCGAAACCGCCGTTCTCGCCGTCGAAGGACCGGCTGAGGCCGCGGAGGGCCGCGTCGAGGATGGCTGGTTGGAGGTCGTCTGCCTGAGGCGTCGTTGCGGTTGCCTTCGTGAGGTATTCCCGGATCTGCTCGGCGTTCTCCAGCACCTCCTCGCGGCGGTTCTGGTAGGCGTCGCTCACTGCCTCGAGGACCTTGGTGAAGGCGGGCATCCCCATACGGTCTTCGGGCGGCCAGTAGGTGCCGCCGTAGAAGGGGACACCTTCCGGGGTGACGAAGGCGTTGAGTGGCCAGCCGCCGTGACCGGTCATCGCCTGGACGGCGGTCATGTAGATCGAATCGAGGTCTGGGCGTTCTTCGCGGTCGACCTTGATGTTGACGAAGCTCTCGTTCATGACGGCGGCGGTGCGCTCGTCTTCGAACGACTCGTGCTCCATGACGTGGCACCAATGGCAGGCGGAGTAGCCGATGCTGACGAGCATCGGCTTGTCTTCGCGCTTGGCCTTCTCCAGCGCCTCGGGGCCCCAGGAATACCAATCGACCGGGTTGTCCTTGTGCTGGAGAAGATACGGGCTCGTCTCCTTCGCCAACCGGTTCGCCACCTGAGCTGTCCCTTTCCGTCGTTCGATCCGTGCCGAACCGTCGCGCTACCGCGTCCGGCCCGAATTGTCGCAGCCGTCGGAAGCGTCGCGCCATACCGCCCTCTCCGGTCGCTACAATGGCCGCATGGAGGCGGCGACCAGCGAGAGGACCAGGGAGTGACGGGCAAGCAGCGTGCCGATGCGGCAGCGGACGAGAACGACGACGGCGTGCTGGCGGGAACGCGGCTGGCGTTTGTCGGCGCCGGGGTGATGGCGGAGGCGATGATCGCGGGGCTGCTCGACCGGCGGCTGGTCGCGCCGGAGCAGATCGTCGCGAGTCATCCGCGCGAGGATCGCCGGAAGCGGCTCGTCGATCGATTCGGGATCCGAGCGGTCGACGGGAACCGGGAGGCGGCGACGCAGAGCGATCTCGTCCTGCTGACGGTCAAGCCGCAGGTATTGACGGCGGTGATGCGGCAGCTCCACGGGCGGCTGGAGCCGAGGCAGGTGGCGATCTCGATTATCGCGGGGGCGAGTATCGACAAGCTGAGCCGCGGTTTGGGCCACGACGCCATCGTCCGGGTGATGCCGAACACGCCCGCCCAAATTGGTCAGGGGATGATGGTCTGGACGTCGACCGAGGACGTGAATGAGGAGCAACGAGGGCGGGTGCGGGCTGTGCTGGGGGCGCTCGGTGAGGAGCTGTGGGTCGAGGAGGAGAAATACGTCGATATGGCGACGGCGCTCTCGGGGACGGGGCCGACGTACGTGTTCTTGATGATGGAGGCGCTGATCGACGCGGGGGTGCATATGGGATTCCCGCGGCGGATCGCGGAGGAGATCGTATTGCAGACGGTGGCAGGGTCGGTGGCGTTTGCCCGGGCGTCGGGGAAGCATATGGCGGAGTTGCGGAATATGGTGACGTCGCCGGGTGGAACGTCGGCTGAGGCGATCTATCAGATGGAGAAGGGTGGGCTGCGGACGGTGTTCTCGCGGGCGGTGTGGGCGGCGTATCAGCGGACGCAGACTCTCGGGAAAGAGGAGCCGGAAAAGGGGTGAGGGGCGGTTGGCGGCGGGTGATGGCCGTTGCCATCGGCGCCGCGGGTGCGCGGGCCTAAAGCGCCCAGAGGGCACCCGGCGCTCAACCTTACGAAGCCGGGGCTCAAGCCGGCTGTGACCGGGTTCAACAGCGCGCTCCAAGAGCCAGGGTTGGTCGTTGAGCGGCAACGTCACGCTGCCTCAGCACGGGCATTGGCGAACAGGGGTTGGCGGCTCAAGAGGTGGAGGGTTAGGGCATCGGCGGAGGCGATGTCGCCGACCTGCGCGGCGAGTTCTTCGCGGAGCAGGCGGACGTCGACTTCGCCGGTGAGGTAGCGGTCGCCCCATTCGTCCAGGACGGAGATGCGGCAGAGACCGAAGCCGGGGACGTGCGCGGCCTCGCCGTCTTCGACGAGGGGTTTGATGCGTTTCGGTGCGTCGCCGCCGAGGACGTCAACGACGCGGTCGTCTTTGACCCAGCCGGTTGCGACGAGTTCGTCGCGGAGGCGCTCGACAGGGGTCGCGGAGGGGGCCGAGGCGGCGTCGAGACGCTCCAGGAGGGACCAAACGTCGGCGGCGGTCCCGACCACCGGTATGTCACCGAGGTCGGAGACGGAGCCGTAGGCCGCGATGGGGCGCATGGCGTGGGCCCGCCGGATGGCGGCGGTCGCCGATTGGGACTTCGGTTGATCGGCAACGACCAGCGAGACGACAGTTTGGCCTCGGACGAAGAGGAGCTCGGGGAGGACGACGGCGTCATCAAGGACGGTCGGTTCCATGGCGCGACGGACCGTCCAGCCGCGGCCGTTGTCGTTCGAACCGCGGCGCGAGGCACTCAGCTCGTCGGCAAGGATGGCGGCGCGGATCAGGCCATCGGGACCAGCGACCGCGCGGTTCTTCGGGCGAAGGGTAGCGGCGGCCTTGGCCTCGATGACGAAGCGCGACGTTTGGTCGCCGAGATGGACGGTCGCCAGTCCTCCGGGTGTTTCCGGGGCCAGCATGAGGAGATGAGCGGCGCAACGCGCGAGCTTGACGCCGAAGCGTGCCCAGGAACCGAGTGCGTCTCTCCGTCCGCTCAGGCGCCAGGCGTCGGTGCCGGTGCCGGTGCGACGACACGTCACGTCCCACCGGGCGCAGACAGCTTCGACCGTTGTCGTCGGCAGACCGGGGAGTTCGAGCTCGATCGTCGAGGACTGGCGAAGCAGGGAGAAGGTCAATAAGGCGTTGTAGCGGGCGACGACATCTTCCGCCTTGGGGCGTTCGCCGGCTCGAATGAGGATCGCATTGCGCTCGGCGTCGAGGTGGAGGAGCTGGTCGAGGGCGTCTTCGTCGACACCGAGGGTTTCACCGACGTTCTTGAGGAAAGAGGCGCGCTCGGCGGGATCGACAACGCCCTGGTGTCGGTCGTTGAGGGAGCGGTAGACGAGGTCGCGCACGTCCGCCGCCGTCAGAAGGTCCCAACCGGCGAGTCGCATGGCGGCGTCCTCGCCGACGACCTCGGCGAACTCGGGAGTGCGGTAGCGGTAGGTATCCGAGAGACAGGTGAGGACGCACCGCGCGACCTTCGGATCGCCGAAGAGGTCGAGGACGGCGTCGGGGGAGAGGTCTCCCCGCTTCCGCCCGACCATCCCGTCGAGGTAGCCGATCGCCAGCTCGATCTTTGGCAGGTAGGAGGCGTCGCGAAGGTAGCGCGGATAGATCCGGCGCGGCTCGCCGTCCTTACCGCGTCGAGTGGTCTTTGGGATGTCTTGTCTTCGGAAAGCCATGCGGGGCGCCTCCGGGAGTCGTCAGTCACCAGTCGTCAATACCGAGTGCCTAGGCAAGTCATGCACGAGGAGGAGTGCGGTCGAATGTTGACGACCGACGACTGACGACTAACGACTTGCGTTCGTTACCGCCTCCGTCGGGCGGCGTTTGCGGGCCGATTTGCCTTCTGTGGTTTTGCGGGTGACGAGTTCGTAGAGCAGGGCTTTTTCGCGCTTCGGGCGCAGGACGCGGCCGAGGCGTTGGATGTATTCGCGGGTGGCGGACGAGCCGCTGACGACGATGGCGACGTTGGCGTCAGGGACGTCGACGCCTTCGTTGAGGACGCGGCCGGTGACGAGCTTGGCGTACTCGCCGGCGCGGAAGCGGTCGAGGACGCGGCGTCGCTCGGGCAGAGGAGTGCGGTAGGTGATGGCCGGGAGGAGGAGACGTTCGCTCAGGATGTCGACCATGGCGTTGTACTCAGAGAAGACGATGACTTTGTCGGATTGGTGCTTCGCCAGGAGCTCGGCGACCTTGGCCAGCTTTGCGTCGGCGTTGAGGGCGATCAGGCGTGCCTGGTGGTGGGCGCGCAGGGCAGAGCGGGCGGCCGGATCCTGGCCAGAGCGGCGGATCAGTTCGACGAAGAGGGTTTCCGGGCGACCGCCGAGGAAGGCGCGGTGGGTCGCCAGGTACCACTTGTACTCGGCCATCAGCTGGTCGTAGCGGAGTCGCTCGTCGGCGGTAAGATCGACGAAGAGGCGCTTCTCGGTGTAGGCGGCGATGTGCTGGTCGCGGGAGAGCTCGGCCGCGCTCTTGCGATAAACGATCGGACCGACGAGATGATCGAGAGCCTCGTGACCGTCGTCGGACCGCTCGGGCGTGGCGCTGAGACCGAGGCGGAAAGGCGCGTTGACCTTGCCGGCGATCGAGCGGTAGGCGCGCGCGGGGAGGTGATGCACCTCGTCGACGACGAGGAGGCCGAATCCGTCGAGCCGGCGGTGCGGCATGGCGGCGGAGTCGTAGGTGATGACGGTCAGGTCGCGGACGGTTCGCTTGCCGCCGCCGACGATGCCGATCTCCTCCAGTGGGAAGCCGAGACGCTCGCTCAGCGCCGCTCGCCATTGGTGGAGGAGATCGATCGTCGGGGCGACGACTAACGTGCGCACGCCAAGACGAGCCGCCGCCATGAGGGCGACGACGGTCTTGCCGGCCCCGGTGGGGAGGACGATGACGCCTCGGCCATCTTGCCGGGCCCAGGCGTCGATCGCCTCCTCCTGGTAGGGGCGGGGGCTGAGATCGAACGTCGGCTGACGAGCCAGACCGTAGGCCGCCTGAACGCCGCTCGTCAGAAGGTGAGCGACCGATGCCGGCGGTGGGGCCGGCGCGGCCGTGGGCGGAAGGACGACCAGCGGTTCAGGTGCCTCGGCCTCATCGTCGCCGATGTCGAGGGCAGCAAAGAGGTCGTCGATCTCGCTGACGTCGGACCCTTCGACATCCGCCGCGACCGGATCGGTTTCACCGGCCGGAACATCGGCCGCCTTAGGTCGACGAGCCAGATAGCCCGGCCGGCCGCCGAAGCGCCCTGCCACTTACGCCGCCTCCGGCAGCGTGAGCTGCTCGGAAAGCGGCTTCACCACGCTCAAGCGCGGGGCCTGCGGCGTCTGGTCGATCGGCAGTTCCTCCACTTCGGCCAGTGGCAGCGGGGCGTACACCTTCGGCCGACCGACGAGCACCTCTTCGGCACCCTCCAGCAGCTGACGCTCGCGCTTCAGTCCGAAGCCATACAGCTGCCGGATCTTGCCCTGCTGAGCGGCGGCATAGACTTCGGCGGCGCTCGTCAGACCGAGCTCCTCGTTCAGACGGAGGGCAGTCTTCGGGCCGATGCCGGGGATCTGCATCAACGTGGAGGCATCTCCTGGAAGATCGGCGCAGAGCTCGACGTAGAAGCGCATGTGGCCGCTGCTCAGCAGCTCGCCGAGCTTCCGGCGCAGGCGAGGACCGAGACCGGGGAGGTCCAGTTCCTTGTCGGGCGTCAGTTTCAACCGGACATCTTCGCGGCTGCTCAAGAGCAAGCGCGCCGCGCGACGGTAGGCGCGAACACGGTACGGATTGTCTTCGGCCAGTTCGAGGATAGTAGCGACATTGAAGAGGACGTCCGCCGCGTCCTTATTGGTAACTCGACTCATTGCGGGGAACTCCTTTCGTGCCGAGAGACGGGCTCGGGTGCAAGAACTTATGTTCGAATTATAGGGCAAACGTGTCCGGATGTCAAAGGTTTGTCACGACTTTCAAGGTCGTCTTGCGGTCAGCCGGGCGGCTCGTTGACTTGTCTTGGAGGGGGTGGGCTTCGGCTATGCTTCGTCCTCGGCTGACCGTCGAGAGGCGACATGAGGAGGGGCATGATGACGATTCGCGAGCGAATCGGAGTGGGGTTTCGGCCGGACGACGCGCGGCAGGCGCTCGACCTCATCCGGAGGGCCGAGGCGGCGGGTGTCGAGACGATCTGGACGGTGATGAGCGCCCTCGCTCGCGATACGCCGACGCTGTTCGCGGCAGCGGCGGTGCAGACGGAGCGCATCAAACTGGGGACCTCGATCGTGCCCGCGTTTACGCGGCATCCGTTGGGGCTGGCGACGCAAGCGCTTGCGCTGGAGGATCTGGCGCCGGGTCGACTGCGGCTGGGGATTGGGACCAGCCATCAGCGCGTCATGATTCCGGCATTCGGTTTGCCGTTCGATCGGCCGCTCGCCCAACTCCGCGAGTACCTGCAGGTGCTCCGCCCCGCTCTGCAGGAGGGAGCCGTGTCGTTCTCAGGGGAGTTCTACCGATGCGAGGCGACTATGCCGCGGGCAACCGGGACGCCGGTGCTGATCTCGACGCTCCGGGAGAATGCCTTCGAGATGGCGGGCGAGTTGAGCGAGGGGGCGATTACCTGGCTTTGTCCTATTGACTACCTCGTCAAGACCGGCAAACCGGCGCTTGAGCGCGGTGCCAGGGCGGCAGGTCGCGCCGCGCCGCCGCTGATCGCCCATGTGCTCGTCTCACCACGCACCGATCGCGATGCGGTTCGCGAGGCCACCCGTAAGCTGCTCGGTTACTACGCTGGGGCGGTCTTCTATCAGCGGATGTTCGCGACGGCGGGTTTTCCGCTCGGACCGGGCAATGCCGTGACCGACGAGCTGATCGACAACCTGGTCGTCAGCGGGAACGAGGACGAGGTGATCGCCGGTATCCAGGAGCGTCTGGAGCGTGGGATGGACGAGCTTCTCCTGAATCTCGTACCGACCGACGACGCGCGGGAGGATGAGGATGCGCTGCTGCGCATTATTGGGCGGCTATAGCGGCGTTTCTCTCCAGAGCATGGCAAGTGGTGATTCGTAGTGACGACGAATGAGAGGTTCCTTCGACAAGCTCAGGACAGGCTCTTCACTTCGTTCAGGATGACAAACGAGAGGACGTCCCCCTCACGGTCATTCTGAGCGCCTGCGAAGGACCTCGTTTCGTGTCGTCGAGGTCCCGCGACGTCGTTGCGATGCGCGGCGCCGTCGGCGAAGATGCGGTCGGGTGCTGGGTTTGGGGGTATCGGGAGTGAGGGATAGGCGCAATGTACGTCATCGTGGCGCGGTACTATGCCAAGGAAGGGAAGGACGAGGAGGTCGCGACGATCCTGCGGGAGATGATCCCGGTGGCGCTGTCGGAGCCGGGCTGCAAGGCATATGCGATCAACCGGGCCAAGGACGACCCTCGCCGATTTCTGCTCTACGAGCAGTACGTGGATGAGGCGGCTTTTGCCGCGCACGTTACGAGCGAGCCGGTGCAACGGAACGTGGTCGGAAGGGTGATCCCGATGCTCGAGAGCCGGGAGCGCGAGGAGTACGAGACGATCGATCCGTGAGCAGGGCAGAGCTCGTGAAGCCTGTTCGACTTCATCTCTCAGACGAATGGAGCAGCGATGATCAAGGTTACGGTTCTCTATAATCTGCCGCCGGGGACAGACGAGGAGGAGTTTCTCCGCTGGCGCACGACGACGCATCACACGGCGAACATCGCCCGGCCGGGTCAGATTCGCACCGACTTCTACAAGATCGTCGGGACGCCGCTCGTCGGGCCGGAACGACCGGCCTCGGACACCGCGCCCTACCGGTTCGTGACTGAGTCGCATTATGACGATCTCGACGCGTTCCGTGCCGCCTGGGAGGATCCGGCGGAGCAGGCGCGACTCGTGCCGGCGGTGGCGAAGATTACGGATGCCTTGTTTCTCCTGTCGGAGGAAGTCCAAACTTACGTCAGACCGGAAGCTGATGAGCGGACCGCCGATGCTGGCGCCGCGCCTTCGACGACGTAGGGGAGGGACATCCGATGAGTGAGCATCCACCGCCCGACGAGCAACCGCGGCGCGCAACTCGGAGCTACCGGCAGCAACACGCCGTGCTAGCCGCAAGTGGGCTGGCGATCTATCTCCTGGTGCTCTGGTTCGGGATCACCGTCGTCGGCGACACGGTGCCGCGGAGCTCCCTGATGGCGGGCTTGGTCGTGATCCTGGCCGGGATGGCGTACATCACGTCGCACCGACCGTCCTCGCCACCGGACAAGTAACTCGAATCAGCCAGGCCCGGTTGTTGGAGCGAGTCGGCATAGCTCCCAGAGAACCGCGATTGAGGACGCGAGCTCAGCCGTCGAGGCGATCGAAGAGGGTCGGGCCGCTTGGGGCGGGCATTGCGGGCTCAACCTGGTCGTCGTCTCCATCGAGGAGGGACGGCTGCACCCAGCGGTGTTCCTCGGCGTGAAGGAAGCGTGCGAAGCGCTCGACGGAGTCCTGGGCGCCGGTGCCGAGGTCGCGGAAGACGGTCAGGAAACGGCGCTCCCGTTCGTCGCTCAGGCGTCCAGGCGATTCGAGGATACCAGCGACGCGAAGCAGGTCGGCGCGGGACGCGCCAAGGGCGTTGGCCAGCTTGTCGAGCGTTGCCACACTCGGCTTGGCCCCCCGGCCTCGCTCGATGTCACACAGGTACGACCGGCTCAAGCCGGACCGGTCGGCCAGAGCCCGCTGGCTGATCCCCTGATTGGCGCGGGTCAAGCGGACCCAGTCGCCCAGGACAGGGCCGTGAGCGATCCGCCCAAGTGGTTGCATCGCCGCCTCATGCCGATCATGTCCAGGTTTTCCCAAAGGGCTCCCCCTCCCCGGGCGTCCCCGCGCCCCGCCCTGTCGATCCTCGCGAGGAGGGATCATACCGCGTCCGATAGAGGTCGCCAACAGGAGACGCATGGCACGTAGAAATGGCGAGTGCCGGGGGACGAAATCATATGCGCACGCGCTCGCGTGTCGAGGAACAAGAGACAGGATGACCCTCTCATTTGAGCTGCTCGTCGGTGGCTCGTACGGAGAACCAGCAGTTCGAGCGCGATGGTCAGATCACAGGATGACAGCGTCGCCGGAGATCGCTCGTCTGATCACCGAGTCGTGGTCGTCCGCGAAGTCCGAAGCCACGGCAGGCGGGCGGGATCTCTTTCCGGGAGCGATGACTCGACTCATCAATTGGTCGGTCGAGGACAGGACGCTGACGCTTGAGCTGGGAGTGACCGACTATCGGGAGTTCGTCGGCACTAATCTTCGGCACCCGGAACTGGCAGTCAGCCAGGGAAGAGAGGCCCTCGCGAATCCGCTCGGCGTCAGCGTTGCCGTCACGACCGCTGATGGGAAGCTTCTTGTGCAGCGGCGCAGCGAGCAGGTGTTCGAGTATCCGGGGTTTCATCACGTCTGCGGGGGTAACGTCGAACCGGCCGACGTCGCTGATGCTGCCGCTTCCGGTGTCTTCGCCACGGTTCGGCGGGAGCTCGACGAGGAACTCGGCATCGCACCCGTCGAGGTCGTGGACTTGATCTGCCTCGGTCTGGCAGAAGATCGCGGCACGCTCAAGCCAGACCTGCTGTTCGAGGCCCAGGTCTCGTTGACCGCTGATGCCTTCGCAACGTCCACGAATGCGGAGTACAGCGCACTCGCCTTCGTCGAGGGGGAGGAGGCACTTGCCGCTTTCCTCATCGAGCACGTCGGCGTGACCTCGCCGGCCGGTCTGGCCTGCCTCCTTGCCGTAGGACGGCATCGCTACGGTGAGTCTTGGTCAGAGGGCGTGGTGGCCCGGTTGAGAGCCAGTCACTGGCGACCTGAGGATCGCGGCTGATTGTCCAGATGGCTCGGCCGCAGTCATCCGGAAGGTCTGTCGCCCACCCAGATCGGGTTCGCGAACGCGAGCGTGCTCTGGTCTTGGCCGACAACCTGAGCTTGCACGTACGGCACGTTATCGGGAAGACCGAACGCCTTAGACCAGTCCTCCTCGCTTATGTCGAGCTCGGCAATGAGCGTCGTGCCTGCCAGCACCTGAAGCTTCGCACCAACCCCGCCGACGACCCGGACCGTCATCTCTCCATCGACGTGGTCGCAGTAGAGTTGAGGCCCCCGGGGGGAGGCGGATACGAAGCACCGTCCCCTGCGAAGGCCGGCGAGGAGCGAGGCGGTGTCGAGCCGTGGCCCGACCTCGATCCAGGTCGTCGGTTCGGCGAGTTTCGGTGGAGGGAGCAGACCTTCACCGCCGCCTCGCAGCTCGTGGGTGTCGCTGCCGCCGACGGCGACGACGCGGCGACCTTGAGCCAGCTGCTCCTCCCAGAATGCGACGCAGATCGGATTCAGGCGGTTCCAGGGACCGTTCCAGACCTCGACGGCGTGGTTGGCGTCGATGCCTTCGTAGTCCCAATCGGGTCCCCACGGTCGGGGATGGTTGATGCTGACGAACCCGCCGGCGGCGATAGCGCGTCGCATCTCCTTCTCGACTCCAGGGGCAGTCGGATCCCGGAAGTCGAACCATTGGCGAAGGCCCCAGACGTTCCAGTGCCCTCCGTAGGTCGTCACTTCGATACCGGGGAGCAGGAACGGCAGTCCGGGCGGTTCGTCGGGACGCTCCGGGAAGAGCGCGCTGTTGTGGTCGGTGACGGCGAGGAAATCGAGCCCAAGCTCCGCGGCACGAACCAGGAGTTCGGAGGGCCAGGAGTCGCCGTCGGAATAGAGGGAGTGGCAATGAAGGTCTCCGCGCACCCAACCGGGCTCGGCGGCCGGCGGGACCTTGGGCGATGCTGAAGGGGCGTGGAGAAGAATGTCGGGGACGTCGCGCGGTATCCCGGCGTCCAACCAGATCTCGACGCGGTAGTCGAGGCCCCTAGGGCCAACCTTGTATGGACCGAACAGGACGTGCCAGACGCCGGGACCAATCGCTCCCGGGCGGTAGGGCGGGGTCGCCCACGACTCGTCGATCGTGAAGGCGAGTCGTTCGCTGCCGCTCCAGCCGCGAAAGCCGGGACTGCCCGGCTCGATCCCCTGCTCATCGAACAGACCGACGTCGAGGGTGTTGCCACCCCCCACCGACGGATTCGACGAGA
>JAXDKI010000029.1:0-6770 GCA_034667245.1 Thermomicrobiales bacterium | reverse complement strand
TCCTCGCCGGCACGTACGATCGATTCCCCAAACGCTTGGGCAAAGGCGTTCACATCAGGATATCGCTCGTCTGGCTTCGTCGCCGTTGCGCGCGACAGCACCGAAACCACCACGCTCGGTACGCCGGGCAATGAGTCACGGACGCCATCCGGTGCGCCAGGCATCTCCCCGGTCAGCGCCGCCGCAGCCGTCAAGGCAAGTTGGTACTGATCCGAGGTGGCGCCAAAATCTGCCCTCGTTCCGTCCGGCACTCGCCAGACGTCCGCCGCGCTATCGACAGGAGCGGTAGCGCCGGCAACGAATCCCCCGATCGCCGCGCCGCCGTCATTGCTCACCCAAACGGCAGCCGGCGTCAGCCGACCATGTCTGAGGCCACCCGCGTGCGCCGTCGCGAGGCCCGCCGCCGCGTCATCGACGAGCCGCCGCACCTGAACCGGAGAAAGCTTGCCCTGCTCCGCCAACAGATCGGCAAGATAGGCTCCGTCTAGTCTCGCCTCGACGGCAAATGCCACGCCGCCGGCGATACCCGCCTCGAGGACGGGAATGATCGATCGGTGACGCACCGCCCGTAGCCGCGTCACCACATCCTCGGCGCGAGCCACACATTCCGCGTCTTCCGGATTCACCGGAACACAGTGGGCAATAGCGGGTCGGCTTTCGAAGGGAGTACCGGCGGCACCGACGGCCGCCATCATGACGACCGAGGGATGAGCGAGTTTCCCCTCGGCGATGCGCCGGCCGAGTTGGAACGAGCCGAGCCTTAGGCCTCCGGCGGAACCCTGCTCCTCGCTCACCTCTAATGTCGCATTCGTCATAATCGTTTACCCCCATGATCCGTCGCCGGCGGGCGAGCACCACCGGAGCTCACCTCCCGCTCGCGAGCATGAAGCGCGTGTACATGGGGGTAAATCGACCAAACGTCCCGATACGGCCGGGCCGAGAGTTGGCACGCAGATACGTCGGTCTCGACGCCAAGCGCCCGACCAAATCGATCTGCCGACAACCGGAGCGTGTCTGCGCCTTACTGGGCCCTGAGTTGAGAAAGCGCGTCCTCGGTCGCCGCCAGGAGGCGATCGTAGCCCGCTCTGAGCGCCACAATCGCCTCGACCTGCCGCGAGAGGTCGAGCATAACGTCGATGTCCCGCGGTCGCGCTCTCGCGGTATCGACCACTGCCGTCAGGGCTTCGAGCTGGGATTGCTGCGCCACCGCGTCATCCCGCGCTTCAGCCAGCGCTGCGGCGATTCCGACAAGGTCGCCCGCCGACTCGCCGGCAGAAGGCGCGGCGAGTGCCGGCAGCAAGGAGCTCAGCTCGTCCAGGAGAGATCGAGCGCGCGCGAGGGAATCTCCGGCCGTCAGCTGGCCGCCGGTGACGATCGCACCACCGGCCACCGCCGTCTCCACTCCGTCCGTCGGAGCACCGGAAGCCGCCGCGAATGGAGCAACAGCCTCAGGCTCCGCGGACCAAGTCGGCTTGCCCGAGTCGCCGATGTCCTTTGGCCCCGCCTCTACGTCATCAGGTTCGGGCGAGACCACTTGGCCGGACGGGACGTCAGCATCTGGTATCTCGACCGGAGCCTCGGCGAGGTCTTGGGACTGATCGGTCTGTTCGCCGCTCCCAGCCCACCGGTCCGCGATTTCCTCGACGGCAGCAGCCAGATCGTCCGATCGGTTCGCTGCCGAATCATCCGTTTCAGAAGAGGCCGGAGATCCCCACGACGATGCTGGCCCATCATCACTCGAGCCATAGCTGGGGAAAGACGGCCATTGGGGAAAAGGCGCCGAGTCAGATGCGCTCGATGTGGGCTCGGAGTCCTCAGCTGCAGGCGCTGAGTCCTCTACTGCGGCATCGTGCGCAGCTTCGGGTTGCGCATCAATCAAGGCGGGCTCTTCAGCGGTGGCTTCGACCGGGGCAGGCGGAGCGCTGTCAACCGCTCCAATGCTATCGACCGCCTGGTCCTCGTGTGCTGGCTGCGGTTGATCGGCGGTTCCGGAGGAAGAGGGCCACCACGATGCGGCAACGGTTGACGTTGTGGCGAACGGCGAACGTGACAGCGATGAAGGCTCTGGCTCGACGGGCCGTTCCGGCAGACGGAACCCGCAGCTCGTGCAAAACCGCGCACCGGGCCGGCTCGGTTGTCCACAGTTCGGGCATTTGTCGACCATTACTCACCTCCACCGATCGCATCACTTCGGCAAGCCCAAGCCGCCTCAGCTGAGAAGAGCACCGTGCTCAAGTATGGCACGGAATTCCGCGTCCGGCAGTCACCGCGTGCCGGAGACAACGGCTCGAATGCCGGCTAACATGCCGCGCAATGCGGTGGTCGCCGTACTATAGAGGCATATACCCGGTCCCGCCGCTGTACACAATAGTGACCATGTGAGGCAGGGGTGGTCCACGCGCCTGATGCATGCGTCGTGGAGAGGTCGAGCGGCCCGCTGCGGCAACGTGAGGAGGCGCCGATGCGATGACTCTACCTGGTGCGACCGCTGACAGTCCGCCGTTAGGCCAGGCCGAGACTACGCCAAGCGCGCGAACATCGGCCTCATCGTCGCGATCGTACGATGCGATCATCGACGAACTCGTCACTATCGCGAATTCGGCCGGTATCGATCTTGATCGGGAGTCTGCCCGAGATTGGCTGCAGGCGGTTGCCCGTGCCAATGCGACGCCCGGAGAGTTTGCGCGTACCATGGATGGCCAATTCGGGGGCCACGAGCTCGCGCTGATCGACTTTGATCCCACCGCCGCGGCGCGCTTGCGTCAAATCGGGCGCCTCGTCGCGACACCGCCCATGCCCGCCGTTTCGTCAGCCCTGGCGATCGCCGGCAGCTCCGCGCAAGGTCGCATCCAGCCATTTCCGGCCGACGCCGACTTCTTTGAGCGCCTCCACATCGCCGCTTCGGATCATGAGAGTGCCGTTATCACGCTCGCGCACGTCATCCACTCCAACGTCGTTCAGTCCGGGCAGCAGCCAGGTCTTCGCTTCGAAGAGGTGTATTTCGGGCACCGTGAGGGACTCTCGCTCTGCTGGTCAGCCCACGAGTTCGCCGCCGGACAGATCGAGCGTCGCCTCCCGACCGGCAAGGCGGTGACAGTCTCGTGGCGCGAAGCCGCCGCAGATCCCGGTTTCATCAAGATCGACTGGACACTGATCGATCCATCGCTGGGCGGACCCGGCCGCGTCTCCAAAGCCATCGACGCGACCTGGGAGACCCCGGATGGTGCGATCGAGAGCCTCGACGGCGTCATCGACGCCGACTTTCAGCAAATCTATCTGGACGCCGCCGCCGCAGACCTGGCTGCCGCCATCACCGCCGGGCTGGAACCCGGAAGCCGGGATTACTACATATGGCACATGGAACGTGAGATCGCGAAATATTGCAATGCGGAGAGAGGCGACTACGCCAAGGTTGCGAAGCGACTCTACAACCTCTGTCGGCTGACTGGCCGCTTCGCCGAGGCGGCCTACGTACGGGAACTCTTCGACGAGCCGCCGGCCCGTCTGCATCAGATTCGGCTACGAATCGAGCTCGGTGAATTCCTCAACGACGCCGAGCGGATGGCGCTCGCATCCGAACTGCTGGCACTCGCCCGAGCCGAACGCCGCTGGTGCGAGGAGGCCGAGCGCGACCTGCTTTGCCACTGGGCAGAGATGTTGCGAGAGTTCGATGCGATCTCGACCGTCGCTCCGGCCGATCATCCAGTCGAGGCGGTCAGACGACTCGCCAGCACCGCGTTTGAGCGCGGACTGCGTTCCTACGCGCCAATCTCATCGCTCATCGACGAGATTTGTCGCCGGCACACGGATCTGCCGTCCTCCACGTGCCACTGACCTAGCTATCAGTCGGCCGCGACCGCATCGGCTCGTCGTGGCTGCAGGCGGTCGAGCGGTGACGCGCTTGGGGTCTCGACGAAGTCATTGCCGGCATTCGCAACGGCGCGACGGGGCATCATTCCCCCGCTGCGCCCGTCGCGCTTCAGCAGCGCCTTGACGTCGGCAGGCTCAAAGTGCTTCTTCTCGAACGCCGGCGCGCTCGCCGCGCGCTGGGCGAACTGGATCCGGCTGATCGTCAGGAAGACGGCACTCCCGACGGTCTTGTCGACCAGGTCTGGCGGGAGCAGGACGATTCTATTCTCGCCGTCGATCGCCACTCCTAACTCGACCACCTCGCCGGCGCTCTCATCGACGACGACCCTGTTCAGACTGCCTACTTTGCCGTCGGTGGCATAGACGGCGCCGTTTCGCTCGTACCGGATCTTGCTGTCGCGACGGAGAAGCAGTTCCGGGGGGATCGCCGGCGCGTCGTTCTTGACGGTCCGGCTGTTCTTCGCGTCAGTTCTCGCCGGAGTCGGCACCGATGACTGACCGGACAGCAAGCGCATCGTCATTCCTCCTCGATCATCCAGTCGTCGGCACGTCGATCGTCCAGGTGCCTAGGCCGCCGCTACCCGTTTGACGACGAACGGCTCCACGACAACCCGACGCTTCCAGAGAATCACGATCGCGACCACCGCCGCGACGGGGATCAGCCACCAGAGTCCTGCGAGCCGCGTCGCAATGGGCGTCGGTGCTGCGGTGGCAGACAGCATTCGCACGTGATTGGTGTTCCCATCGACCGTCAGGTCGACCCTGTCTCCCACCGCCACCGTCTCGAGGGTGGCAGGTTTCCCGCTTCGAGTGATCGTCGCGTCGCTGTCGACGGTGAACTGCGTCGACTCCTGTTTGCCGGCTTCCTTTATGGAAAGGAGGTTGCCCTGGATACCGGTCACTTTGCCGCTGAGACCAAGCGGCGACGGGGTCGCCGTCGGGGTCGGGAGAGCGGTCGCGGTCGGCATGGCGTCCGCCGTTGCGGTCAGGGCGGCGATTGCGTCCTCCGTCGCCCAGGCGTCGGCAACCGCCGTCATCTCGGCCTCGGCGGAAGCCGTTGCCGTTCCCCGCGCCGCCGCCCTTGCGGTGGCGGTCATCCGCGCATGGGCCCTTGCGGTGGCGGTCAACTGCGTAGCAGCCTCAGCCGTCGCCGTGAGCGCTGAGGCTGCCTCCGCGGTGGCCGTCATCGCCGCGGCCTCGGCGGTCGCCGTCTGGCGTGCCTCACGAACTGCGATGCCGTCGCCGGTCATCGAAATCTGGTTGTTCGCCTTGTACTCGATCGTCCAGCCGGCGGCGAAGGTGCTCCAGTCGATGTTGGCCTTCCCTAGACGGACGAAGAGGTCGACCAGCTTTTGTCGCAGGTCGCCGGGAATCTCGATCCCCTCGGATTGCTCCTCGCGTCGGAGGGCCGCGTCGATGTCCGCTTCTTTTTTCAGTTTTTCGGTGACGATCGTCTTCTGGGTCTCCAGAACGACGTTGGCCGCCGGCTGCACGCCGTCGGTCCCTCCGCCGGTGCTGATCGCCTGACCGATGGCAGCCGCCAACGCGAGCTGCTCGAGGGCGAGGCGCTGTCGCGACTTCGTGGTATGCCCGCTGGCGCAGGGAGCGATCTCCCACGTCTTGAACACACCGGTCATCGCCGAAGTTCCCAAGGCGGAGGTATCGAACGGAGCGGATACGACGAGCGTGGCATCGCCAAGCCCGGCCGTGACGAGCGCCATCGCGTACATGCTGGGTGTGATGAGTGTGATGTTGCGCGTCGTGATGTCGAGACCGTCGCCCAGGTTGCGGCAGGTCAGCGCGGTCGAGGAGTAGGCGCCCGTTACCGGTCCCCCAACTCCGTCGAGGACGCCCTGCATCGCCTCGACGGTTTCCTGCTGGGTGACGGTGAGGACCTCGTCGTCGTCACCGGACTTGAAATAGTCGAGCATCTCCCGGCGCTGCTCGGCATTCAGGCTCTCACCGAGGGTGATCACCTTCCCGGTTTCCGCCGCGATCCCGGTCTGCCCCCCGACGGTTGCCAGGAGCAGAGCGACCAGCAACAAGAGCGCGATGCGTTGGCCTTTGGTTCGCGCAAGAGACGGGGCAGGTCGCATGCTTGAAACACTCCTCGGAGGCGACTGACAGAGCGGCAAGACAGGGACGGTCATAGCGGCCGTGTTGGGAACGTGGGTCGCGACGCAATTGGGCGTCCAAATCCGCCCTCGTCATAGTAGCCCTCGTGCCTCGTGAAGGGTCTGACCAGATAGTCCCGATCCATCGGGGCAACCTCCCCTACGAGGACGAATCCTAAAACCGCGCCGCGCTGCGAGATTTGGGGCAGCCCGAAGGTCAAAAACCAGATAGATCGGCACCTGTTTTTTATCTGTTCCTGTCAAAATATTTTCTGGTTCTTGAGTTGCTAACAGACTTTTTCGTAACTCCATGAATCTCCACGCAGTTCGTCCCTCCAATTGCCATTGAATACGGCCGCCTCCTGGCACGAACGAGGTGCCGTTATTGTTACGCTGGACTTCGGGAGGCATGACTAGCAGACAGTATCTTCAAACTTGATCATACCGGTTCGACTCCGGACAGGGGAGCCAAAAAGGAGAACTATAAAACTACCATCATTGGCCGATCTTGCAGATGTGCGAGCCCATAGGAGCCAATACATCACAAGCGTTGATGACGAAATCAACGGCAATGTTTTGTATATATCTGCGCGGAGTCACGGATATTTGGTTTTTCTTATCCTGGGTTTCCATTTTTTTCAGGAGAAATTAATAACAGATCCCGGATAGACTCGTTGAAACGAGACTTCCGCGAAGTATTTGCCGACAGACGAAAGCCGTCCGTCTCACGTCCCTTGCCGTGGTGAATGTATAGTCCGTACACTATCTCGGGACTGACTACCAAAC
>JAXDKI010000028.1:0-16797 GCA_034667245.1 Thermomicrobiales bacterium | reverse complement strand
CTCGTCCACTGCTTCCGCAGTGGCCTGGTCCTCCACCAGCATCTGGTAATTGGTCCGCAATCAACGTTCGCTCGTTGGGCAACACTCTCTCCTAGCTTGCAATATCACGACACCGCGCTCGGCCCTTTGGCTCGCTCGGCACCACGGCGACGTGGTGGTATCCGGGGCCGAACACCCGATATCCCGGCAGCATTTCCACCGTAATGTCGCAAACCGGCTCTTCTCAAGACAATGTGCACGTACAGTTGAAGTTCATCGGTCCCTGCCAATTGGCCCAAAATCGTGTTGACAACGATCAAGGTCGTCGCTAGTCTAAAGATCATCCCTGGCTCAGAAATCTCGTATCCTCGTCTGGAGTGGCGGGATTTGGGAGAGGGGGAAGGCTTCGCGGAGCAGCCGTTCGTTCAATCATGTGGCGGAGCCTTTTCTGGCTCCGAGGAGGGCACTGGGATGACGACGGAGCAGAAGGACCGGGGGGTCTACGAGACCCCGACGGCTACCGTGCTCGGCAAGGTCGTCGCGGTGACGTTCGGCACCAGCGGCTCCAAGAACGATTATGGCAACAGGAGCGGAAAGAGCAAACTGGACTAACGCGACGCGGTAAGGGAGCCACCTTGGCGGCGAGCGCGCATCCGACGGCAATACCGGGTGCGCGCTCGCCGTTGTCGCTTCGGACGAGCGTCTTGACGATTCGTCTCTCACTGGCCAGTCGCCATCAACCGGATGACTTCGAAGGCGGGCCCGCCAAGGATCAGCAATGCGGACGGCAGCGTAGCCGCCACCGCGCTCGTCTGCCCCTTCCTTGGTGGCCACGAGCGGCGGGGATTCCACGCGGGCGGCGCGAGGGTGTCGATGCCGCTTTCCCTCGGAAGCGATCGCTTTTCCGATCGTCCTGGCGCACCTCTCGCGTCCGTACCGACCTTCGGGGAACGTCATTTCGCCCGAAACTTGACAGAACGCTTGATCTGCTCCAGTAATACATGGCATTCCATGGTACTACCCCTGGCGACGGATCTGGGTAAGGTCGCGCCGGAACGAGGTCGCCCACCGAACGAGGCGGGAACAGAGAGGGATTCGGAGTTGGTGCGCACCCTCGTTACCGGCGGAGCCGGCTTCATCGGCAGTCACCTCGTCGATCATTTACTGGACCTGGGCCACGAGGTGATCGTTGCCGACAACTTCCTAACCGGTCGCTACGTCAATCTCGCCCACGCCGTGGGCCACCCCGAGCTTCAGATCGTCTACCAGGACAGTGCCCAGCACCTGGACCACGCTGCCTTTGCCGAACCGTTCGACCGCGTTTACAACCTCGCCAGCCCGGCAAGCCCGCGCGGCTACGGGCGGTATCCCATCGAGACCCAACTGGTCAACTCCGTCGGCACGCTGCACGCATTAGAAATCGCGAAGCGGGACGGTGCCCGCTTCTTCCAGGCATCTACCTCCGAGGTCTATGGCGATCCGCTCGTTCACCCACAGCCGGAAACGTACTGGGGCAACGTCAACCCCAATGGGCCGCGCGCCTGCTACGACGAAGGCAAGCGATTCGCCGAAAGCCTCGTCATGGAGTTCCACCGTCAGCACGGCCTCGACGTCCGAATCGCCCGAATCTTCAACACTTATGGGCCGCGCTCCAAGCCTGCGGACGGCCGGGTCGTCCCCAACTTTTGCGTGCAGGCGTTGCGCGGCGAACCAATCACGATCTACGGCAACGGCCACCAGACGCGGTCCTTATGCTACGTCGACGACCTGGTGGACGGTCTGCTCGCCCTCATGGAAACTCCAGGTCTGGAGGGCGAGGTGGTTAACCTGGGGAACCCAGCCGAGATCACCGTCCGCGCCTTCGCTGAGACGGTCATCCACGTGACCAACTCGCCGTCGACGATCGTGCACGAGCCGCTGCCGACGGATGACCCAACTCGACGGCAACCCGACATCGGCAAGGCGCGCCGGCTGCTCGGGTGGGAACCGAAGATCGAGCTGCGCGACGGGCTCCGGCACACGCTCGCGTACTTCGAGCGATCGGTTTGACGTCGCTGCACGGGCGGGTCGCGCGCCGATTGAGACCGAGGTCACCATCGCGACATAGCCCGAGCCGGGTGACGACGTGTAGGCTTTCCGCGGACCTGGACCGCATCGCGCCCGCGGTCGCGTAGAGCCATCCCGGGGTTGGAAACGTCGCATGGAATTTGACCTGCGGCAACTTTTTCGGATCGCTCGGCGGCGGTGGTGGCTCCTGCTTCTCGCCCCGCTGATCGCCGGCTTGACGGCGCGTTACGTCGACACCCGACGACAGTCCGACGGGCCGTCGCTGTATGCCGCGCGCGCAGTCATGCTCGTCGAGCCAAACGCAGGGAATGACCCGCCGAGCTACAGCCTGTTCACCTTCAGCCACCTCGCGCAGAGCAAATCGGTGCTGGCCAAGGTGGTCGACGATTTGAGGCTGCCCAATGGCGTGACCGGCTTGGCGTCCCGCGTCACGAGCGCGCCCGTGCTGGACAACCTTGAGCGGCCAACTGAGCTTGTCGAGATTGAAGCCCAGGACGAGGACCCGCAGCGCGCGGCCGACATCGCGAACGGGATCATTCGCGCGGTCGGCGAGTACCTTGCCGACCAACAAGCAGCACGGGGGCGCGCCACGCGCGAAACCATCTACCAGCAGATGGCCGACCTCGATCAGCAGATCGCCGAGACGCAGCAGCAGATCCGAACTCTCCAGCAGGCGCCCAACGCCGGTGCCCCAGACGCGCAAACGCAGTTGGACCTGCTGAACGAGTCGCTGAACCGGTTCCGTCAGGCGTACCTCGACCTCCAGGCGGCCGCGCAGCAACTCGACCTGTCGACGACCGCCGCTCCCTCGTGGGTAACGCTTGTCGATCCGGCTGACCCGCCGACGGAGACGGCTGCGACGGCTGGTCGCTCAGCGACGATCCCGGCCGCCTTCGCCGGCTTCGTGTTGGCCGGTGCCCTCGTTCTGCTTCTCGAGTTCCTGGACAACACGGTTAAGTTCGGCACCAACTTCCCGGCTCTCACCGGTGCCGGACTCCTCAGCATCATTCCGCGCGCCCGCAACTTGCGGCCCGGGCGCGGCCAGCTCTTCGTCCTCGACCAACCCGATGCACCGGCCGCAGAGGCAATCCGCCGCCTGCGGGCCAATCTCGACTTCGTCTCGGCACTGGGGCCCGTCAAGAGCATTGCCATCAGCAGCCCGGGTAGCGGGGACGGAAAGACTTCGGTTGCAGCAAATCTCGCCGTGGCCATGGCCCAAGCCGGGATCGAGACCGTCCTGATCGACGCCAACCTGCGCACCCCGATCCTGCATGCCGTCTTCGCCGAGCCCAACAACGCCGGGGTAACGTCCCTTCTTGTCGGCGGGAAGGCGTCGTGGCACGAGGTGGCGAGACCGATCGCCGCGGTGCGCCACTTGACGCTCATCACGAGCGGCCCGGTCCCGGTGAACCCCGCCGACCTGCTGAGCCGCGACCGTCTGCCGGCGCTGCTTGCGGAGATTGGCGCCGAGGCGGACGCCATCCTGATCGACACGCCGCCGGTCCTCGCCGTCAGCGACGCGCTCGCAGTCGCAGCCCACGTCGACGGTGTGATCCTCGTTTGCCGGTCGGGTCGAACCCGGATTGACAGCCTAAGTCAGGCGGTGGATGCGCTCCACCATGGGGTCGTTCGCATTATCGGTACGGTGCTCAATCTCCAAACCCGACACGACGAAGGCTATTCGTCCTACCGGGTGCGATCCGAACGAGAACTGCCCGCGTCCGTGGCATCGCCGGCCTCAACCAACTCCCCGCGCTCGGCCGATTAGCGCGAGCTAGGTCGTGGCGCGAGTGCGACGCTCGATCGGTTAATCGTGATCGCGTCGCGGCTTGTCCCTCGTGTCATCTTCGCGCACCGAGGAGGACCCCGTCAGCAGTTGGCCATCGCGACCGTTCGCGCAATCTCATTGTCGAGCGTCATCGAAGCGGCGATCCCGAGGTCGAACTTTGCGGCGGAGGTATCGGCCACCGAGTGCCGAACGTTCCCGGCTGTGCTTCGACGCCGTGGATGTCGGCCAAGACGGCGAGCAGTCGGTAAAACATCACCGGTCGGCCCGAGGCGACGTAGAACGCCCTGCCTGCCTCGCCGGGAACCACCGCCGCACAAAGTCAAAGGTTGGCCTAGACGGCTTGAGGTCATTCCTCATCGCTAACGCCTCCACTCCGTCCTCGGCTACCGCACCCCTGTCGCGTTCGAAGCATGGAGGGCGCAAATGCCCGAGGCAGCCGAGTCGTCTCCTGTCCACCGACCCGGAGCACCTCCACTACGCATGGGTACTCGCTGGCCGACGTGCTCGAGGCGTCGGGCAGACGGGCGATGGCAGTAGCGCTTCGTGCTTGGGCAAATGCGAATCGTTGCCGTAGACGGCGCTCCAGGAACCGAACACGACGCGTCGGCAGACCACGACGCGTGGGCAGCGAGTAGCACGTTGAGCGAGTCAGGACGTTGAATCGGAGGTCCACATTGTCCGATCCTCGACGGCGGGCGGGCGGTACCCTTACGTTGGGCTTGGAGAACGCCAGGGGTCGTGCCGGGAGCAAGGCCTGATGCCAGCTTCGGCCTTTCGGCATCGATGCTGGTCACCCACACCGGTCGAAACGGCTATCGACCGAGGCGAAGATTAGTGACGAGACGTGGCCGAGGCGGCTGGCCAATCGCCAGTGACGATTGGCCGCAGCGGGTCGTCAGCGGCAAGATGGCCGCGACCCGCTTGGTTTGGTGTTGAAGCAGTCGTCGCGTAGGACGAGGACCTGTACCGTTCCCTTCCTTTGTGCCCCTCTGCGATGCCGCGCACAGCGAGCCAATCGTTACTACGATGGGATGACTCTCCGGGTATCGTCACTCGTTCCACGGCTGATCCACTAACAAATCGATCAGAGTCTCGCCCCAGATAGGTGATTCGGCGCCGGACTTCGGAGCGAAGTAGTAGAAGCGCCCGAACGAATTTGACAAACAGCCACGGTCAGCTTGGCGGTTCATCTCCTCCGCCTCGGCGTGAGCCGCGTCGCGGCTGCGTCTGTACCAAAGCGCAATCGTCCACAGGGTCATTAACCGTCTGGCGCGGTCGCCGCCACATTACGGCGGCGATCGTACGGCGCCCGCGGTGGTGTCGGTGGAGCGGGAAGTGGACTCCTTCCACCGCCGGTCAGCATCGACGGGTAGTCGGAGCCTGGTGCGCAGGACTGGACCGCGTCTCTCTTGGACCTCAGGCGAGGATAACCTCACCGTTGCTGACCCACATCATCGGCGCGAAGAGCGCAGGCTCCGGCGTGAAACTTGCCTTCGGGCCTGCGACAACGCCCTTCGCCTCGGCGAACCTGCTCACTCCGCTGTAGGCGCCATCGACCCGGAAGCCCGGCGAGACCGCGTGGAAGTTGTCCACGTCCTGGGAGGTGGCCCCGTGGCCTCGCCATGTCAGCGTCACCTGCACCCGGAACGACGCCCCCGTTACCGCATCATCGGCGGTCACGCTTGTCTTCAGAGTTGCCGTCTCCAGGGACCGACGCATTGTGAATGCGCGTCTCCCAAGCGGCGCCGAACCCCGCGCGGCCATCAACAACTTTCCCTCACAGCTATCGTTCACCGAAATCCCCACCTCGGTTCGGTCGCCGAGGCTCACCAATACAAAGACAGCGGTCTCGACACAACCAGAGGCATCGTAACTAATGAAAAAGGCGAAGGCATTTCCACCCCGCAGCGGTACCCGGGCGGCGCTGGCCGTACCAGGGAGGATGAGGGCAAGGATGCCGATAAGGAGCACTGCCACGGCACGATGTTTCATGGGAACCTCCGAAGCCACGTTGGCAACCGAGTCGCTAAGGTGGGACCGACCGAGCGGGCTCCGCCACTCTCTCCGTCCGGTATATCAGCGATCAAACATGTGTCGATGTTACAACGTCTAAGATTGGTTCAGTGTAGCGGAACACGCACGGGTGTCAAGGGCCGCGACCTGAACGTGAGGGCTATTTCGGCGCCTTAATTCTGGCTCGAAAACTCGGCAAAACCTCATGAATCGACGGTTCGTCGGCGCAGGATTCGCCCGCCAATCCCGCTTCTCCGGCCCAATCGATTGCGAAGCGGAGGGGTTTGCCAAGGATTCGAGTCCGTCGAAGCAAGAACTGAAATGGCCCTGCCTGAATGTGTGTGCGTCCGAGTTTGGGCCGGGCCGGGCGAGCGGCGCGGCCTCCGGGCAGGCAGGGTGGAGTTGCCCCGAAGTGGTCGACAGGTGGCGGCCAGGCGGCGATGGGCAGTGGTGCCCTCCTTTCTTCGAAGGCGACGGGGGCGAGGTAGCCGAGGGCGGAGTGGAGGCGTTGGCCAGTGGTGCCGCTCGACGAGTTCGCTCTTGAAGGTATGGTCCGCGTGTCGTCGCCGGTCAGCGGGCGGAGTGTCGGCGCCATCGGCACGGGTCTCCCCCGCGGGAGGCGTCACGGCCCCGCCCACCTGCCGGACGAATCGCCAAGGGCATTCAGGCCGAAGTAATGCCGACTTCGGCCTCTTGCCGTTCCCGGTCGCTTTCGTCGTCTTTCCGCCAGTGACACGCCAACCTCACGCGCGAGGTCGTGGCCTTGCCGAACCGCGGATGAGCTCCAGAGGCGGCGGTCAGTGGCAGGCTCCGCTTCCGACATCCGTGAACGTCTGACCCTCCACCGGTACGAAGCGCCAGCCATAGCCGTCCGGACGCAACGTCAACTCGATCACCCCGTAGGTCTCGCTGTCACGGACGACGCTGTTCCGCTTCGTGTCGTCGGAGTCGCGGAGGCTTCGACCACCGGTCCCGACGACGAAGGAGACAATTCCGCGCTCGGAGTCGTTCCGACCGTCGGGGTCCTGAGGAGCGAATCGCTCGTAGTGGTGGTCGTGGCCGGAAAGGACGACGTCGGCGTCCGCATCGTAGAGCGCCTCCCAGAACGCGCTCACGTTCTTGTCATCGCCATGCTCACCCGAACTGAACCGAGGGTGGTGCCAGTATGCCAGCGTGCACAATGCAGGGTTAGAGGCGAGGTCCGCTCGCAACCAGCGCTCTTGAGGCGAACCGGAGTCACAGCCACCGACATCATCGCAATTGCTGTTGAGGACCACGATGTGCCAGTCGCCGAGGTCGTAGCTGTACCATCCCTCGGTGGGGTTGCCCGCGACCGCGCCGAAGTAGCCGAAGTAGCCCGCAGCGGCGTCGGTATGGTAGTCGTGGTTGCCGGAGGCGGGGCGCGTGCGATGCTTGTGCCGACCCCAGGTCGGGTTGTAGCAGTCGGCGAACTGCTTGGCGGTGCCGTCGGAGTAGACGTTGTCGCCAAGGGTGAAGATCGTGCCGCCGATGCCGTCGAGAAGCCGTGCCGTCGCCTCGTCATTGTCGGATGAGCACGAGGCGATGTCCCCGGCACCGACGAGGATCGGATCGCCGCTGGGAGTCGTGGAAGGCAGTTCAGGCGTCGACCTAGCCGGTACGGGGATCGCCGTCACGTCGGTGTGAGGCGTTTCGGCCAACCCATCGTACAGGTGTCCAAGCAGTCCCAGCACCAGCAGGAGCCCAAGCAGTCCGATTGGCCGGCGTCCCGCCACAGTCCACCTCTGAATCACCTCTGAATCCTCCCATCATCCGGTGGGCGACGACAAGCCCTCGCCCGGAGTGGCAGGTGATGATCGCCGTCGCGACCACCGCCCGCCACCCGCGCAGATTCAGCTAGCCCTCAGGAACTCATGCAACTCCACCACTGGGGGCGGGAAGCATCGCCCTGCTCTTCCCAAACCGAAGATAGAGGGAGGGTACGAGGAAGAGGTTGAGCATGGTCGATGTGACCAAGCCGCCAAGGATGACCACCGCCATGGGGTGTTCGATCTCGTGGCCAGGGATGCTGCCGGCGACCACCAGCGGCACCAGGGCCAGACCGGTGGCCAGGGCGGTCATCAGGATCGGAGCCAGCCGCTCCCGCGCTCCGCGCATGACCAGCCCCGGCCCGAACGGCTCGCCCTCCTCCCGCTCAAGGTGTTGGAAGTGGCTGATCATCATGATCCCGTTGCGTGCCGCGATGCCCAGCACCGTCAGGAAGCCGACGAGGGAGCCAAGGGAGATCACTCCATCGCCGGCGAAGGCGGCCAGTACGCCACCGACCAGGGCCGATGGCAGCGTCAGGAAGGAGAGCGTCGCCAGCCGCAGGGAGCCGAACGAGGCCTGGAGGAGGAGGAAGACGCCGAGGGCGGCGGCAAGAGCGAAGGCGAGGAGGCGCCGTTGGGCTGCCTGACGCTCGGCGTACTCGCCGAGGACCTCGGCGTGGAACTCGAGCGGGAAGGCGACACCCTTCAGGCTCTCCTCAAGGTCGCCGACCACCGCACCAAGATCCCGCCCCCGCACGTTGGCGCTGACGTCGATGCGGCGCGACAGGTTCTCGTGTTTGATCTCGTTCGGAGTAGGGGCAAGCCGCACGTCGGCGACATCGCCAAGTGCCACTTGCTCGCCGGAGGGCGTATCGATGAGCAACTCGTGGATACTGGTCAGACTGTGACGGGCTTCGGGCAGGCCGATCACCCGGACGTCGAAGGTCTTCCCGTCATAGTAGAGGTCCCCCGTTTCTTCGCTCGCCACCAATGCCGCGACCGCCCGGCGGACGTCACCCGGCTTGAGCCCGTATTGCTGAGCGGCGATGAGGTCGACCTCGATCTCCAGCTGCGGCTCCTCGACCTGGAGCTCGACGTGCTCATCGACGACGCCGTCGATCCCCGCCATCAGGAGCCGTACCTCCTCCGCCTTTTCACGGAGGACAGGGAGGTCCGGACCGTAGATTCGCACGACGAGGGCGTTGCTCGAACCCGTGAGAACTTCTCGGATTCGCTCCTTCAGATAGGTCTGCACGTCGCGATAAAGTCCAGGATAGCCGTCGACTGCCTCCTGAACGGAGGCCAGGGTCTTGTCGTAGTCGGCCGAAGGGTCAACACTGATCCAGTTTTCGCCGAAGTGCATGCCGACGACTTCATCCGCCGTCGTGGCCTGCCCAATGTGGGCTCCGAAGTTGCGCACCCCCGGAATGGCCCGCAGCTCTTGGCTACCCAACGTCGTGATCCGGACCATTTCCGGATGGGACGTGCCGGGCTTCGTGACCCAGTGCATCAGGAAGTCGCGCTCCTTGAACTCGGGAAGCATCGACTGCCCGAGAGCCGGCAGAACGGCGAGTCCGGTCAGCGCAACCGCTGCCACGGTGGAGTAGGCCCAGCGCGGTCGCTGGACGATCCTGCTAAGTACCCGTGAGTAGCCGGCCTGAAGCCACCGCACGAACGGGGCCTGGCGGCGCTCAAGGGGCGCCTTGGACATGAGGAGCAGGGCCATTGCCGGCGTGACGGTCAGGGCGACCACCATCGAGGCCAGCACCGCAAGGGCGTATGAGAATGCGAGCGGCCGGAAGAACGCCCCGGTCAGCCCCTCCATGAAGAAGACCGGGAGCACCGCCATCGCATCGATCAGGGTTGCGTAGATAATGGCACTGCGCACCTCGAGCGACGCCTCGAGAATGATCGACGCGGTGGACTTGGTGCTCCCCTCCAGGCGGTACTGCCGGAGTCGCCGGACGATGTTCTCGATATCGATGATCGCGTCGTCGACGACGACGCCGACGGCGATAATGAGCCCTGCCAAGATCATCGTGTTGATCGTCGCATCGCGGAGGTAGAGTATGACCCCGGCCGCCATCAGGGAGAGCGGGATGGCTACGAGGCTGATCACGGCACTGCGCCAGTCGTAGAGGAAGACGGCGAGGATCAGTGCCACGAGGATCAAGCCAAGCAGGAGCGCCCTGGTGAGGTTGTGAAGCGCCATCTCGACAAAGGTCGCCGGTCGGAAGATGGTCGAGTCGATCTCAACACCGGTCAGCCCGGGCTGCATCTCGTCGAGTGCCGCCTCGACCCCCTTGGTCACCTCCAGGGTGTTACCCCAGGGAAGTTTCTCGACGATGAGCATCAGGCCGGGGCCGTCGTTGATGACGGCGTCGCCGCTGAGCAACTGGTGATCGACTACGACGTCGGCCACGTCGCCGACGCGGACAACCTGGCCGTCCTTCTCCTGGACGACTACCTGGGCGAGGTCGTTGGGTGAAACGATGGGCAGGACGTGCCGGATCCCGAGCCGCTGATTAGCCGTCTCGATGAACCCGCCGGTCCCAACCTTCACGCCGCTGGTGTAGGTCAGTAGCCCTGAGTCCAGGGCCTCCGAGCTGACCCGCATCACCCGGTCGAGCGACACGTTGTGCGCGCGCATCCGGTCCGGATCGACCTGGATGTGGAGCATCTCCTTTCGCTGGCCCCAGATCGCCACGTTCGCCACACCGGGAACACGGAGGAGCCGGGCCCTGATCTTCCAATAGGCGAGGGTGGACAATTCGATCGGCTTGATCTGATCTGATGAAAGTCCGATCTTCATGACCCGGCTTGTCGACGAGAGCGGCTGCAGCATGACCGGTGGGGCCGCCCAACTCGGCAAGAAGGGGGCCACCGTCGCCACGCGCTCCGCCACCAGCTGCCGGGCGGTCATCAGAACGGTCCCTGGCTGGAAGATGAGGACGATCGACGACAATTGAGGAACCGACTTGGAGCGCATCACGTCGAGCCCGGCGACTCCGTTGAGCGCCTGCTCGAGCGGAACGGTGATCAATTCTTCCACTTCTACCGCGGAGAGTCCGAGGCAGGCGGTTTGGATCTCGACGCGCGGCGGAGCGAACTCGGGGAAGACGTCCACCGGCATGCCGCGCAATTGGCCGGCACCGAAGACCATCATCACCGCGGCCAGTGCAATGACGAGGAATCGAAGCTTTAGACTCGATTGGACGATCCAGCGCATCATCGGAGAGGCCCTTCCTGCGCGGTCAATGGCCGACGCCGTACTCGGTTCCGTACAACTCGGCCGCTCCGACCGTCACCACGGTGACGCCATTGTCCGGACCATCCGAGAGCACCGCCAAATTGCCTTCGATTCGCTCGACGGTGATGGAATGGCGGATGTAGACCAGGGGTTCCGGGCTCGTGTAGGTCCAGGTGGCGCCCTGCGCGTCGTACAGCACTGCGGCGTAGGGGATGACCTTCCGCGGCGCCCCGCCGACCTGCTCGTCATGAACTACGGCCGTCTCGATCGCCAACCGTTCGGCTGCCCTTTGGGTCAGGATCACGCGACTGAGCTCCGAGTTTTCGAGATGCTCGACTTTGGCAGGTTCGGTCTTGGTCGGCGTATCTGCCTCAGCCGATCCATGTCCGAGCACCCAGGCCGCGACACTCAGCACCGCGATGACCACAAGAACAGCGCTCCACCGTTTTCTAGGATTCATTTGATTTTCACCTTTCTTGAACGTCGCTTCCGCTCGCTAATCTGCGGGGCTGTGGGCCGGGCTGATGGGCATTGGCGCGGCAGCAGTCCTGGGTGGGGCGGAGGCCGCGAAACGCAGGTAGAGGGAGGGGACGAGGAAGAGATTGAGCAAGGTCGAAGTGACCAAGCCGCCGAGGATCACCACCGCCATTGGGCGGACAATCTCATGGCCGGCTCGATTTCCTGCCACCACCAGCGGCACGAGCGCCAGCCCCGTTGCGAGGGCGGTCATCAGGATCGGGGCCAGCCGATCCCGCGCGCCCCGCAGGACGAGGCCGGGTCCGAATGGCTCCCCCTCCTCCTGCTCCAGGCGCTGAAGATGGCTGATCATCACAATCCCATTGCGGGCGGCGATCGCTAGCACCGTCAGGAAGCCGAGCAGGGAGCCGATCGAGAGCGCCCCGTTCCCGGCGTAGGCAGCCAACACCCCGCCGACCAAGGTGGCAGGGAGGGCAAGGAACGCGAGGGTCGCCAGGCGCCAACTGCCGAACGAGACCTGGAGGAGGAGGAAGACGCCGAGGGCAGCGGCAAGGGCGAAGCCGAGCAGCCGACGCTCGTCCGCCTGGCGGTCTGCGTAGTCGCCGAGGACCACGGCATGGGCCTCGAGCGGGAAGGCCACTCCCTGCACAACCTGCTCAAGGTCGTCGGCCACCGCGCCGAGGTCCCGCCCTCGCACGTTGGCGGTAACGTCGATGTACCGCGAGACGGCATCGTGCTTGATGACGTCCAGATTTGGCGCGACGCGGACGGAGGCAACATCGCCGAGACGGACCTGTCCACCGGTGGGGGTGTCAATGAGAAGGTCCTGGATCGTGGTCAGGTTGCTGCGCACCTCAGGCACGCCGACCACCATGACTTCGAACACCTTCTGCTCTTCGAAGAGGCTGCCAACCTCGATGCCCGAGAGCAGTGCCGCCGCCGCCCGCCGGACGTTGCCCGGCTTCAGTCCGTACTGCTGAGCTGCGGCGAGGTCAACCTGGACTTCGATCTGCGGCTGCTCGGCCGTGAGGTCGATGAGCCCTTCGGCAACGCCGTCGACACCCACCACGAGCTGGCGCACCTCTTCCGCTTTGCTGCGGAGGACCTCCTGGTCCTGGCCGTAGATGCGGACGACGACCGAGTCGCCCGTCTCTTTCCGCTCCTCCGCTAGTTTCTGTTCTGTATAGGTCAGGACGCTGTTGTCCAGGCCCGGGTACCCGTCGACCACCTCCCGGACGGCGGAGACTGTCCGGTCGTAGTCGGCCCCAGAATCGATGCTGACCCAGAGTTCGCCGCCGTTGACATCGGTCGATTGGTCGCCCGTCACGGCACGACCGACGTGGGCACCAACGTTTCGGACCCCCGGGATCGTCCGCAATTCGCCGCTGACCTGACCCGTGATCCGGCTCATTTCAGTACGCGACGTGCCGGGGGCGCCCGTCCATTGAATCAGGAGGTCCCGTTCCTCGAAGGAGGGGATCATCGCCTGCGATCGCGTGAGCTGCGGCATTACGGCGAGGCCGACCACAACGACGGCGACGGCCACCGCGTAGATCCAACTCGGTCGATGGACGATGCGCGCGAGGGCCGTTGCGTAGCCACGCTGGAGCCGGTGGACGAGCGGGGATTGACGGCGCTGCAGGGGCTCATTCGACATGAGCAACAGGGCCAGCACCGGCGTGACGGTGAGGGCGACGACCAGCGAGGCCAGCACCGCCAGCGCGTAGGAGAGGGCGAGCGGACCGAAGAACGAGCCCGTTGCGTTCCCAAAGATCTCGAGATCGGCGTAGTAGAAGACCGGCATCGCGGCGATCAAGACGATCAGCGTTGCCGAAATGAGGGGACTGCGCACCTCGAGGACAGCCTCGAGGATGATGGCCGCCGGCGACTTGTCGCTTCCCTCCTGCCGGTGCTGCCGCAGCCGCCGACCGATGTTCTCGATGGTCATGATGGCGTCGTCGACGATCACCCCGAGGGCAACGACGAGCCCCGCCAGGATCACCATGTTGAAAGTGGCGCCGCGCAGCGCGAGCACAAGCCCGGCGGCAACCAGCGACAACGGGATCGCGATGGCGCCGATCAGCACACTGCGCCAGTCGAAGAAGAAGGTGCCGAGGACCAGCACGACGAGGATGAAGCCGATGAGCAGCGCCTGGCCGAGGTTGTCGAGTGCCGTGTCGATGAAGTTCGCCGGCCGGAAGATGGTGGTATCGGTTTGGATGCCGGCAAGTCCGGGACCCAGGCCATCGAGCGCATCCTCCACGCCCCGGGTCACGTCGAGGGTGTTGGCCTCGGGGAACTTCTCGATCACGAGCAGCAGGCCTTGGCCATCGTCGGAGACGGCGTCGCCGATCAGCGGCTGATGATCTTCTACGACCGTGGCGACGTCGCCGATAACGACCAGCGGTCGGCCCTGCGGCGCCGGCGGGCAATTTTCATCGACGTGCCGGCTCGCCGTGGGTTTGCCGCCCGTGCATCCCTCGATCACCACCTTGGCCAGATCTTCCGGCGTGTTGATGGGCAGGAGGTGCTGGATCCCGAGTCGTTGGTTGGGGGTGTCGATGAACCCCCCGGCTCCGGGCGAAGACGCTTCCAAGAACGTGAGTGGGGACACCCACAGCGCGTTGCCCGTCGTCTCGATGATCTGGTCGAGCGACACGCCGCGCTCTTTCAAGCGCGCGGGGTCGACCTGCACCTGCAGCTGCCGCTCCCGCTGACCCCAGATCGCCACGTTTGCCACGCCGGGGACGCCCATCAAGCGGGGCTTGATCGTCCACCGGGCAATCACCGACATCTCGATCGGGGTTAGCTGCGTCGACGACAACCGAATCATCATGAGTCGGTTGGACGAGGACAAAGGCTGGATCATGACGGGCGGTTTCGACACCTTCGGCAGATCGCGCCCCTGCGTCAGCCGCTCTTGGACGACCTGCCTCGCCCGAAAGAGGTCGGTGCCTGGTTCGAAGATCAGGGTGATCCTCGACAGCCCGGTCAACGACTCGGACTGAATATCGTCGAGCCACGCCACCCCGTTGAGCAGGTTTTGCTCCATGGGCGCCGTGATCAACTGCTCCACCTCAGCCGCCGAGAGCCCGAGGGCTTCGGTTTGGATCTCGACGGTCGGCGGCCCGAACTCGGGTAGGACATCCACCGGCGCGGCGCGCATCTGCATGACGCCCACGTACATCACCGCTACCGCGAGAGCAACGACAACGAGGCGAAGCTTCAAACTTGATCCGACAATCCAACGCATCATCGTCGGAAACCTTCCTGGGTGGTCAGCGTGCCACCGCTTGTAGGTGCACAACATCCGGATTCACTCGAACCGCCCGCCGCCGCGCTCTGAGCGGTCGATCCGACGCGTCGATGAACAGAGATCGCGGCCGTAGACCCGATCTCCAGTAAGTTGTCCATTAAGGGGAGACCCGAGGGGACGAAATGGGGGATAGCGCCATCGGCTGGCACCAGGTATTATCCAGGCGTCGGCCGATATCCCTTCGGGGCTCGCCCGGCGCGGACGGGGCGCGTGGGAGTCAACTTTAGCGGGTGGACCCTACGCGTCCCGTGGGCGTACCGGAAGAAATGCAGCCAGGAGGGCTGAGGCACCGACACTCCATGATTCGCACCAATCCTTCCCTACGCTGGCTCCCAGCCAGCGGGCACGCGGATCGAGTTTTCGGATTCGAATCTGCTCCTGAGGTTAGCTATTTGCCGGTATATGTCAAGCGTACATACAGTTGAGATGGTTCCATCCGCCATTTTGGCTCTATCGTATAAGTACATGCTATACGTTTGTATATCGCGCCTTTCTCCGCAGAGCAACCGGTCTGGCTCCAAGCCGTGTCGACCGTAAGGTCTGGCATCGATCCGGTGGAGGTGTGCATCTTTCGATGTCCTCGCCGAAGTGATGATCCATGCCGTTGGCAAGCACGGCAGTTGGCCGAACATCGATTGGCATCGCCGCATGTGTGAAGTTTCGAGCGGCGACAGCAGGCGGAGACGCTGAGCGCCCCCACCACCGTCGGGATCGCCGTGGCGCCGCTGCGCACCAGCGCCACGGCGACCGCGCAGAAGCCCTCCGGGTCCGGCGGGTCGGTCTTGCTCCTCGTGTGGGCCTCCTGGCGCGGAACCCTTCGGCCCACGGATCGAGTGTCCACCCAACCGGGTCAAGTCCAGCGGGACCGTCGCCGGGTCGTGGACGCCGCGCAGGTAGTCGGCGAGGGCTTCCGAATCGAAGAGTTTGCGTTGAGGAAGGTAGTAGTTGTCCGGGTTGGCTCCGATCATCCGCTCGGGTAGGTCGCAGGGTTGCGCCAGGAAGAACCAGTGCCAGTAGCCAAGCCCGAACGCCGTTTCGGCGCGACGGAAGGTCTCGCCCGTCGGGATGATGTCGAGCACCGCCAGTTTGAGCACGCGATCCGGGTGGTCGAGCGCGCCATCCGGTAGGCGCAGCGACCGCCGCGATCGTGACCGGCGACGAAGAACTGCTCGAAGCCGAGTTGCCGCATCACCGCGACCTGATCCCGGGCCATCGCCCGTTTCGAATACGGCTCGTGATCAGGCGTCGTCGGCGGCTTGCTGCTGTTGCCGTAGCCGCGGAGGTCGGCAGCGACGACCGTGAAGTCGCGGGCGAGCAATGGGGCGACTTCATGCCACATCACATGTGTTTGGGGATGGCCGTGCAAGAGGAGGAGTGGCGGTGCGCTGCCGCCGTGCCGCACCCGGATCACCGCCTCGCCGGTGTCGATCGTCGAGACGGTGAAGCCCTCGAGCATCGGTACTGCTCCAGCTACGCCGTCGCCGCGACCTTCTCGGCCACCAGTCGCGACCGTAGCTCATCGAGATCGACCTCGATCGTTGCTACCTCCGCTCGTCCACCTTCCTGGGGAATCTCCTCGCCGTGATCCAAATAGGTCAGGATCAGTGCTTCGGCACAGTCGTGCGCCATCGCGAGAGCTTCTTCGCGCGTGTATCCGAATGTGACGAGGTCAGGCATCCGGACTGGTCACGTTGAATGCCGAGCCGTCTGGTTCCGGCGTCAGGATGACACTGTATTGGCGTGTCATGTGTTGGACTCTCCTTCCCGATGACTTAGGGCGACCGGCAATAGGCAGGCGATGGTTTCTCAGTTTGCCGGAACCCGCGCCAAAAAACTGCTTATGCAAGCCTTGATTCTCGGGTCGGTGCGTATTCGCGATTCCCCGACCCCGGCCTATTGCCGGTCGCTCTTAGGAAGTCATCGACCGACATGCCGGCAAGTCTGATGATATTGCGAAGTGTTCCTTGTGGCACGTCGTCGGGATGGGAAGGGACGGGAACAGTGTGCACGCCCTTCCGCCAGATGCGGTGACCGGCCTGCTGGTCGAGGACGAACCCCGCTCGCGCCAGGATTGCTTCCACCTCACGCGCTTTCATTGGCGGCAATTTCGGCATCGTCT
>JAXDKI010000027.1:0-3104 GCA_034667245.1 Thermomicrobiales bacterium | reverse complement strand
CGCCCCGCCTCGTCCTCGTGAACCTCCCCTGGATCGAGCCGGACAACATGGATCGGTGCGGGCAACGACGCCACCGCGTCGAGGTCGGCCGCGCTCAGACGATGTCCCTTATGGAAGAGCCGGCGACCGTTCGCCTTGACCTCCTCGGTAACGATCGCCCCGAGGGCGTCGTCAAAACCGGCCAACTGCCTTGGATCGAGGACGACGGCATTCATGGATGGATCACCCCAGGACGACGAGCGAGCGTCACGCTGGGGTCACTGTAGCTAGTGCGAGGCTATCTAGTCAATGATTGAGCAATCAGAGCCGATCGCGGCAGCGCCACGCATTCCCCCGGTCGAGAACCAGGATCCGACCTACCGGTTCTTTGCCGCCGCGCTCACTCCCACCGCACACCGCAGGCGAGGGCAGCCCCCTGCACGTCCGTCCAGCGGCGGAGCTCGGCGAGATCGTCTTCCTCGACCAGGAATTGACTTCGGCACGTCGGACAGACGATGGCGAAGGAGCAGTCGCCGCGGGTCTCGCACCACTCCAGGACGTCGCCGAAGGTGTGGCAGTCGCCTTCACAGAGGTGGTGGACGATGGCGAGAATCGAGGGACTGATGATACCCATCCCCTCCGCCGTGCCGATGTTGCTGGACTCGACCATGGCGCATCTCCTGTGGTTTCGTCGATTGTGGGGCATAACAAAGCGACCGCGCCGTGTGGGAGGCCCAGGATAGCGAGTTGATGTCGCGAATGCAACACTCACGCTCGCCCTGTGAGAAGATCACGACACGATGTCCTCCGTCGAGTCGTTCTCAGCGAGGTGGAGAGCAGCACGATGCCCAAGCAGTTCGCCGTCACGTTCGAGCGCAACCTGCCCGTGCCGATCCGCGACGGGACCGTCCTCTACGCCGACGTCTACCGGCCTGCCGCTCCGGGAAAGTACCCGGTCCTCCTGCAGCGAACGCCGTACGACAAGGCGAGCGGCGTCGGACCCGGCGCCTTCGCGGTACGAGCTGCCGGCGAGGGGTACGCCGTCGTCGTCCAGGACACGCGCGGACGCTGGCAGTCGGAGGGCACCTTCTACGCCTTCCCCTTCGAGCGGCAGGACGGGGTCGATACCGCTGTTTGGATCAACGAGCAACCGTGGGCGAACGGCCGGATCGGCATGTTCGGGCAGTCGTACGTTGGGCTGACCCAATGGCAGGCGGCACTCGGCGGCGCGCCGGGATTACAAGCGATCGTCCCGGGCGTGACGGCCGCCGATTACCACGAGGGCTGGACTTACCAGGGCGGCGCCTTCGAGCTCAACTTCAACCTGAGTTGGGTGTTGACCTTCCTCGCCAGCGACACCGCCCGGCGGCGCGTCGACGCCGATCCCTCGTTCGCCGCGAAGCGCGGCGAGCTGCTCGACCGCATCGACGGCATGGACGCCCAGTTCGACCGGATGCCGCTCGCGGGCGACGAACTGCTCCGCGACCTCGCCCCCTACTACGACGACTGGCTGGCGCACCCCGCCCATGACGAGTTCTGGGACAAGCTGAAGATCGACGGCAACTATGGCGAGCTCGACGTCGCCGCGTTCCACGTCGGCGCCTGGTACGACATCTTCCTCGGCGGCACGATCCAGAACTACGTCGGCATGCGGTCCGGCGCCAAGACCGAACGAGCTCGCAAAGCGCAACGCCTCCTGATCGGCCCCTGGACCCACGTCACGCCGATCACGATGAGCGCGGTCGGGGAATTCGACCCCGGCGTCCGCGCTAGCCACGTCGCGATCGACTTCGACGGCATCCACCTCCGCTGGTACGACCGCTGGTTGCGCGACATCGACAACGGCGTCGACGACGAGCCACCGGTGCGGATCTTCGTGATGGGCGCGAATCGCTGGCGCTCGGAACAGGAGTGGCCGCTCGCCCGCACCCGCTACGTCGATTGGTTCTTCCATTCCGACGGCCGCGCCAACACCCTCAACGGCGACGGCGTGCTCGCCCAGGACTCACCCGGCCCAGCGACGAAGCGACCGGACAGCTTCCTCTATAACCCGCTCGACCCGGTCCCGACCAAGGGCGGCGGCCTCTGCTGCAACTTCTACTGGAGTCAGGGCGGCCAGTTCGACCAGCGCGAGATCGAGACCCGAGCCGACGTCCTCTGCTACACCAGCCCACCCCTCGAGCAAGACCTGGAGGTGACAGGACCGGTCAAGGTCGTCCTCTACGCGGCAAGCAGCGCGGTCGATACCGATTTCACGGCGAAACTGGTCGACGTCTGCCCCTGCGGCTGCGCCCGCAATCTCACAGACGGCATCATCCGCGCCCGCTACCGCGAGTCGATGCGCACGGAGAAGCTCCTGCGGCCGGGCGAGGTCGAACGCTACGAGATCGATCTCTGGGCGACGAGCAACCTCTTCCGCGCCGGTCATCAAATCCGCGTCGAGATCAGCAGCAGCAACTTCCCCCGCTTCGATCGCAACCCAAACACTGGCGGCGTCATCGCCACCGCCACCAAAGACGACTGCCTCCCGGCACTTCAGACGATCTATCACGACCAGGACCACCCCTCGCGGATCGTCCTGCCGGTGATCGAGTAGTCGGGGACGGCATAGGTCAGTGCGACGATCCATCACTCATCTCTCCCCGCTTCGCAGCACGACCAATGATCATTCCTGTATACTTTTGAACAGAGGAGGAAAGAAAATGGACCTGCTCACAGTGCAGGAGACGGCCGCAATGCTGCGAGTGAGCCAGCTCACGGTTCGGCGATACATCGCATCTGGGCGTCTGGCGGCAATCAGAGTGGGCCGCGGCATACGGGTCCAAAAGACCTCGGTGGAACATTTTGTGACGCCGGTCGTGCCGAACAACGAACGCACGGGACTAACGGACAGGCCGTTCACATTCGATGACCCGCTCTGGGACATTGTCGGCATGATCGACGACGACGGCCCGACAGACGTGTCGATCAATGCTGACACGTATCTGGCAAACGCCTATGCCGATTCTCACGACAACTGAGCGTGCGCCACCGACTCAACGAGAGGATCTTGGTCGACACTAACGCTTACGGCGCACTCGCGGTCGTCCGGGATCAAAACCACCGCCAAGCCGTCCAGATCCTGA
>JAXDKI010000026.1:0-7199 GCA_034667245.1 Thermomicrobiales bacterium | reverse complement strand
CCGCTCGCGATTCACCGCGAAGAGCGGCTCCGCGTCGTCGTACCTCCCCTCGCCGACGAGCGCGCCGCCGAGGCGCGCGCGGGCCCGCCGCCTCAAGGGTGAACCCGCCGGTGAAAACCGAAAGCTGACGGAAGAGTGCTCGCTCCGCTTCGCGCAGCAAATCGTGGCTCCAGCCGACGGCATTGCGGAGTGTCTGCAACCGGAGCGGCTGGTCACGCGGCCCGCCCGCCAGCAGGTCGAGGCGCCGACTCAAACGCCCGAGCAGGGCTTCAGGAGGGAGGAGACGGATTCGGGCGGCCGCTAGTTCGATCGCCAGCGGCAGCCCATCGAGTCGTCGGCAGATCGTGACGACGGTGTCCGCGTTCGACGGCGTCAGCGCAAAGTCCGGACGGATCGCCTGGGCGCGCGGGACGAAGAGGCGGACGGCCTCAGATTGCGCCACCTCCTCAAGCCCCGAGCGTCGGTGGGCGCCATTTGGGCGATCGGGGAGGGCGAGCGGCGGAACTGGGACCTCGTGCTCGCCGGAAACGCGCAAGGGCGCCCGGCTCGTGACCAACACGGTCAGTTGCGGACAGGCGGCGAGGAGTTCGACGACCCCGGGTGCCGCGTCGAGAACGTGCTCGAAGTTGTCGAGAATGAGCAATAGTTGACGATTGCGTAGCGCGACGGCGAGGCTAGAGGCGAGGGAGCGCTCGCCCACTTCCCGCACTCCGAGCGCTGCCGCAATGGCAGGCAGGACCAGAGCGGGATCGTTGATCGGGGCGAGGGCCACAAACGCCACGCCGTCGGCGAACGCGTCGGCGGCCGCCCGACCGGCGACCAGCACAAGGCGCGTCTTGCCGACCCCGCCCGGTCCGGTCAACGTCACCAGGGGGACATCGTCCCGTTCTAGGAGCGCGACGAGGTCCGCCGTCGCCATCTCGCGACCGACGAGAGAGGTCAGCGGGACCGGCAGCGGCGGGAGGCGGATTGCGGGGGATTCGACGAGGCGGAAGGGAGGAGGGGAGGATGGAAAAACGACGGGTTTGCGCCGGGGACCGCGCGCGTGCCGTGCCTGGTAGGCATCCACGTCAGCCTGGGTGATGTGGTAAACCCGGCCCTGCTTGGTTGCACGAAGACCGCCGCGCTGGATGGCACGGCGGATCGTGCGCTCGCTAACGCCCAGGTCTGCCGCGACCTCGTGCGCAGACCGGACACCGGACAACTCGGGAACATCCGGTGCCGTTGGTACCTGGTTCGACGTCGGCCGCCGGCGAGGCTCGCTCATAGCGCAGAAGCCCCTCAACGAGGGAGCCGGGGAGTTCGTCCAAAGACCCGGCCGCTCCTGGCGCGAACCTATGGCGTCGGCAATCCTTGGTCTGCTGAGCGTACCTCATCACACCGGAGGGCGTAGCAACGTCTGCGTCTCGTTCCTTGCTACCCTCGCTGCCATCGAGAGTTGTAAGGACAGGAACCAGATGACCGGAGGCCGAACTCAGCCAGCAACGACCCGGTTGGTGAGTTTGCCGATGGTGTCTTCGGCGACGGTGACGACGTCGCCGGGTTTGAGGTATTGCGGGGGTCCATGAAGGTGCCGATGCCACCGGGGGTACCGGTGGAGAGGCAGTCGCCGGGTTCGAGGGTGATGATGGAGGTGATCCATTCGATGACGACGGGAACCGGGAAGATCTGAAGGCCGACCGAGGAGTCCTGGCGGAGTTCGCCGTTGACCCAGGCGCGGATGCGGGCCTTACCGAGATCGGGAATCTCGTCCGGGGTGACGATGTCGGGGCCCATCGGCATGAAGGTGTCGAAGTTCTTGCCGAGGTCGGCCTGGTACCAATGCTTGTCTCCGGCGAAGCGATCGACGCCAAACAGGACGGCGCGGGAGCCGACATCGTTGAAGAGGGTATAGCCGAAGACGTAGTCGAGGGCCTGGTCGCGGGAAACGTTCTTGGCGCGGCGGCCGATGACGACGCCGAGCCCGACCCCGTAGTCGACGTTGTAGCCGTTGGGGCGCTTGACGATCCGGTCGTGCGGGGGAATGACGATCTCGGCGTCCGGGCCGATGACGGCGTTCGGGGTCTTGATGAAGTCGATCCGGGGTTCGGTGGGCGTGGCGATGGTGGGCTCTTCGTCGGCATGCGCTTTGTAGCTGACGCCGGAGCCAAAGTTCGTCCCGGGTCGAGGGATCGGAGCCAGGTAGCGATCGACCGCGACCGGGGCGGCGTTCTCGGTGGCGGTGCGGGCGCGGGCGAGGCCGACCTCGCCGTCGCGGATGAGGGTGAGCATGTCGGCGTAGCCGGTCGGGTAGACCTGGCCGTCGCATTCGATGCCGACGTCGACCGATCGCGCTCGCTCGTAGGTGCAAAGACGCATCGTTGCCTCCCAAGACGGCGCGCCATCCCGCGATTCGCTTAGCTCGCGGCGGCCAGGGCTTCCTTCCCGCCCGAGATCCAGAACATGACGTCGGCTTTGGACGCCTCGCCGCGGGCGAACTCCTTGAGGATCGTGCCGCGGTAGAGGATGAGGAGGCGGTCGCAAACGCCGATCGTCTCTTCGACCTCCGAGGAGGTGAAGAGGAGCGCCAGACCGGCCTTGGCGAGGTCGTCGCAGAGGCGGTAGATCTCCGATTTGGCGCCTACGTCGATGCCGCGGGTCGGATCGTTCAGGATCAGGATGGTCGGACCGGTGGCAAGCCACTTGGCGACGACGACCTTCTGCTGATTGCCGCCGCTGAGGTTGACGACCCGCTTGTCGATGCTGTCGGTGGCGACGTTGAGGCGCCGCACGTAGTCGGCGGCGACCGCCCGCTCCGCCTTGCGATCGACGATGCCGAGGGCGGCCAGCAGGCGGTCGAGGACGGCCAGGGTCGTGTTGCGGCGGATCGACCAGTCGAGCATCAGCCCCTCGTCGCGGCGGTTGGCGGGGACAAGGGCGAGACCCTGCTTGATCGCCTGGAACGGGTTCTTAGGGCGTGAGGCGCCGCTGGAGTACGTGATCTCGCCGGCGCTCGGTCGCTCGAGTCCGAAGAGGATCTTGAAGATGTCGTCGACGCCCGAGCCTTCGAGCCCGGCAAACCCGACGATCTCGCCGGCACGCAGGTCGAAGCTGACGGGACCAAGGCGATCGCCTTTGCGGAGGTCCGCGACACGAAGGACGACCGGCGCCCCGGCGGGGACGGTGGAGCGAACTGGGAACGATTCCGCGAGGCGGCGACCGATCATGGCCGCGATGATCTCGGGGATCGAGGTGTCGCGGACGTTCCAGGTGCCCTGATAGTGGCCGTCGCGGATGACGGAGATGCGATCGGCGATCGAGAAGACCTCTTCCAATCGGTGCGAGACGTAGATGGTGGTCAGTCCGCTCGCTTTGAGTCGGCGGAGGAGCTCGAAGAGGCGCTCGGACTCGTGGGCGTTCAGGGCAGAGTTCGGTTCGTCCATGATGATGATGTCGGATCGCTGATGCAGGGTTTTGGCAATCTCGACGAGCTGCTTCTCACCGACCGAGAGTGTGCCGACTTTGGTGTCGGGGTCGAGGCGGACGCCCATCAGGTCGAGGATACGGCGCGATTCTGTCTTCATCTGCCGGCTGTCGAGGAGACCCCCACGGAGTTGCAGCTCACGGTTGGCGAAGATATTGGCGGAGACGGAGAGGTGGGGGAAGAGGTTGAGCTCCTGGAAGACGATGCTGACGCCGAGCTGGCGGGCATGGAGCGGATCGGAGATGGCGACCGGCTCGCCCCGCAGGTAGATCGTCCCCTGGTCCGGCTGGTGAACCCCGGCGAGCATCTTCATCAGCGTCGATTTGCCGGCCCCATTCTCGCCGACGACGGCGTGAATCTCGCCCCTGGCGATCGAGAAACTGACGTTGTCCAGCGCCAGGACACCGCCAAACCGCTTGGAGATGCCCTCCAACCGAATCATCTCGTCGGCGGCTTGTAGATCGGGTGCGGTCATTGCGTGCCTCGTGATGACGGAGCGGGCAGAGGGCAGACGGCAGAGCGCAGTAGAGGACGGTTCGTGCTGCCCTCTGCCTACTGCCCTCTGCCCGCTCGTTACGCGGACGGCGTCGCGCGCGGCATACCGGGGTGGCGCAGATCGTCGTACGGCCGAGCCGCCGCCTGTAGGTCGGCGAAGTTCTCGGCCATGTACTGTTTGTAGTAGTCGTACTGGACCTTGTCGTCGGTCTGGCGCGCGATGTACTGCTCGACGTTCGAGGCATCGACGACTTCGGTCGGGCACTCGAGCCAGCCCTGGACGAGCGGGGTGCCGTTGATCAGGTGCTCGGCGAGAGCGCGGACCGGCAGGTAGCCCTGCATGTACTCCTGCTGGCCGACCGTGACCGCCGCCTGGCCGGACTGGATGGCGTCGAGCGTCGGTGGGTCGAGGTCGTAGCCGCCGATCAGCCAGCTGGCGCTGTTCCGCTCTTTGAGCTGGGCGAGGTTCGGGATGTCGATCGAGCAGAGACCGACGGCCGCCACGATGTCCGGGGATGCGGCGACGATGTTCTCCCACTTGCTGTAGTTGTCGGGCACCGGGATGTCGACGTCCTGGGCCGGGAGGATCTCGAACTTGGTGCCTTCGAGGCCCTTCCGGAAGCCGCTGTCGCGGTCCTGGAGGACGGTCGCGGCCGGGTCGCAGATACCGACGGCGATCTGGCCCTCGGTGACACCGGCGGCATCGAGCTTCTTCTTCATCTCGCCGCCGAGGATGACGCCGGAGTTGTACTCGTCCTGCCCGACCCAGGTGGTGAGGGCGCTCTCGAGCGCGGTCACGTTGGCGCCGACGAGCGGCACTCCCTGGTCGACGGCCTGCTGGATCGGGGTGATCCACTGGTCGCCCGGCAGGGTGACGACGGCGATGCCGTCGAAGCCGCTCTCCAGGGCGGAGAAGAAGAAGCCCTGGTGGACGTCGGTGGCGAAGCTGGCGTCGCCGAAGACCTGCAAGGTGACGCCGTAGTCGCGCGCCGCATCCTCGGCGCCGGTCTTCATCCGCTCGGTGAAGGTATTGAGTCCGTGCAGGACGTAGGCGATCTCGATGTCGGAGTGATCGCCGCCGGTAGCGGCCGGCGAGGCGTCCTGCGCGCTCGCAGCCGGCGCGGCGAAGAGCATTGCCGCCAGGACCAGTCCGAGGATCGTTCGAATGCGTTGCACCACGTTGCCTCCTCTTGAAGCCTGATCGCCGATGATCGGTTCGAGCTTGCTCTCGTGGTGGTTTGGCCGGCGCATCACCTCCTCTCTGATCGCTGATCCGGTTGTCCGAGCTCGCCGGTCACCGCCGCTTGATGAGGTAGTCGAGGGTGACGGCGACGATGATGACGATGCCGGTGACGGCCGTGGCCCAGGAGGGATCGACCCGGAGCAGGGCGAGGCCGTTGGAGATGAGGGCAATGATGAGGGCACCCAGGATGGCGCCGAGGATCGAGCCGGAGCCGCCGGAGAGGGCGGTGCCGCCGATGATCGTCGCCGCGATCACCGAGAGCTCCGCCCCCTGACCGACGGTCGGGCTGCCGTTGCGGTTGAAGGCGATCACGGTGATGGCGGCGATGCCGACGATGGCGCCCATCAGGGTCATGACGAGGATGCGGTAGCGGGCGATCCGAATCCCGGAGAACTGGGCGGCCTGGCGGTTGCTGCCGATCGCCTGCACCCGCCGCCCGAAGGCGGTGTGATTGAAGAGGATCCAGCCGAGGATGCAGACGACGGCCATCACCCAGACGCTGATCCAGATGCCGAAGATGGGGTCTTTCTCGCCGATGTTCTTGAAGAACCAGGTCTTGAGGTTGTAGCCAGAGACGGGACTCGATTTGGTGACGACGAGTCCCAATCCCCGGTAGAGACTGAGGGTGCCGAGGGTGACGATGATCGTCGGAATGCGAAGAACGACGCTCAAGACGCCGTTGACGAACCCGCAGGCGGTGGCGACGGCCATGCCGATCAGGAGTGCGAGCAGTATCGGGTATTCGTCGCGAAGGGCGAGGGCGATGCTGACACTGCTGAGCATCAGGATCGAGCCGACCGAGAGGTCGATGTCGCCCATCGAGATGACGAAGACCATGCCGACCGCCATGATCCCGAACCAGGACGCCTGGCGGGAGACGTTGATGAAGTTGGAGGTCGTCAGGAACTTGTCGCTCGTCAGGCTGAGGAAGACGCAGATAGCAACCAGGGCGCCGATGACGCCGATCTCGTCGATCGCCATGATCCGGCGCGCAACGCTGGACGCGTTCCGACCGGAAAACCCGCGGGTCCTCGTCGCGGTCTCGACCGTCGTCTCTCCCATCGTGTCCCCCTACAGTGTGCTCCTTTCGCAAGAGCGCGTCTTCAAGTCGTGATCTCAGTCGATCCGTCCGGTGAGACAGACCACGGCGAATTGCCAGAGTTGAGCATCGAACTCGCCGCTACCCGAGCCGACAACCGTTTCGTCGCTGTTGAGGAAGAACGCCGGATCGGAGGCGGCACGGTCGTAGCTCGATTCGTCGAGACTCCGGATGGTGACCTCTCTCACCTGGGGCAATGTCAGCAGGACGTGGGCTGGTCGATCGGTGAGGTTGGCGACGAGCAGGCGGAAGCGGTTCCCAGCACGGATGGCCAGAGCCTCCAGGGACAGGGGCTCCGCGATCGTCACCGGGAGCAGTTGGGCGTCGGGGATGTCGGCGACAGCGGCGAAGACGTGGTAGAGCGGAAAGAGTTGGTGCGGCTTCGCGGGAAAGAGCTGTGGTCTGGCAACCTCCGCTCCCATCAGGAGACCGCGGGGACCCGTGGTCTCGTAGAAGGTGAGCGCGTTGGCGCCCTCCTCGGCCAGGCGGTGCAGACTGCCGACCGTCCAGCCCGCGGCGAAGAGGGAGAGCTGGCGGACGTCGACGGCGGCCGGCAACTCGTCGGGACCGGGTTCGGGGCTAGGGCCGGTGGCGTTGGGATTGAACGGCTGGCGCAGGCTCACTGGACCAACGGCGAGGGGTGTATCGCCGACGATCGCTCGGGCGCTGGACACGGTGACGGCCTGGGCTTCCAGAGTCTCGACGATGGAGGAGTTGTCGAAGGCGTGGATCTGGGGGTTGATGGTGTAGGTGGCCCACTCCAAGTCGGCGAGTGGGAGGCGTTTCGAGGCGCGGTTGAACTCGGTGAAGTAGGCGCGGGTACCGCCGCCGATCGGGATGTTGAGATCGGACGATGCGAACGCCTGACGCGTCAAGCGAATGACTTCGGCGTTCGTGTC
>JAXDKI010000025.1:0-13617 GCA_034667245.1 Thermomicrobiales bacterium | reverse complement strand
TTGCCTTCCCCTACGACCGGGGCGCGGTGACGGCGCTCAAGGTCGGGATTCCGGCGCGCGAGCGGGGCTACAGCCGGGCGACGCGGGTCTGGACCGTGTCGGCGCCGTGGGCCGAGCGGGCCGTCGCGCTGCTGCGGTTCCATTTTTCCGATGTTGACGTGATCCGGCAGGGTCGCGGGGGCGAGCAACCGGCGCCGTTGCGGGCAGCCGATCCGTCGTTCGCGGAGCTGCACCTGCTGCCGTCCGCGCCGCCGGAGCTGGTGGAGGCGGCGTACCGGATGCTGGCGCGGCTCAACCACCCGGACGTGGGCGGCGACGCGGAGCGGATGACGGCGCTCAACCTCGCCTACGACGAGTTGCGGCGGAAGGGGGCGGCGTGAGAGCAGGACGCCGAGGCGGCTACGCGATGCCGGGCAGTGAGATGCCCCCATCGCAATGCCAGCGAAAGAGACGAACGAGCATTGCAGCGAATTGCCAAGTGAAACCGAGCAGTCGCAAAACGAATGCGCCATGGTTCGAGCATCGACACGATATCGCCGGGAAGGCGGGAGCCCGTCTATGAGTTGGCCTCGTCGCCACCCGATTGCCGCCGCGGTGTTCGGCGTCGTGTTGATCTTTTTCGCGCTCGCCGGCATCTTCTCGAGTCCAGAGGACGGGGAACGGTCCGACGCGATTGTGGGACTGGCGCTCATCTACCTTGGTCTCGTTGCGGTGTATGCATTCGCCGCGTGGGTCTGGGGGAAGACGTTCGGGCGCGATCGCGCGGAGGCTTCCGCGCCGGCCACAAATGCCGGCGTCCCTTCTCCAGGCACTTCCTACTACGTGCTGGCTCACCGGACTCCGGCGTCGCCCCAGGCGACGTTTCCTCAGTGGGACTGGTCCACGGCAACCACGCCGAGTTCGCCTCCTTCTCAGGCACCTGCGCCGTCGCTCGGCGACCTGCTGACGCTCACGCCGGCGCAGTTCGAGGAGGCGACCCTCAACCTGCTGGTGGGCATCGGGTACAAGGATGCGCGCCGGATGGGCGGCTCGGGTGACTTGGGGGCCGACATCGTCTGTCGCGATCCGCACGGGCGATCGACGATTGTCCAGTGCAAGCGATACGCGCCGGGGTCCACGATCGGCACACCGGATATCCAGACGTTCATCGGCATGAAAAACGTCCACCACCGCGCCGATCGGGGCATCTTCGTCACCACGGTGACCTACAGCCAGCCTGCGGTCGAGCTCGCCCGTCAGCACGGCATCGCCCTGATCGACGGCTCGGCCTTCCTCCTCCTCGTCCACCTGACCGGTATCCCGCTCGGAGCCGGCGCGCCGCGGCAAGCCGTTGCCTGCGAGCGGTGCGGCATCGCAAACCCGCCCGGCGACCGCTTCTGTGCCCGGTGTGGGGCGACATTGGCGGACGCCCGACCACCCGAGGCACTCCCGACGGCTGGGGCATCGGGCGATGGCAGCGCGCCGGGGCAGCTCGTGGGGAGTACGGTGGAGTGCCCGCGTTGCCATACCGTGCTTCCTGCCATCGTGCGCTTCTGTACCAAGTGCGGATTACAGCGAACGCAGACGTAACCCATCGGTGGCCGACAGTCCAGAGTGAAATGCATTTGGACTGAATCACAACGGCAAGGGAGCCAAACGCGACGCGGGCGGCCCGAGGTATCTGCCTCGTGCCGCCCGCTTGTTTCTGGGCCGGGCAGCCAAGGCGCAGTCTGAATACCGGAATCAGGCCGCCAAAGTACGAGGGGAGAGGTTGAGCTAGTCAGCCGTCGCGGCGGGGATTGCCCCCGGATTCGCCAGCAGCGGCCCGTGCGGCGCCAACAACATCGGCACGGGGAGTCCGTCGGCGATCGTCTCCTGCCAGCCCGCGCCTTCGGCGAGCAGTCCGAACATCTCGGCGGCCGGGAGCGGGCGGGCGAAGAGATAGCCCTGACCCTGGTCGCTCCCGAGGGCCTGCAGGTGCTCCCGTTGCTCGTCCGTCTCGACGCCCTCCCCAACCACCGCCAAGTCCAACGTCTTGGCCAACCCAATGATCGTCCGCACGAACGCGAAGCCGTCGCCCTCGATCCCTAGCCGGCTGACAAAGGAGCGGTCGATCTTGAGGACGTCGAGCGGGAAGTGTTGCAGGTAGGCCAGCGAGGAGTAGCCTGTGCCGAAGTCGTCCATTGCTAGCTGCACCCCCAGTTCCTTCAGCCGCCGCAGCGTCTCGACGGCGTCGGCCGCGTCCTGCATCATCACGCCCTCGGTGATCTCCAGCTTGAGGCAGGCCGGATCCAGGCCGGTCTCGGCCAAGATCCGGGCCACCTCTTCGGCCAGCCGCGGGTGATGAAACATGCGGGGCGAGAGATTGACGCCGACCGCGAGGGATTGCGCCGAGGGCACGGCGAGTTGCCAGGCGCGGACCTGCCGGCACGCCTCGCCGAGCACCCACCAGCCGATCGGGAGGATCAGCCCCGTCTCCTCCGCCAGTGGGAGGAATTCACCCGGCGCGATCAGCCCCCGCTTCGGATGCGCCCAGCGCACCAGCGCTTCGACCTCCGCGAGTCGGCCCGTCGCCAGGTCGACAATCGGCTGGTAATGGACGCGGAACTCGCCGTCCGTGATCGCGCGCCGCAACTCGGCCTCGAGCTCCATCCGCTCCCAGGCCTTTGCCCGCATCGAAGCGTCGTAGACGGCGTGGCGGCCCTTGCCGTTCTGCTTGGCGGTGTACATCGCCACGTCGGCGTTGCGCAGCAGGTCCTCGGCCCGGTCCTCGGGGGATCCCTTGGAGGCGACGCCGATCGTGGTGCCGACGACGACCGGGTGCCCGTCGAGGTCGATCGGCGCCCGCAGGCGGCCCGCGATCCGCTCGACCACCTCGATCGCCGCCCCGATGTCGGCGTCCTCGAGCAGGATCGTGAACTCGTCGCCACCAATGCGGGCGATCGTGTCGCCGGGGCGGATGCAGTCGCGCAAGCGCCTGGCGACCGTCACCAGCAACTCGTCGCCGGCGTCGTGCCCGAGGCTGTCGTTGACGACCTTGAACCCATCGAGGTCGAGGAAGAGGACCGTGAGTGGGGCGGCAGTGCGGGCCGCGCGAGCCAGGCCGTGCTCTAACCGGTCGCGAAAGAGGGCGCGGTTAGGCAACCCGGTGAGCGGATCGTGGAAAGCCTGGTGGCGCAGCTGCTCCTCGAGCGCCTTGCGTTCGGTGACGTCCCGCGAGGTGACCAGGACCCCGTCGAGCCCGGCCTCGGCGGGGAGGAGGCTGGCGAGTGCCTCGATCGTGCGCCAGGCGCCGTCGGCGTGCCGGAACCGGAGTTCACCGGCGACGGCAGTGCCCGCGCGTCGCCCTGCCTCTGCGACGAGCCAGCGGGCCGTGTCGGCATCGTCCGGATGGGTGAGTTCGGCGAAGGGCCGACCGACCAGCGCCTCGGCGGCGTGGCCCAACACCCGGGAACTGGAGGGGCTCTGGTAGCGGACGGCGCCCTCGGGGGCGACGACGGTGAGGAGGTCGGCGCCGTGTTGGACCAGGGCCTGGAAACGGGTCTCGCCCTGGCGCAGGGCCGAGGCCGAGGCGAGGGCCGCGGCGTGTCGCGACCGGGTGCGCTCGGATTGCCAGGAGAGGAGGCTGATCGTCCCTGCCGCCAGCAGGAGCGCCAGCGTCGCCCCGATGTCTGCCTCCAGGCTCGCCCGGGCGGCGCGCGTACCGTGCTCGGCGCGGCCCGCGTGGAGTGTCTGACTGAAGGCGTCGAAGAGGGCGCTCAACCCGCCGGCGCCATCCGCTTCCATGATCGCGCGCGCCCAAGCGGTCTGCCCGGATTCGATTAGCGACACGACCTCCGCGAACCGGGCGGCGTAAGCTTGGAAGGTCGCATGCACGCGGGTTGCGAGGTCACCATCCAGCCCCTCACGCACCGCGTGAAGGTCGCGCTCAAGGTCGTGCAGGTCCTCGATGATCGCGGCGTCGATCTGTCCCTTGGCGATCCCCTGCCAGATCGTCGCGTGGTGCTCCTCCGCCCGCTCGTCGATCTCGACGAGGCGAAGTTGGGCGCTCTGTGCATCCTGCGCATACTGGTGCAGGAGGAAGACGCCGCCGGCCGTCACGAGCGCGACGAGTAGGGCGACCACCGGCACCAACCACGCGTAAAGGAGCGATCGGTGTTCGTCGGCCGGTCCGCCCTGTTCCCGTCGACCGAGATGCGCGATCACCCCTGCTCTCCTGCCTCTGCCGCCGAGAGTGCCGGCCCGCCCAAGTCCATTCAGCCCGCATATCCGATATCAGGAGACCACGCCGACATCGCGGGCGCCATCGAAATTCGTAGGACCACGGTCAGGGGGGAAGGGGCCACTTCATCCTAAGGGCGGCCTGCCGAAGGGGCCAGACCGAGCAGACGGGCGCGTCGGCGTGAGGGGAGCCATCGCCACCGGCGGTGGCGATGGCAGGTCTGAGGCTACCGAGCATTGGTCGAGCGAGGCCACGGTCGGTAGCCGCGTCGAGCGGCACCGCGATCACGGTGAGTAGGATGTCGACGACACCTCACTCTGGCGCGTCGAGCTGCTCTGATGGGTGTGGGCTACGTGTGGAGGGCGGGCGCTTTCGCAGGCGCTGGGTTGGTGCCTGGCGGTGGTGAAGGCGAAGGAGCGAGATCGGGGTCGGAGCATTCGCCGAAGACTGGCCTAAAATGTCAAGGAAGTGGGCAGCATCTGAATACTTCGATGGTGCGGGATCTGCGAGGCACGGTGGAAGGAGAGCGCGCGGACATGGGGCTGCTCTTGACGCTCAACCAACCGTCATCCGGGATGAGGAACGAGGCGAAACTAGCTGGGAAGTATGTCTGGTCGTGGAGCAACGCCGCGTATCAGCGGCTCCAGATCGCGACTATCGAAGATTTCCTGAGCCACCGGAAGCCCGAGATGCCGATGACGATGCCGTCGTACTCACGAGCGCAACGGGTCGAGATCGGTGCAAGGCAACTCAGCTTTCTCTCGGTCTATGTCCTCGACCAGGCGGCCGTCCTGCTGCCCGGTTTGCTTCCGCTCCGGCGCCCCGATCTCGACGGAGGAGGACGGGCGTCAGTTCCCGGACAAGGAGGCGCCCCCGCCAGGCTAGGACGGGGGCGGGCTGGTCACCGCCCGACTCCGGACGACGGGGGTCGCAGGAGCCGGCCGACGCCACCACAACCGTAGCGCGGCTGGGGCCGGTTTGCCCGCCCTCAGCGTGCTCATTCCGGAGGAGGGGTCCTCCTCCGTTAGGCGGATTCGCCCCGGCGGCCGGCGACTCGTCAGTCGTCTCCGTTTCCGCGGTCCGCGCGGAGAGGCAGTCACGAGCGGACGGCGCCAATATCGTACATATTTTCGATGTTTACCCCAAATTTCAATAGTATAGGAATTGTACCATTCGCATGCACGATCCCTCATAATGGGCGAGGATTGTCACGAAGCGCTCGGCTAACCACGGAGTCTGGCGTGCGTGTCCGCTACCATGGCCTCCCCGGCGATCTCGTGACGAGGCGAACGGGGCGTCGTCGGTCGCACGGTGGCTCCGTTCGCGGCCTCTCGGCCTGCGCGGCGTGCCGCCCCCGCTCGTCTTATGCCCGCTCTTGGACTATCCCCCGCGCCCCCGTGCTGACGTCGACCCGCAACCGCCCACGGAAAGCCCGCCTGTCCACCAGCTCGGCCGTGATAACACCCACGGAGCAATTCGGGCCCGCACGCGACCCCATCGCAGGCCGGCGCGTCCTAACGAACGCCCCCGCGCGACCCAAAAGAGAACTCCCACCTCGACGGCATCCCCACTAAGGCGGTAGGATCAGCGCCGTATCATTAGCGGAACAATGGGCAGCACGAGGCTGATCGATGGCGCTCACTGGAGCTGGTCCCTGGTGTCCGAGTCCGGCCGCACTGTTCACCGGGGTCAGCGTCCTCGGACCCGACGGCCTCATCCTGGCGCTGACGCTCGTTGTCGTGGTCGGCACCTACGCGAGCAGCCGCGCCGTCGCCGTCCCACCGGTGGCGGGTGATCTTCCCGCCACCGGCGGCGGCCCGGAGCTCCCCGCGGCCGCGTCGGTTCGGCAAGGGTGGGCGTCGACGCTGGCCACTCTTGCCACACGCCGCCGGTTGGCCGCGGCGGCGATGGTTCTCGGATTGCTGCTCGTTTTTATCGGGCAGCGCTCATTCGCCGAGGTCGGGTCGTCCCGTTCGGCGCTGTTCTTCTGGCTGCTCGGATTGGGCCTCCTCGTTGCGCTCGACCAAGCGATCCCGGAGTCCGCGAGTGGACAGTCGTCCCCGCCGGAAGCACGGCGGCTCCCCCGCCGTCAGTGGTCCGATTCCCTTCGAACCTCCCTCGTGCTGGCGGCAGGAGCGGGAGCCTTTCTCGTCTGGACTGCCCAGCGATCGCGGCCACTCGGTGAGGGTCACCGCGACATCGTCGTCGCCTGGCTCCTGACGATCGTCGCCACGGTCCTCGTCGTCTGGCAGCCGTCCCCCCACGGGGCACTGCGCGGGGGTCGTCGATGGGTTGCGGCGCACCGAGCCGACCTGCTGATCGCCGCCGCGCTCGCGGTGCTCGCGGCCGTACCTATGACGATCAAGCTCGATTCGTACCCGTGGGCATTCAACGGCGACGAGGGCCTGTTCGGGATGTCCTCGCGTGCCGTCCTCAACGGGGTACCGGTGAACCCCTTCGGTACGGGCACCCAGGCTCACCCCAACCTTTACTTTTATCTCCAGGCCGGCTCAATGGCCCTCTTCGGCGATACGGTAGTCGGTGCCCGCATGATCAACGCCATTCTCGGGACGGTCTCGGTGCCGCTGGCGTACGCGCTGGTCGCGCGAGTCTTCGGCCGGGGAGTGGGAGTCATGGCGGCGGTCCTCCTCGGTTCCTTCCACGTCCATCTCTTTTGGGGACGCTCGGCGCAGAACAACCTGGCCACTACCTTCTTCCTCCTGCTCACGCTGTACCTGCTCGATCGGGCGCTGGCCGACGACGACCGGCTGATGTTCCTGCTAACCGGCCTGAGCCTGGGGTTCGCCCAGTACTTCTACGTCGGAAATCGACTCCTGCCGGTCGCCGTGGCCGGCATCCTCCTCCACGCGGCGGTCTCGGCTCGACGGGCCGGGTCGTCGACGGACCTCAGATCGATCGGCCGCGCTGCGGGACTGACCGCGATCGGAGCCGTGGTCGCGGCCCTCCCGCTGTACGCCCACTACGCCACCTACCGTCAGGACTACAGCGCGCGGCTGCTGCACGTCTCCATCTTCGCGTCGGGGTCGTTCGATGAGCGGACGGCGGCCGGCGAGAGCGCCATCGGGATACTCTGGGAGCAGTTCACGGGCGCGGCGCTCATCCCTTTCAGCACGGGGGTGTCGGGCGCCTATCGTGGTGATCCCCCCTTTATCGGTTGGCCGCTGGCAATTGCCGTCGCGATCGGCCTGGCGGTGGCCACGGTGCGGATCTGGCAACGACGCTACGTCGCCGTCACCGCGACCTACTGGCTCGTCGTGGCGGGACTCGCCACCACGTTCTCGCCGTTCGAGACGAACCGCTTCGTCATGGCGTCACCGCTGCTCTGCATTTTCGCCGCCGTGGGCATCGCGGCCATCGGGCGCGCGGCAACGGCGCTGCTTCGCGTTCCGCCCCGCGTCGTCGCGGGCCTGTCGGCCGTCGCGGTCGTGCTGCTGGCCGGCTGGAGTATGCATTACTACTTCCGCGACCCGAACCAGGTCGCGCTCTACAGCGATGCGAACACGCAGACCGCCGAGTACCTGGCCCGCGACGTGCTCCGCATCGATCCAGCCGCTACCGTGTACTTTGCCGGGCCGCCGCGGATGTGGTACGCCGGCTTCGCCAATCTCGTCTTCCGGACACCCAACGCCACGGGCATCAGTGTCGAGGAACCCTGGGACTCGGGGTCACCTCACCCGACGATCGCGGGTACGACCATCTTTGCCTTCTTGCCCGAGCGGCGGGAAGAACTCGCGCTGGTCCAACAGTGGTTTCCGGGCGGGGAGGTGGTGGAGCGCGAGGACAAGCACCACGTCTTGCTCTACACCGCCTACGTCGTGCGCCCCGATTGATGGGACCAAGAACCCGCTACGGACGCGCGCCGCGGTGATGACGAGGCGACGGGGCGTCGATCACTCCCGCGGCCGCTCGGATTGTCCTCCATTCGTAGGACGCGCTCCTGGTCCCTGCTCGCTACGATCGTAGGGAGGACGCGTGCCCGTGGACGGCGCGTGTTCGGGTTACGGTCGCTTTCGCGCGCGGTGAGGAGATGCTATGGCGCTCACGTCCGAGACGATTCAGCTGTTGCGGATCATCGCTCGCCATCGCCCCGAGCTGTGGGATCTCATCCACCCGCATGAACCCGTGCTCGCGGGCAGATCTCGCCTCGGCGCCCTGGGCCGTTTGGCCCAAGTGGCCCTCAACCCGCAGCCACTCCCGCCCGGTGAAGACCTGGTGGCGGCGGCGCGCTACACCGCTCGTGCGGTCGCCGAGGCGGCGATCGCCGCGCACGCGACCGGACAAGACGCTCGCAGGATGCTCTTCGAGGTCGTCGACGACTGGTGTCCGCCACGCCCGACCCCGAAGATTCCCTGGCCCAAGAAATGGCCGATCCCGTGGCCACCCGGCGAGCCCTATCCCATCGATCCGGAACTCGTCGTCCCGTCGATGCAGGCGGAGGCCGGTCTGGTGTTCCAGGCGTTCGCCTACGGCATCGCCGACGAGGAACTGAGCGCCTCACTCTCGGAGGTGAGCGATCGGCTTATCGACGCGGCACTGCAGGTCCAGAACACGGCGAGTTGACCGGAAGCGACCGCGCGAGAAATCGGGGACAGGGACGGGCGCGTGGCCCGTCCCTGTTGGTGCTCCATCCGTTTCGCCCCGAGCATGGTTGTTTGTCCCATCGGGACCGCGAGACAGTCTTGAGATGAGACGCTCCTCTCGACGGGACACCCGCGGCTACCGGCGCGAAGCCGAACCGCCGCGCCAGGCGCACAGAGACCGCGGTCGCCCATCGGACGGAGATTGTGCCTATTCCCCTTCCTCTGGCGGAAAGTCGATAATGATGCTTTCGCAAAACTCCAGGTTCTGGCAGGTACCGACCGGCTGCTCGCAGGAGCAGCGGGGGGCGCAGCAGACACCGAGACAACAGATTCTGGCCGAATCGATACCGCCGCACGGATCGCCCTGCGGCCGCATCGACCAGGTGGTTGTCGAGGCCTGTGGGTCGCACCATTGGCATTCGTTGTCGGGCTTGGGCGTCCCGCCTTGGTAGCGGACACCGCCGATGATGCACTCGTTGGGGCAATCGTCGGGGTTGTCCTCGCAACCCTCGCCTGGGGGATCGACCGGCTTGGAATCGTCGCACACCCCGTTGTCGCAGACGTCTCCGGATTCGCAGCAGATGCCGCCGCAGCAGACCCGGCCGCTGCCGCAGTCCGCGTCGTCCGGCCGCGGTTCGGGCACGCAGACCCCTGCCTGACACTTGCTGAAGTCGCTGACGCAGGGCTCGCCGGTCGGGTTGCCACAGAGGGTGCCGTCATTCTGGTTGGACCAGCCGTCCCAGTTCCGGTTCGGGTTGCAGACCTGGCAGGGATTGGCGGGATTGCGGCTGCCGGACGGCACGATGGTCTTGCCGATCCAACACTGCTTGGGCCGGCAGTTCCCCTCCTCGCACGCCGCCAACCCGGCGCAGGCCGGTCCCACCCCGCAGGGCGTCGGGCAATCGAGGTCGGCAACGCAGCGGCAGGCGCTCGGCCCGGTGAAACTCGCCTTGCAGAGGCCGGAGCAACAGTTGGCGTTCTCGCGGCAACTGCGGCCTACCCCGCGACAACCGAGGGCCATCGCGCCATTGCCGCCTCCAAGGGCGGCAAGGAGGCCACCGAGAAATACCGCGATCACGCGCCGGCGCGAACCGCCAATAGCGAATGTTCGGGCCAGAGCATCGAACCGCGTCGGGTCCACGGGCGGCCTCCAAGTGCGTGACTGAATGTTTGCTTCCCCACAATACCGGATGGTTAGGTTGGGGTCAATGGGCGCACGTAGACCCGCCCAGGTGCCCCAGATCGCCCTGGCCGTGCGACTATTCCGCCCTGAGTCTAGTGATGGAGGCAGGCGAGCATGTGGGCACCCCGGCTCGATGTGATCGACACCGCCGAGGCGACCCGATCCGTCCCGGGCGCTCATAAGCGGGGATAGTGAGGGGCCCGGCACTCGATGGCATTGAGCGTCACGCGCGAAAACGCAACGCCCGGCAACGGGGCGAGCCGCCGGCAGCCGGTAGGACGTCTCGTAGGACACGCCGTTCCGTTTTCGGACGCGGTCCTCGGCGCGTGATAGGCTCTACCGTACTGCGCGGGCCACGAACTTGCCGTCGAGTCGCTCGTGGTGGTCGCGCCGTCGTTGACCTCGTAGGACGCCTGCCATGCGCCAGGTGGTTGCGGTCGCTGGGTCTTCCGCCCTCCTCCTCCTTATCCTCCACGTGATCGCGGCCGGCGGCGAATCGGCGGTCGACCACGGCAACGTCCGCCTGTTCGACGCCAGCGTGACGGGCAACGAGCAGTGCGACGCCTTCGCTCGCTTTTGGACGGAGGTCGCCGGTGCCGACATGGCAACCATTGCCGACCTCAGCGGCTGCCGCCAGGATGCCCGCGGCACCTGGCTCCTGGCGCGCGGCACGAACCTTCCCCGTCTCGCAGGCAACCCGAACCTCGGCGCAACCGATGGCACGGCCACGATCGACCGGCGGCGGGAGATCGAAGGGTGGGTCGCCGCGTTCGTGGCGTCGCTCCCTCGGAGCCAGCGCCGCTCGCTCGAGGCCGTCTACGACCCGGTTGCGCGGCCAGGCATGGGGCACCTGCGGGAGGGACGCTACCGGCGAAGCGTGCACGCCAGGTACCTGGTAAGCCTGACGCGCTACCTGGACGACCCGCGTAACGCCGGGCTCGCCGCCTACGTCGCGTGGCACGAACGACGCGCGGCGGCGGCGACCACGGCGCTTCGCCACGGTTGCCGCTCGCGACCGCGGATGACGGAAACCTGCGAGCGACTGATCATTGTCCTCGCGCGCGCCAACGCGCCGTGGCCGTGGGAACTGCGGGACGACCTCAAGCTGACCGCCTACCTTGCCTCGACACCGGAGCCCGCCGAGCCCGTCCCCTCGGCGCCCGAAGCGACGACCTCGCGCCCGGGCGGGTGGACGCCCTCCCATCCGGCCTTCGCCGCCGTGCGACCGAATGTCGGTGCCGAGAACGCGGGTACCAGCCGCATCACGCCGTCTCCGAGGAAGCCGGCGAAGACGCCGGTACCGACGGCGACGGTTAGCACCAGCGGCAGATAGTAACGGGCGAAGTCGACGCGCAGCCCTCCCAGGACCAACGCGGTCTGGCCGAAGAGGATGACCCCCGCCACCGCTTGGCGGCCGGCGAGTCCGCCCCGCACGATCAACCAAACGAAGACCGCCAGTCCGGCGACCGCCACGGCCAGATCGGCGCCGGCCAGCCGGTCCAACCCGAGTCGCCCTACGAGCGAGTACTCCCGGCCGAGGCGGTGCCATACCTGGACAGCCGCCTCAACCCGGCCGTCCACCGCGATCTCAGGCCAATACGTTCCTTGCATGGTCATCTCTCGCGATCGGAAGGCGAAGAGGCGGTAAGTCCGCACGAGCGGATCCGGCCACAGGTACGGATAGACGAGGACGAAGGTGGCGAAGCCGACGGCGGGCAACGGCAGAAGCCGCTCGCCGAGCCGGCGGACGTTGGGGCCGACTCCAAGCCTCTGCCGGAGCCACGAGATGCGTGGCGACGCCAGGAGTAGGCCCCCAAGCACGGCCAACGGTACCGTCAACAGGAGGGGTCCCAGCTTCGTCGCCCCCCCGAGCCCCAGCACGGCGCCGAGCAGCAACGCCCGTGGCCAACTCGGGCGGTCGGCAAGGCAGGTCGCCGCCAGTGCCGCCGCTGCGACGAGCAGGACCAGTAGGACGTCGGAGAGGGCCTGGCTGGAAAGGGCGATCATCAGCGGGTGGAAGGCAAGCGTCAGTGCCGCGACGAGTCCTCCAAGCCGGTTGGTCAGCCGCCGCACCAGGAGGTAGACGATTCCGACGGTGAGGGCACCGGCGACGGAGTTCGTGCGCCGCCCGGCGTCCAGGTCGGCCTGCGACGGCACGTTGCCCTGGGCAAGGTTCCAGGAGCCGCCGTACGAGAAATGCCAGACGCCGTTCGGCGTGAGGTCGCGTCCTTGCACGAGGAGACCGAGCCCCATCAGGTAGGAGCCGCCGGGAGGCTGCCCACGCGTCAGAAAGTAATCGGTCCAGTTTTCGCCGAGCGGGTCGCGCAACGCCGCGAGGTAGTGGGCGCGATTGAGCCAGCGCGTCTCGTCCGGGTGGAACGGGGTCTGGTCGACCGCGTCGAGGTTCTGCCACAGACTCAGGGCGGAGACGATCAGGACGACGATCAGATCGCGCCTCATCTTCGGCCCTCCTCCCGCCCGGAGCGACGGGACGCCGGCAATCCACCCGTGCTCCGCCGGCAGGACGCATGAGACGCCCGATGCAGAGCTGCCGGGCGAGAGCATCCCACTTGCTCGCCGTCCTCGGTCGATCTGCCTCGCCTGCGGGCGGGATACCGCCGGCCGTCGTCCCGTCCTCACTCGCAATTCACGGGCGCGTCGCGCGAGTGTAGGACGGGCTCAGCGGTGTTGACCACCACCGGCGATCGCGAGCATGCCGCCGCCACCCGCGCCGGCATGAGCTCACGGCGCTTGACCGCCCGCTAGAGGTGGCCCGCCGCCGCCAGATCGGAGACGACGAAGAGGGAAACGACGGCGGGGAATGCGGTATCCACCATGGCTCGCCGGAGACGGCATCGACCACATTCCTGCGAGGATGCCCCAAGTGGCACGCGCCACCGCAGCCATTCCCCACGAAGAGGAGGTCCCCGTGCGCTATCGACCCATCTCCTCGCTCGTCCTGGTCGCTTTGGCAGCCCTCACTCTCGGCGATGTTGTCCGCGCGCAGACCCAGTTGCCCGTTACCCCCGATCCGGCGCTCTGTACCATGACGCCCTTGCGGCCGGAAGACATGGTGGCGGCGGCTTCCTCGCCCGTCGCCAGTCCCGAGGCCACGCCGTCTGCCGGGTAACGGTCAATCCGCCGTCAAAAGGCAGACTGCCGCCGAATGGCGACCGTGGCACCTCAAGTGGGTGGCTGGGGTGATTCTGCCCGGCGGGAGAACCGCGCCTCGCCTTCCGCCGTACACCGAGGCATCGGCCATCGCCCTGCTCTGGGACGTCGTGTCTGCTCCCCCTACGGGGAGAGAAGGGAGCCACGGATGTACCTCCGCGTCACACGAGGCCGCACCGATCCCGCCAATGCCGACGCTGTCGCCCAAGCCGTCCCCGCCATCCTCGCCGCCATTCGGCAACTCCCCGGTTGCCAGGACGTGCGGACCGGCATCGACCGCGCCAGCGGGCGGACGGTGGCCGTGAGCAGCTTCGACACCCTGGAGCACGCCCAGTTCACCCGCGAGACCATCGGCGAGCCGCTGCAACGCCTGGTGGCCGCCGGTTGGCAGCCCGAAGCGCCAGAGATTTACGAGATGGTCCAATAGCCCGCCGACCCGGAGCGGGGCGATGGCCGCGACC
>JAXDKI010000024.1:0-6889 GCA_034667245.1 Thermomicrobiales bacterium | reverse complement strand
CGAGGGCGGCAAGTGGCGGCACGGGAAGGAGTCGTGGACGAACTGGTGCGAAGGCTTTCTTCCCGGCATGATGTGGATCTTCGCCCGCCGCACTGGCGATCCGTTCTGGCGCGAGCGAGCCGAGCACTACTCCCGCCTGATCGAACATCGCAAGTACGACCGGAACGTCCACGACCTCGGCTTCCTCTTTTGGTCCACCTGGAAACGCTGGTTCGACCTTGAGGGCAACCCGGCCGTCAACGACGTCGTCATCACCGCCGGCAAGACGATGGGTCTGCGCTTCATTGAGCGCGGCGGATACCTGCGCTCCTTCGTCGCTCCCGAAAGCTGCTTCATCGACATCATGATGAATGTCGGTATCATCTTCTACGCCGCCAAGGAAACAGACGACGCCGAACTCCTCCGCCGCGCCACCGAGCACTGCCTGACCACGCGTCGCTACCTCGTCCGTGGCGACGGCAGCACCGCCCACGAAGGGATCTTTGACCTCCGCGACGGCCAGTTCCTCCGTCAGTCGACCCACCAGGGCTGGCGCGATGACTCCTCCTGGGCCCGTGGCCAGACCTGGGCGCTCTATGGCTTCGGCACCGCCTACCGGCTCAGCGGCGACGACCGCTTCCTCGACACCGCCCAACGCTGCGCCGACTTCTACATCGACCGCACCCCACCCCACGGCGTCCCTCCCAATGACTGGGAGCAGCCAAACCCAACCCTCCCCCACGAAAGCTCCGCCGCCGCCATCGCTGCCAGCGGACTCTTCCAGCTCGCGGCCCTCACCAAGGATCGACAACGCGCTGCCGGCTACGACAAATACGCGCGGACCATCATGTCCACGCTCCTCTCATCCGACTTCCTCGCCATCGATACTTCCGGCTGGGAAGGCATCCTCCGCCACGGCAGCTACCACGAACGCAAACACCTCGGCGTCGACGAAAGCGTCATGTGGGGCGAGTATTTCTTCGTCGAAGCCTTGGATAAACTCCTCGGCAGTCCTCCCCTGGCGTGATTGCGACGCATGCCAGGGCGCAAATAACATCACTCCTCGGTTTCGCCAAATCAGATTCGGTTCGTTCTCAACCTCACCTCGCGCCGCTTGCGCCCCGCTCGGTCGTGGGCCGCTCCACCGTCCCATTCCCCCCGCCCGATCCCACAAACACATCAACCAACTGCTCGGCCGTCGTCGTCGGTGCGTCCCGGTAGAGGTAACACGCGGTAACCCGATGCGGCGTCGTGTTGAACAGCGGCGGCGCTTCCTCCACGCAGACCTGCATCGCCGCTGGGCATCGCTCGTAGAACTTGCAGAACGACGGCCCGTGCGGCACAAGCCCACCTGCCGGTGTACCGAGCGCACGCTCGCCCAGCCATGGATGGTCCGGGTCGGGAAGCGGGATTGAGCCGACGAGCAGCTTCGTGTAGGGGTGCTCCGGCTGCGGCACGACGAGCTGGACGTCGCCCGCCTCGGTGACCGAGCCGCGATAGAGCACGATGATGTCTGTGCTCACCTGGTAGGCGGTCGTCAGGTCGTGCGTGATGTAGATGAGCGAGATTCCAAATTCCCGGTTCAGCTTGAGCAAGCTCTCGAGGATCGTGGCCCGTAGCGAAGCGTCGACCATCGACACCGGTTCGTCCGCGATGATCAAGCGTGGCCGCAAGAGGAGCGCCCGCGCGACCATGATTCTTTGCCGCTGCCCACCGCTCAACTGGTGGGGATAGCGGCCCAGCGTCTCCTCGACGCGGAGTCCCACCGCTTGCAGCGTCTCTTCCATCATCGCCCGGCGCGCCTGCCTCGACTTCGCCAGACCGAAATTCTTGATCGGCGCCTCGAGCACGTGATCGACCTTATAGAACGGGTTGTAAACCTCGAACGGATCCTGAAAGATCGTCTGCACCTCGCGGAGAAACGTCCGCCGCTCCTCGCCGTTTAGATTCCGAAGGTCTTTCCCCCGATAGAGCACTTCGCCTTCGGTCGGTTCCGTCAAGCCAAGCAGCAACCGCACCAGTGTCGTCTTGCCGCTCCCACTCTCCCCCACGATCGCCGTGACCGACGGCGACTCGTCTCCAACGCTGAACGAAAAGTCCTCGAGCGCAACCGTCCGCGTTTTATCCAGCAATCCGCCGCCAAAGACCTTCGTCACATGCCGAGCTTCCAGTAGCGCCGTCATTGGATGACCTCCACGAGTCGTCAGTCGTCAGTCGTCAGTTTTCGAAACCTGTCGTCGGTCATGAGTCAGCTCTAGATCGGCGCGCATGCCCTTCTTCACGCCCTTTCTGACGACTGACGACTCTCCCTCAATACAGGTGACACGCCGCCCAATGATTCGGCTGGAGTTCGCGCAGCAGTGGCTCCTCGACCCTGCAGCGGTCCATCACGAAGGGGCAGCGGGTGTGGAACGGGCAGCCCGCAGGGGGATTGAGGAGCGAGGGCGGCAAGCCCGGGATGCCCTCCAATTGCCCCTTGCCGTCAAGAGAGGGGAGGCTGGCGATCAGCAGCTTGGTGTACGGCTGCAGCGGCTCTCGGAACAGATCCCGCACGTTGGCGATCTCCAGGATTTTCCCTGCGTACATCACGCCGATTCGGTCGACCGAGTGCGCCATCAAGCCCATGTCGTGACCGATCTGAATCACGGCGGCGCCGAGGTCCGCCTGGACTCGACGTAATGTGTCGATCACCTGCCATTGCACGACCACGTCAAGGGCGCTCGTCGGCTCGTCGGCGACGATCACCTGCGGTTGCAGGCTGATCGCGATCGCGATGCAGACGCGCTGCTTCATCCCGCCGCTCAACTCGTGCGGAAACATCTCCGCGACCTGGCGGCTTAGCCCGACCTTCTCGAGCAGCCCAGCTGCGTGATCGTTGAACTCCTTGTCCGACAACCGCACCTGATGGTCGCGGAGACCGAGGCGGAGCTGTTCCTTGACACGCTTCACCGGGTTGAGGGAGTTCATCGCCCCCTGCGCCACCAACGAGATCTTCGCCAGGCGTGTCTGGCGCATCTCCTCCTCGTCGAGCGCCAGCAGGTCGACCCCGTCCAGCACGATCGAGCCGCCCTCGATCCGACCGGGGGGCTTGATCAGGCGCATGAGCGAAAGTGCGATCGTCGACTTGCCGCTCCCCGACTCGCCGACGAGACCGAGCCGCTGTCCCGGCTGCAGCCCAAACGACACACCGCCGACCGCTTTCACCGCACCCGCCGGCGTGTGGTACGAAACTCGGAGGTTCTCGACGCTCAGGATCTCCGTCGCCGGCCGCGTCCCCTCGCTCCGTGGCAGTGTCATCGTCATCGGCACAAGCTCCGTTTCCAGTCCCCCAGCGGGGTGAGCGCACGCGCTCCTGACTTGCGCACTTTGTGCACCTCGTTGACAGGCTGAATAGGCGATGGGTATTATGGCACTAACCCAACCTGCGAGTATCGACGCGGCGTCGCTTTAATTATGATTACCCGAGGCCGCGTCTTTCGTCATAGGATCACCTCTATGGCGCTCAATTGATCTCGGTGGTGGCTGATGCCGCCGTAACCGGAAGGAGTTGTCACCCAGAGAGCACGTTCCCGCAGGCTCCCGAACGCTCACGGATGGCATCTGCTCAATGAGGAGGAGTGAACGTGGCGGATACGAACAACTGGAAGCTCTCGCGGCGTAATCTCGTCAAAACCGGCGCGGCCCTCGCCGCGGTGACTCCGTTTGTCGGCGCACCCGGTGTCGTGGCCCAGGACGTCAAAGACGTCCCACGCAACCGGCAACTGGTCCTGCGCTGGGGTGGGGTTGACGGCCGTCACGCCGATTTCGACCTCTGGAACGGCTACCCCGTCGGAGCGAATCACCAGAACGGACTCGGCCTTCTCCACGAGCCGCTCGCCTTCTACAGCGCCTTCGCCGACAAGATGATCCCGTGGCTCGCCGAGAGCTGGGAGTACAACGCCGACTTCACCGAGCTCCGCATCACAACGCGTGCCGGCATCACCTGGAGCGACGGCAAACCCTTCAGCGCCGAAGACGTGACCTACACCATCAACACCCTCCGCGATCTCGGCGCCAAGGTCCGCTGGGGCGTTGACGTCCAGCAGTTCGTCACGGAAGCCGTCACCGAGAGCGAAACCTCGGCCCTCATCAAGTTCAAGGTCCCTGCCCCCCGCTTCTTCTACTTCATCACCTACAAGTACGACATTGGCGTCTACATCGTCCCCAAGCACATCTTCGATGGTCAGGACTGGACGACCTTCAAGAACTTCGACCTCGCGGCCGGTCTGCCGGTCACGACCGGACCCTGGCAGGTCGTCTTCGGCTCGCCGGAGCAGAAGGTCATCGACCGGCGAGATAGCTGGTGGGCGGTCGATCAGAAGTTGGTCGGCGCGCTGCCTGCGGTCGAGCGGATCATCTACCTCCCCCAAACCGCTGAAGAGCAGATGGCCCAACAGCTGATCAGCAACGAGGTCGACTGCTCGCTCGACCTCCGCCCGCTGACGATGGAGACCGTCCTCGCCCAGAACCCGAAGATCACCACCCATACTGGTAACGAGCCCCCCTTCGGCTACGTCGACTGGTGGCCGACCTCCCTCTACGTCAACTACGAGAAGGCTCCCTACGACGATCCGGATGTCCGGTGGGCGCTCAGCTACTACATCGACCGCCAACAGATCATCGACGTCGCGCTCGGCGGTGCCGGCAGCACCTATCCATTGCCGTTGCCGTCCTATCCGGGCCTGCAACCGTTTGTCGAGTCCGTCTCGGACCTCCTTCAGCAGTACCCGACCCTGGAGTTCAGCCCCGATAAGGGCGACGCACTCCTCGAGGGCAAGGGGTGGGCGAAGAACGGCGATGGTATCTGGGCCAAAGACGGTACGGTCCTCGACGTTCCGATCGAGAGCTTCCAGGTCATGGCCGATATCGGTCCGGTCATTGCAGAGCAATTGCGGCGGGCGGGCGTCCAATCCTCCTTCGCCATGCCGCCCGACTTCCTCAACCGCTTCACCGATCCCGAAGGCGACTACAACGCCGCCCTCTTCGGTCATGGCGGGAGCGTCAGCGGCGATCCCTACTTCACCCTGCGCCTCTACCAGACCGCCACGGAGAAGGTTCCCGGCGCGCACTTGGTCAACTTCTCCAAGTGGGAAAACAAGGACTACGACACGATCGTCGACGAGATGTACGTGACGTCGCCGGAAAACCAGACGGCGTTGACGGACCAGTTCCACCGCGCCATGGAAATCTGGTTGCCGGCCCTGCCCGACATCCAGATCCAGGAGTGGTACCACCGCATCCCGATGAACCAGACCTACTGGACGGGCTGGCCAACGGCCGAGAACCCGTACGTCAATGGTGCCTTCTGGCACCTGACCTTCCAACTCATCCTCAACGAGCTCAAGGCCGCGCAGTAGCAGTACCTGCCGCTGCAGGACTGGGCTGAACCTACCGAGCCGCTCCGGTGTCACGACGAGGTGACACCGGAGCGGCCTCGCAGGGTCGGCTCTCAGTTTCGACCCGGGAAAAGGGAAAGCATTGCGCCTCGAATATGTCGTCCGCCGGCTCCTCCTCTTCTTCGTCGTGCTGTGGGCGGCGGCGACGCTGAACTTCTTTCTGCCGCGCATCGCCGGCCAGAATCCGATCCGGACGCGACTGCTCGAGCAGGCGGCGGCCGGCGGGTACGTCCAGGCCGGTCTCGAGGATATGGTCGCCGAGTACGAGCGCAAATTCGGTCTCGACCGACCACTCTGGCGCCAGTACTTCACCTATCTCGGCGACATTGCCCAGTTCGACTTCGGCTATTCCATCGTGAACTACCCCCAAACCGTCCTCAGCATCATGGGTGACGCTGCACCCTGGACGGTCGGTCTCCTGCTTACGACGACACTCATTGCCTTCGGGGTCGGTACGCTCTTGGGCGCCCTCCTCGCCTGGCCGCGCTCACCACGCTTCATCCAGTTCCTCTTTCCACCCCTGCTGACATTCTCTGCCGTTCCCTATTTCCTCCTCGGTCTCGTTTTGCTCTATCTGTTCGCCTTCAAGATCCGGCTCTTGCCCCTCTTCGGAGGCTATTCGCCCGGCATCTTCCCTAACTACAGTCTCGATTTCGCCTTCAATGTGCTCAAGCATTCGGTCCTCCCGGCCTGCTCGATTCTCCTCGCGTCGCTCGGCTTCTGGGCGCTCGGCATGCGGGGGATGATGGTCACGGTCGAAGGCGAGGACTACATGACCTTCGCCGAGGCGGCGGGCCTCAAGGGGAAGACACTCTTCTTCACCTATGCGCTCAGGAATGCCCTGTTGCCCCAGACAACGGCGCTCGGCTTGGCCTTGGCCCAGATTCTCTCAGGAGCGCTCCTGGTCGAGGTGATCTTTTCGTATCCCGGCATCGGCTCGGTTCTCTATCACGCCATCCGGCGGTTCGACTACTTCCTGATCCAGGGCATCATCTTCACGATCGTCCTCGGCGTCACCCTTGCCACCCTCATTCTCGACCTCATCTATCCTCTCCTCGATCCACGCATCAGTTACCGCCGGTCCTGAGTAAATCAGCAAGAGGAGCGGAGATGCTCGGCTACCTGCGACGAAACAAGAGTCTCACTATCGGCTTGTGCCTCCTCACCCTCGTCCTCCTGTTTGCCGGCGTCGGCCGCCTGGTCTGGGACGTCGGAGATGCCGCCCCACTCTCGGCGAGACCGAACCTCCATCCATCCTGGGACCATCCGCTCGGCACCGATCGCCAGGCCCGTGATCTCCTCGCCGTGATGATCGTCGGGACGCCGAAAACCCTCTACATCGGACTCCTCGCCGGTATCATCGGTCTCGTCATCGGCACCGCGTTGGCCCTCACGGCGGCCTATTACGGGGGGGTCGTCGACGCCGTGATTCGCGGCATCGTCGACATCGGTCTGACCATCCCGCCCCTCCTCGT
>JAXDKI010000023.1:0-23846 GCA_034667245.1 Thermomicrobiales bacterium | reverse complement strand
GGTCTCCCCTACGTCGCACACCCCGTCTGGAGCGGTCTCCGCACCGACGAGGTCGACGGCATCGAGTCCTGCGCCGGCGTCGAGATCTACAACGCCAGCTGCGAAGTCGAGCAAGACCGCGCCCACGCCGATGCCCACACCGACGTCTGGCTCTCCATGGGCCACCGCCTCAACCTCATCGCCACCGACGACACCCACTACCCCGGCTTCGATTCCTTCCGCGGCTGGACCATGGTCCACGCCCGGGACCGCACCCGCGAAGCCTTCCTCGCCGCCCTCGCCGCCGGCCGCTCCTATGCCACTAGCGGCCCCCGCATCACCGCCCTCGCCCTCGAAGACGGCATCCTGACCGTCCGCACCACCCCCGTCCGCTCCATCACCGCCCTCGCCAACCCCCCCTACGGCGCCCAAATCCGCGCCGGCTTCCACGAGCTCACCTACCGCGCCCGCCGCCTCCGCACGGACGACGGCCAGGCCCTCGAAGGCATCAACGAGGGCGAGCACCTGACCGGGGCGATCTTTTCCTGGGCGCCGGGCGTTCGCTACGCGCGGATCATGATCACGGATGATCGGGGACGGAAGGCGTGGTCGAATCCTATCTGGGCGACATAACCCGCATTGTTCGTAGCGGCGGCCTCCCCCGTATCGTCATCCCGAGCTTGTCGAGGAATCTCTCTCCGACCTAAGGCCAGCGCGCGGAAGGACCACGGCCTCCGTTGCGCTCCGGGAAATTCCTCGTAAAGCTCGGAGCGATGCAAGGAGATGGCGCACGTCCCGAGTCATGCGGGTTAACGGTCACACGCCGCCGATGGAGCAGTCCAAACATCGAGCGCATCGTCGCTTGGCAGGCATTCACATGCCGATTTCGCCCGCGATGTCGCGGCGGATGTGGATCTTGCGAGCGATCAAGACGTCGATCTTGGTGACCTCGTAGATGATCACGTGCTGCTCGATTGGGAAACAGCGGGCATGCTCGCCGTGCTCCGGCTGCTCCTTGCCCATGAAGGGGAAGCGGGCTAATGCGTCGAACCCGTGGTCGAGCGCCTGCTTGTAAATCGCCCGCTGCCGCCGTCCCCACCGCTGCGTGGTGAACCGTAGGATGTCCTGGAGGTCGAGCCGCGCCGCCGGAGCGAGGACGACTCGCCCCTTACGGGAGGACATCGGGATTGAGGGGCAATCCTCGCCGCTCCGCTTCGTCGGCGTCCCGCTCGATCTCCTCCCACAGTTCCGGCGTCAATTCGACGCCCTCGCCCCGCCGGATCGCGGCAAAACCCTCGGCCACCGATGTCTTGATCCGCTGGCGCCGCTCGCGCTCCTCCAGCAGGCGCACGGCGCGCTCGATCGCGTCTCCCGCATCGGCATACCGGCCGGTAGCGAGCATCTGCTCGATCAAGCGTTCGACCTGCGGCGTCAGCGTCACGCTCATCTGGACGTCTTCCTCCGCGCAGCCGAACAAAATCGAACCAACTTGGAAGGGAAGAACCCTGGCGCTGAGTCTGTCGTCTCGGTCCACAGTTCGATTCACGAGAGTGCCCCGGCGGATTAAGCCGAGGCACTCGTCGCCTGTGCACGCGCTAAACCGCCGACACCCTCACCTCGATGTTCCCACGCGTCGCCTTCGAATACGGGCACATCCCGTGCGCCCCCTCCGCCAACTCCTGCACCCGCGCCCTGTCAAGCCCCGGCACCGACACCGTGATCGTCGCCGCCAACCCGTACCCGCCCTCCGCATCCGGCCCCTGCGCGATCTCGACTTTCACGACCGATCGCGAAGCGTCTTCGCCGGTCCCCCGCGCCACCGCTATCAGCGCGCTCTGAAAGCACCCGCCCCACGCCGCCGCGAACAGCTGCTCCGGATTCGTCCCCTCGCTCACCCCGTTCGTCTTCGGCCGGCGCAACTGCACGTCCAGCACCCCATCGTCGCTGACCGCGTGCCCCTCGCGCCCACCCGTTACCGCCACCGTCGTCGCGTACTTTGGATCGATTTTGCCCATTGTTGCTCCTTGAATCGATAGTCGACGTTCAGTGTCCGCCCGGTGCAAGACGCGGTCCACGTTGCTCCGCGGTGGACTGTTCCCCTCCACTGCATCGGCAGTTTGGCTAGAGGTACGAAGTGCAACGGTGGCACCACCGGCCCCGCATCGTCACCCTCTCCCTCTCCGACGGCCTCCTCACCGTCGGCACCCACCCCAGTCGCTCCGTCACGGCCCTCGCCAACCCCCCAGTACGGCGCCCAGGTCCGCGCCGGCTTCCAAGCCGCCGAAGGACGCCCTTGGCGAGATCCAACATCGGCACGAGGCCCTGCATGATCGCCCACTGCTCTTCGATGCGAGGAACGGGGACAGGATGACCTGCCCGGGCCTAATCCCATTCTTCCGTCAAGTGATTAATGGAACTGGTCAGCGAATCTTGCGCTCAATTCTCACTCTCCCCTCCCGCCTTCCAACTCTCCCACCGCTCCCTCCAGCCACCCGCCCGCCACGAACCGCCGCGTCACCTCGTACGCATACCACCCCAGCGCCACCTCGCCATCTCCCGCAGCCGCTCGCTGATGGATGCCGTCAACGTGTCCTCCTTGTCGTCCCCGATCGCGCGTAGAGCCTGAGCCGTCCGCCCAGGCCGGACCGGAGCGGCGAAGACCCGAACGTCTTCGCCAGGGCGGATGACGCGTCAGCATGATTGCCGGCCGTGAGCCGACATCACACCGCTGCAGATTCATCGTGTGGCAACTAAAAGGTGCGCCCCAGTTCCTGATCCCACGGTTGCGGCGCCGCCACCCGGATCACCTCGTCCTCGTGGTCCCGCACATAGAGGTACAGATGGGCGAAGAACTCGGCCTCCGGTAACGGATAGGCCGGGTTGATGCAGAGGAAGGGATGCCGCCACGGTGGCTCCACCCCCGGCGCGCACCGCACCTCGATCCGCCGCCCGATCCGCAGGCGGTACGTCACGCCGGGCAGGCGCCGGGACGGCAGCTCGACGTAGCCGTCCCGCCGCACTTGCCTCCACACCTCTTCGCCGACGGTCAGACGCGCAACCTCCTCGCCCCGCTTCCGCGCCGCCGCGTAGTCGCGAACCGAGAATCCGAAACCCGCGCTTCGCTTCGGCAGGTGCGCCCAACGGTGCCGCCAGGGATACTCCACCGCGTCGCCCTGGGCATCCGGCAACTCGTCGACTCCTGCGTACCAGGACTCGGCGAACGGGTCATACATCCCCCGGCGCCACCACACAAGCAGTCGCCGGTGCGCCTCGACGATCCACATCGTCGTCCGCATCCTTCGCCCGAGAGACCTCAACCAGCCGGCGCGGAACCCGCACAACGAGCACGCGACACTCACCTCCGGCGCGACCCCGCTGGTCGTCCGATCGCCGTCGGCTCAAAGTGCCTTTCATAACCACTCGGGTGCGACCCAGTCCCAGCCACGTTCGCGGGGCTTCGTTGGTTGAGCGCGGGGCTCAAGCCCCCGCGCGGGCGGCACCCCAGGGTTTCGCAATGGACGATCAGCCGCCGGCGATCGGGGCGATGATCTGATACTCCTCGGCCGCGGGATCGAATGCCCCGCGGTCGAGCACATGCACGCCGTCGACCTTCTTCGAGATCGCGCAGCCTGCCTCTCGCGCCTCACGCACGATCCGCTCGGCTTCCGCGATCGCCTGCCGTGCCTCCTCGGTGTCGGTATCCGTGCTCCACTCGACGACCTGATGTCCGCGTCGGTTGGCGACAATGATGCGTCCCACGTCGGACTCCTCTCTTCGCCTGAACGACCTGAAGGGAATCGAGTTGTCCGCCCGCCGGCCGCTTCGACGCCGGCTTGATCGGACAACCCAGGAGGAGAGCCGGAGGTCGAGACAACCGTTCGCCCGGCTCACGCTCAATCTACTCCCGTTATCCGCAATATGCAACCACCCCTCGGTGGCCTCGATCACCAACAACCGTCTCTCCGTCTCTCCGCCCGTCCGCCTCTCCGTCTAACGTCGCCCCGAGCGCCGCATCCACAATCCCCTGCACCGCCGCCGCCCTCCCCGGCTTCACAAACCGCCCACACCCCGCCACCACACACCTCCTCCCCCCCGATCTGCCACCGCCGCCTCGCCATCTCCGCCCTCCTTCAGCACACCGTCTTCCCCCTTCCCCCGGAATTCGGGGAGAAGGGGGGCGGGGGGTAGGGGGCCAGTCCCCCAGGTCAGCTGCGGCCGACCGCCTCTTCACCCACCTCCCGGATGCCGCGACCTGGCCTGCCCGCCTACCCCGAAAGCTGACCTACCTCCTACCCCGGCCGCGCCGTCGCCCACCCGCGACGTGGTATCCCTGCAGCGAGTCGGGTCGCACGACCGCCAGGTGGTCGTTCCCCGGCCCCTGCTCGCGTGTTCGAGGGACCACCTATCTGTGGCGACCGCCCGTATCGATGCCGCGGCCGAGGACGGGGCGCACTCGCGTCAGCTCGTCGGCCAAATGGCCGCCGCCCTCTTCGTCGCCTGCGGCCTGATCACGGCCGTCAGTCCGCTCCTGCCGGCGCCTCCGGGTATGGACAAGCTGGTCGTCGTCCTCATCGGCGTCGTCGCCGCGGTCGCCGGCCTTGTCGTCTGGTTCTTGCCCTGGGACCGCTGGCCGCGCTCCCGGAGCATCGGGCTCGCCCCGCTCGCCCTCACCCTCATCGCCGTCCACAACCACTCCGGCGGCGCCGACCCCTACCGCTACGGCCTCTTCTTCGTCGTCGCCTTCGTCTGGCTCGGCATCGCCCACCCGCCCCGCACCTCCCTGCTCGTCGCCCCGCTCCTGGTCGCCGCCTACATCGCGCCGCTCTTCACCTCGGGCCGGGCAACGGCAGTCACCCTCGCGTCGGCGGTCTACGTCGTCCCCGTCTGCCTGCTGGTCGCCGAAACCATGGCCTGGGCCACCGAGCGACTGCGCCGGGCCCAGCAGGAGGTCGGACGGAGCGAGGCCCGGTTCCGCTCCCTGGTCCAGAGCGGCACCGACGTCATCGTCGTGCTCGACGCCGACAGCGTCGTGCGCTACCTCAGTCCGTCGTCCCAGCGAGTGACCGGCTATCTGCCGGAGGAGATCGTCGGCTCCGACGGCCGCGACTCGGTCCACCCCGACGACCTCCCCACGTTGCGGGCCGTCATCGCCAACCTCCTTGCCCGGCCGAGCACGCACCCCACCTTCGAGGTGCGCCTCCGCCACCGCGACGGCTCATGGCGGACCATGGAGGCCGTCGCCGCCAACAAGCTCGACGACCCCGCGGTGACCGGCCTGGTGATCAACGCCCGGGACGTCACCGACCGCAAGGCCCTGGAGGCCCAGCTCCTGCACCAGGCCTTCCGCGACTCCCTGACCGGCCTCGCCAACCGGGCACTTTTCCTCGACCGGCTGGAGCACGCCTCGGTCCGCGTCCATCGTGGTGCCGAATCGCTGGCCGTCCTCTTCGTCGATCTCGACGACTTCAAGCTGATCAACGACAGCCTCGGGCACGAGGCCGGTGACGACCTTCTCCGCCAGACCGCCGATCGGCTCCGGGAGTGTGTGCGCACCGGCGACACCGTCGCCCGGCTCGGCGGCGACGAGTTCACGGTCCTGCTGGAGGGCATCGAGTCGATGGACGAGCCCCTCGCCATCGCCGCGCGCATCGGCGAGCGCCTCGCCGAGCCGGTCCGGTTCGGCGAGCGCGAGGTCGTCGTCCGCGCCAGCGTCGGCATAGCGCTGCTGACCGCCGAGTCGGTGGCGCCGCTTGAGGTCTTGCGCCGCGCCGACGTCGCCATGTACGCCGCGAAACGCTCCGGCAAGGGGCGGTACGCCGTCCACCAGTCCCGGATGGACGAGCCGGTGCGGTACCGCCTCGGCCTGGAGGGCGACCTGCGCCGGGCGCTGACCATCGGCGAGCTGGAGATGCACTATCAGCCCATCGTCGACCTGGCCACCGGGGAGTGTCGCGAGGTCGAGGCCCTGGTGCGCTGGCGACACCCGGAGCGCGGTCTACTACCCCCCGGCGCCTTTGTCCCCTTCGCCGAGGAGCACGGTCTGATCGTTCCGCTCGGCCGGTGGGTCCTGGAGACCGCCTGTGCGCAGTGGCGGGCCTGGCAATCGGCCGACCCGTCCCGCTGCCTCTCCGTGGTCGGCGTCAACCTCTCGGGTCGCCAGCTCGAACACCCCGACATCGTCGGCGACATTGCCCAAGTGCTGGAAACGACCGGCTTCCCGCCGGGTCAACTCAAGCTGGAGATCACCGAGAGCGTCGCGCTGGACGAGGCCGAAGCAGCGATCGCCCACCTCGCCGAGCTCCGAGTACTCGGCATCCGCCTGGCCGTCGACGACTTCGGCACCGGCTATGCCGGCCTCCGCTCACTCCGCCACTGCCCGGTCGATACCCTCAAGATCGACCGTCAGTTCGTCGCCGCCCTCGGCCGGGACGCGAGCGCCAACACCGTCGTCAGCGCCGTCCTCGAGTTCGCCCACCGCCTCGGACTGAGCGCGACCGCGGAAGGCGTCGAGACGGAGGAGCAGGCCGCGGTCCTGCGAGCACTCGGCTGCGAACGCGGCCAAGGCTTCCTCTTCGGACGACCCGGCGTCCTGGAATCAGTCGGCCCCCTCCTCGACACCCGCGACGAATCCCGGTCACTGGTCGCCGAAGCAACGGCCCACACCGCGGCCATCCACCCCGCCTGACCGGCGCGCCGCCTGCACTTGCTGCTCCCTCAGGTGAGCAGCGCCCTCACGTTCCCCCCAGGATTGGGGGGCCAGGGGGCTGAATCCCTCACCCCTGCGCCGCTACCCGCGTCTGCTCGTCCGCGATCGCCTTCGTCAGCGGCTCCACCGCCGTCGCCCGGTCCGGGAAGACCTTCAGATAGCGGTCGACCGCCCCCTGCATCATCGTCAGCACCTCGGCCGGCCCGATCACCCCCGAGGTCTCCCAGAGCGCATCCTGCGTCTCCGCGATCGCCGCCTGAATCTCCGCCGTCGCGTCCCGCCCCTGCGCCGTCACTACCAGCGCCAGATCGGCCCGCGCCTCCGGCAGGTGCCCGTCCAGCTCGATCGCCCGCCGCATTGCCGCCTCGGCAGCCGCATTCTCGCCCGTGTACAGGTAAACCTCGCCGAGCCCGGCGTAGAGACCCGGATACTGCAGCGTCTCCTTCGCCTCCGCCGGCAAACCATCCAGCTCCGGCGCCAGACGCTGGGCGATGGTCAGGAGCACCTGACCTTGCGTCGGGTCCTCCTCCATTAGCTCGCTCATCGAGGAGATCACGCTCGTCAGATTCGCCATCCGCTCCCGGAGCGGCATCGCCCGCACCAGCGTCGTGTACTGCCCAAACGCCGCCTCGGACCCGGCCACGTCGCCGGTCAGCTGCCGGTAGAACGCCAGGTTCCACCACCCCAGTGGCCAGGACGGTTGCAGCTCCGTCGCCCGCGTCGTCACCTCGATTGCGCCCCTGAGATCGTCCGTCTTCCACCGCGCCGCCCCGAGGTTCAACAGCGACGGCGTGTGGTCGGGATTCGTTGTCAATGCCGCTTCGTACTTCGTCGCCGCGCTCGCATAGTCACCCGCGGCGTACAGATCGTCGCCCGCCGCCTTATCGCGTTCCTCCGCGCATCGCGTCACCAGGTGGTCGGTGCTCTTCTGCATCGACGCCGTGTGGCTCGTCGCCAGGTTCTGCCACTTCGTCAGCAGCTCGCCCATCCGCTCCGCGTCCTTACTCACGGCCGCCGCGTAGGTCGCCGCCTCCAGGTAGATGTCACCCGCCGCCGAGACTTCGTCCTGGTTCACTGGCGGTGCGACGTCGACGTAGGCAACCGCCGCCTCGACCTCCTCGCCGAACCGCTTGGCGAGCGCATCCGTCGCCGCCTGGTCCGGCGTCGGCGTGTAGTACGCCGCCCACGACCACTCGCTTTCGACCGCATTCAGCCTCGCCGCCCACGCCCGCAGCCGCTCCAGGCGCCCCGCCGCCGAATCCTCCGCCAGCACCTTGTCGGTCCACTCGTAAACCTGAGCGATGTCGTCCGCGATTTGCTTCCCGGCTTCGGTCAGACCGGCCGTGTCACCCGCCTGCTGCAAGTCGTAGACCCGCAGGAAGACCAGCGCCAACCGATCCTCGTACGTCTCCGCCAGCCTCACCTGCGTCGCCGGATCGTTCGGCTTCAACTCGGACGCCAGGACTCGCCGCTCGCGGATCGCCTCCGCATAGGCGTCCATCACAGCCTTCAACCGCACGGGGTCCTGCTGCCAGAGATGAGAGCTCACGGCATACGACACGTCGTCGCCCGTCAGCAGTGCCGTCAGGTCCGACTGCGCCGCCGTCGCTCGCCACTCCGCGATATCTCCCAACTGCTCGTGCGCGTCGAGGTTGGTCGGATCGATCGTCAGGATATCCCGGTACAGTTGCTCCGCCCGCTCCAGATACGTCGGCTCGTAGACGCCGATCGAGAGGTCGAAGGCGCGCTTCCACAGACTTGCCGCCAGCTGCTCCCGAGCCTCGATACTGTTCGGATCCTCCTCGATCAGCCGCTGCCACTCCGCCTCCGCCTCGTCCTGGCTCTCTTGCATCGCGAGCGTTCCGGCCAGGTTGTAGCGGGCATTGTCGTCCGTCGGATCGATCGTCAGCGCTCGCCGCGCCGCCGCCTGCGCCCCGACGCAGTCGCCGAGGACGAACCGCGCGCTGCTCTCCTGCACCGCCGGTACCGGGTCGTTCGGATCGGCGCTCGCCGCCAGCGCGTCGAGCTCCTCCTTCGCCCGACCCTCCCAGAAGATCTGGTCCTCCGACTTCTCCTGGAAGCGATAGGCGTCGGCCATCTCGGTGTAGACCTGTGCATAGGTCGCGTGGACATCGGTCGGTCGCTCTAAACCTTCCGCCCGCGCCAGCAGGTCCTCTCGTAGATCGACCGCCTTCTGGAACCAGGCCAGCGCCCCGTCCCAGTCGTCGGCCCCGGTCGCCAGCCGCCCCAGGGCGAGGTCGGTTTTGACCAGGATCAACTCGTCCTGCGGTCCCAGCCGCTCCCCCGCCGCGATCCGCGTCTCATAGAACGTGGCGACCTTCTGGAACGCCGCCGTCGCCGCCGTGACTTGCCCGTCCGACCGATACGCGTTCCCCAGGTAGAAGTTGACGATCCCGGTGTTCGGATCGTCCGGCGCTTCAGGTGCCGCCAGCTCCAGGTGCTTGATCGCCTCCCGCGACCGATCGTCGTCGTAGGCAATCATTCCCGCCGCCGCGTTGACCAGGTGATCGAGCGTCTCCGTTCGCAACGCCGGAACCTCGACCCCTTCTTTGATCTCGACTGTCTGCGTTTGCGCCGCCGCTGCCCGCACGTCGCCCGCCGGCGCCGACCCGGCGGCCGGCCGACCACCCACCGTGTACCCAATCTTCGGATCGGTGAACACGACATAAGCCACGTACTGCGTCGCCCCGTCCTTCTCTTCGGCCCGGTAGATCACGACCGCCCGCGCCCCCAGCCGCTTCCCGAGCGCCCGCGCTTTCGCCGTATCGCGCGCGTCGAACTTCACCGGCAGCTCGCGGACCACCACCTGCTGCGCCTGACCCTGCGTATAGAGCGCATCGGCAAACTCGTCCTGGAACGACGCCGCCGACGCCTCCCGCGTGATCGCGAACCCGAGCGCGCCCCTTGGAATCGGCAACGCCACGTGCCAGAGGTACTGCTGGTACGCGAAGGCTCCCAGCACCGTCAGCGTCGCCACCGTCACGAACGTAAACGTCCGCCGGCTGCCGATCTCATCCAGCACTCGATTTCGGACGCCCGGCGCCTCGACCGCCTCATCCCGCTTCCACCAGACGACCGCGATCCCCGCCGCCAGCACCGCCAGCAGCACCCCCGCCGCCAGTAGCACCCAGTCCTGGTAGGTCGACAGCTCGAGCACCAGCGATTTGAAACTCTCGAAGAGTGAGTAAGGTGAGACGAGCTCGAATGACAGCTCCGGCGAATCGCTAAAGCCGAGTTGGAACAGCACGAGGCTGAGCAGGAAGATCATGACCGAGGCCAGCGCCCCGGAGATGGTGTCGTTGATCCAGGGCGCCGCCTGCTCCCTCACCTTAGGCGCCAGCGGCGCGAGCTTGCCCGGAATGACCTTCTTCAACATCGTTCGCGCGCCCCACTCTCCGCGACCCTCATCGGGCGCCGCCAACCGATTCAACCCACGCCAAATTCCCGGCACAGCGCGCTGCCCGGTCCTTCGGGCCGCGACCCCGTACCGGTCCCGTGCGAGTGCCCAGCTGTCGCCCGGCCCCGCGTCACACAAACGTGATCACATGCATTATCGGTGCAAATTTATGGACTTCGCAACACCGCGCTGAGCGCCTGTTCCCCAGCCTCGGAGACGAGGGTACCCATCGCTCCTTTCCCCATCCGGTTCGCCTACGGGCCGGGTCTATCGGTCACCTCCGCATGGTGACAGGACGAGGAAGTGGGAACCCCTCAATACGTAAGATGCCTGCCTGGACTCACCGCGGTTGCAGCCCGCCATCGACGTTGATCGCCTGCCCGGTCACGTAGCCCGCGTCCGCCGAGGCCAGGAACGCCACCACCCCCGCCACATCCTCGCCACTGCCGAACCGCCCCAGCGGAATCGGCCCCCGCTCCTCCTCCGCCATCTCGTCTTCTGACCGCCCCGTTGCCGCGCCCCGCCGCCGCAACGCCGCCCGGTACAGCTCCGTCTCGATGTGCCCCGGGCAGACGCAGTTCGCGCGGATTCCCAGCGGTGCCAGCTCGCGGGCCAGTGCCTGGGTCAGAGCCACCACCCCGGCCTTCGAAGCTCCGTACGCTCCCGCCCCTGCCGGTGTGTCCCGCCCAAACACCGATCCGACCGTAATGATCGCCCCGGACCCTCGTGGGGTCATCGCCTTGGCCGCCGCCCGGCAGGTGAAGAAGACCCCGTCCAGATTTACTGCCAGAATTCCTCGAAAGGCACCATCGGTCATCTCAATCAGCGGCGCTCCTCCGCCGACCCCGGCGTTCGCGACCGCCACGTCGAGCCGACCATGCCGCTCAATCACCGCCTCCACCAACGCCTCGACCGCCACCGGATCACGCACGTCACACCGCACCCCGGCTGACGCTCCGATCGCCGCCGCCACCTCGCCGACCTGCTCGTCGATGTCCGCCAACCAGACCGCCGCCCCCTCGGCCACAAACCGCCGCGCGACCGCCAGCCCGATCCCGCGCGCCGCCCCGGTGACGAGCACCCCGGCGCCCTCGAACCGCTTTTCCCCGATCATCCTCATCTCCACCGCTCACTCCCCCGGTCGCCCATCCGGCGCCTCCTCCTCAGGGCAAGCCTACCCCGCTGACTATCCCGTGGGGCCGGACTTGGGTACGCCCACATTGGGTACCCCCGCCTCGTTCGGTTGCAGTTCGGCAGCAGAGCGTGCCCTGGCGGTCGAGCATGATCAAGAGCCGTGTCGTACCCGGATCGGTCGACGGCCTCTATCGCCTCGACCATGGCATGATGCGGGACGGCCTGACGGCTCAGCCCGCAACGCGGTACCATGTCCCCTATCCGACCGGCCGCGTCGTCCGGAGTACCCCGGCGGCTGATCTCAACCGGAGCGGCGAGCGATGAGTACCACCTCCCCAGCTTCCCCTGTACGGACCGACCGGTCGCGCTCCGCGGACTCGACATCGCCGAACGGAGACTCGTCCCACGAACTGGCGGGCGAGCTTGCCCGCCTCCGAGAGCGCTTCGGAGCCTACGAGCGGCTCGACCAGCAGCTCGACGAGATGGTAACCGGCCTCACCGATCTCCTCCGCGGCGCCACCGAGCTCCGGCGACGCACGAATCAGGACATCGCCGCCGCAATCGCCCGCTGCGAGGAGTTGATCGCCGCCGACCGGACGCACCACCGCGACGTCCTGTCCGCCCTGCTCACCGATCTCAACGCGGTGGAACGTCGCTCCGCCTCCGTCACTGCAGCCGTCGCCAACCTCCAGACCGAACTCGCGGGCATCACCGGCCGCCTTCCGTCCCGGAACGCTTCTGCCGACCCGATGTCCGCCTCCGACCACCAGCCGTCCGCCTCGCCCGAGGCACCCTCCACCCTCACGCTGATGGTGCGAGGGGTTCCGAGCGTCGCAGCCGCGTTAGCGCTGCAGCGCTACATCGCCGGCCTTGGTACCGTCGCCGAGATTCAGACGCGCGAATACGCGGCTGGCGAACTTCGTCTCCACCTTGAGCTGAGCGGTCACTTCGCCGGCGCCGATCTCTGCGGTCTTCCGAACGGGTCGTTAGAAGTCGCCGAGGAGCACCCCGATCGGTTGGTGCTCCTTTACGTGCCATCTGCCCACGGATGACCCCCCAAACGGGTCATCATGACTTCCGGGCTATCGAGCGATCTCGCCGCACTCACCGTCGTCCACTAACGTGGTGAAAGACGACGCACCGCCCGCGTTCGAGCGTCGAGGCAACGAACCGCGGGACAATTCGAGTCCCGAACCGGAGGGACCCGAGGGTCGAGCGGCGAGCGGCGGTTTCGACTGGCGCCGGTGTCATCCAGCAGTACTGCGCTGAGCGCGGCTGATTGTAGACACCGAATTCGACGAGGCGGCACTGGCGTCCGCTTCAACCAAAGCTGGGCGCACGGCTGGCGCATCGCCCGCCGGGCGCGTTTTACGGAGGATCAGATGGACCAGCACGATGGCAGTCGCGGATCGGGTCAGGCGCCGGCGAAGGATTTCTTGGCCCTCACCCACGGGCAGGAGTGGGTGAGCTTCTACGAGTCGTTCGACAAACTCGTCCAGGATCACCTCTCGCGATCCTCGGAACTCCTCCGCCGGGCGATGTCTCTTCCCGAGGTCGCGGACCGCGAAGTCGCCCAGGTGCGCGCCGAGATGGAAGGCAAACTCGCCGCCGAGCGCGAGCGCAGCCATGACGTGCTGACCAGTCTCCGCGAGGAGATCGCGGCCAGCCACACCCACGTCGCGACCCTCGCCGAGAACGTCCAAGGCGTCGCCTCCGGTCTTGCGTCGCTCAGTTCGCGCGTCGCCGAGGCGCTTGCCGCCCTTGATGTCACCCCCGCGATCGCGTCGGCGCCAGTGACGGCCCCAGCATTGGATGCACCAGTTCGACCCGCGCCTGCGCTCAATGGCGCTGCGAACGGAAGTGTTGATGCGGTGTCCGAGGAATATGCACCGATCAATCTCGCCGAAGAGACCACGAACGAACCCGAACCGCAGCTCGACGCTGTCGCCGCTCCCGCGGAGGAACCGACAGCCGAGTCGGTTAATGTGGTCGCGGAGATGCAGGCTGACGCGGTCATCGAGCCTGCCGAGAGTGCAGATGCCGAGACGAATGTCGATGCGGAACTCGGTCTGGATCTGACGGCATTGGCAGAGGCGGAGACCGAAACTGCCGAAAAATCCCCGGACGCGGAGGCCCCGGTCGAATCCGGGACCGGCTTCCTCGACGGTGAGCCGGTCGGGGTAGGCGGCGACCGCCCGCGCCCACACTGGCTCTCGGTGACCCGGATCGGCTCCCGCCCTTAAATTCCGTCGAAGGAAAGTAACAAAAACGGCCCCGGTCAAGTCGACCGGGGCCTTCCGTGTTTCGCGGCGGTTGGGACTACTTCAGTCGGATGACCGGGTTGCGGAGCGAACCGATCCCGTCGATCGCGATCTCGACGTCGTCACCATCTTCGAGCGTGAACTCGGATGGCGGGATGATCCCCGTCCCCGTCATAAGGATCACGCCGGCCGAGAATTCGTTGTACCGGCGCAGGTAGGCGACCAAATCGTCGAAGGTGCGGTGGATCTGCGAGGTCGAGGTGTCGCCGTCGAAGAGCACCTCACCGCCGCGGCGAATGACGAGCCGAATAGTCCGATCCTTGATCTCGCCGATCTCCCACGCGAGCGCGATCACCGGTCCGAGTGCGGCGCACTTGCTGTAGAACTTCGCTTGCGGCAGGTAGAGCGGATTCTCCCCCTCGATGCTGCGGGACGAAACGTCATTCCCGATCGTATAACCGACGATCTCGCCGTCCCGATTCACGACCAGCGCCAGCTCCGGCTCCGGCACGTCCCAGGTCGAGTCACCGCGTATTGCCACTGCCTCGCCGGGGCCCGAGACGCGACTCGGCGTTGCCTTGAAGAAGATCTCCGGTCTGTCCGCCTCGTAGACGAGGTCATAGGCACTCTTCGCAGACGTCGATTCCTCCATCCGCGCATCGCGACTGCGCAGATAGGTCACCCCGGCCGCCCAGACCTCCTGCCGATCGACCGGTGCGACGAGCGTGACCGCGTCGAGCGGAATCCCTTCGCCCGTATTGCCGCGCACCGCGTCGAGGCGTGACCGCAAATCGGCCGCCGACATCGTCAGCGCGTCGGCGAGGGTCGCCGGTCCGCCGCCGGCGGCGACGCCGAGGACGCGGTCGCCCTCGATCAGACCGAGGCGCGGTCCCGCGGCCTCGGTCGTTCGATACAGACAGAGTGGCACGTCGTCATCCTCCCGCGGCTACGATCCGCGTTGCCAGCCAGCGATCGAATCCCAATCCATACCGGCCGGAGCTTATTCGGTGTTCCCATTGCTCGCAAGCGCCGGGTCGAGCGTCCGCAGTCGCTCCGCGACCAACTCCGCGAGATGCCTCACCTTCAGCGGCCGGCCGGCGGCGTCGCAGCCGCCCCGCAGGTGCATGATGCAGCCCTGGTTGTCGGTGACGAGGATTGGGGCACCGGTCGCCTGGGCATTGTCCAACTTCCGGTTCATCAGCCGCTCCGAAATCCCGGGATAGTCGAAACCGAAGGAGCCGCCGAAACCACAGCAGAGCGTGTTCTCCTCCAACTCCCGAATCTCGTGGCCGAGCACGTCGTGCAGCAGGCGGCGCGGTTCTCGACGCAGACCAAGGGCATTCAGTCCCTGGCAGGAATCGTGGTAGGTCACCGTCAGTCGCTCACCACCGGTCAGGCTTCCCTCCGGCAACTGCGCGACGTGGTCGAGGAACGACGTGAAGTCCATCACGCGACCGGCGAGGGTGTCGGCACGCTTCTTCCAGGCCGGTTCGTTCCGAAAGATGTGCGCGTAGTCCTGGGTCAACGTCGCGACGCAGCTCGCGCTGCCGGAGACGATGTAGTCCGCGTCGATCCGCTCCAGCGTCTTCTCCAGCGCCTGGATGGTCTGACGCGCCATCGCCTTCGCATGCCGGCTGTCGCCGCTGTTGTTCGCCGGGAGACCGCAACAGTGGAGATCGGCCGGAAAGACGACGCGCGCACCCAGCGCTCGCAAGACGTCGACGATCGCCTGCCCCTGTTCCGGGAAGAGGCGATCGGTCATACAGCCGGGGAAGAGGGCGACCGTCTTGCCCACGGCGCCGTTCGGGACCACCGGCGATCGTGCCGCCTTTGGTTCTCCCTGAGGAGCGAGGTCACGCAATGGCCGCCGCACGAGGGCCGGCATGCTTCGCCACCGGGTCTGTTGCTTCAAGACCGGCACGTGACGACCGCGGACGAATCGTCCACGCTGGAGCGGACGCTGCGCTCGGCTGCCGATTCGCGCCGCAAGGTCGAAGGCACGTGGGCGCGCGTAGACGTTCAATACGACTCGCTTCGCAACCGGGAGACCCTTCTTGGCAACAACCATCTTCCGGATGTCGAGGATCTGGCGCGGGAGTGGGATGCTCGCAGGGCAGACGGTCTCGCAAGCGTTGCACGAGAGGCAGAGACTCTGCGGTTTGGCGATGGCGTCGAGACCATGATGGAACTGGGTGACGACGAGCCCGATCGCGCCGGTATAGATATGGCCGAAGACGTGCCCGCTGACCTCGCGGTAAGGCGGACAGACGTTGGCACAGGCGCCGCAGCGGATGCAGTGGAGCGCCTCGACAAACTCCGGCATCGCCCGCATCGCCCGCCGGCCGTTGTCGACGAGGACGATGTGCATCTCGTGCCCCGGCGTCGGACCGGTGATGAAGGTCGTGTAGACGGAGATTCGCTGACCGGTCGCGCTCCGGCCGAGAACACGGAGTTGCGTGACGACGTCGTCGAAGGTCGGGATCAGCTTCTCGATCCCGGCGAGGACGATGTGGACGGGCGGCACCGAGGAGGAGAGTCGCCCATTCCCTTCGTTGGTGACCATCATCACCGTGCCGGTCTCAGCGATCAGCGCGTTGGCGCCGGTCATACCGATCCCGGCCTCGAAGAAGACGGGCCGGAGATCGTCGCGGATCGCGTGGACCTGCTCGTCGATGTCCGTCAGTGAGACCGGACGGTCGAGGACGCGGTTGAGGAGTGTGCCAACTTCCTCCCGCCCAAGATGGAGGGCGGGTCCGACGATGTGGCTTGGTCGCTCCCCGCCCTTTTGGACGATCCATTCGCCGAGGTCGGTCTCGACAACGTCGATCCCGAGCGCCGCCATGCGGTGGTTGAGGTCGATCTCCTCGCTGACCATCGACTTCGACTTGGCGATCAGGTTCACGTTGTGCCGTTCGCAGATCTCCCGGACGATCCGGTTCGCGGCGTCCGCGTCCTCGGCGTAGTGGATCGTCGCGCCTGCCCGCTCGGCCATCGTCGTGAACTGGGTGAGGTAGCGGTCCAGGTCGTCCGTGACGAGGGTCTTCGCCGCCTTCAGCTTCGCGCGGAGTTCCTCGAACTCGATCCCCTCCATCGATCGGTTGCGGTTGCCCCGCCAGGTCTGTTGGAATCTGGTGATGTTACGGGCAAGCTTCGGATTGCCGAGGGCGCGCTCGTACCGCTCCTGGAAACTGGTCGACGGTTGCCCGTGCGGGTCGTGCTCCAAGACGTCACGGGCTTCCTCGGCGGGAGATGCGACTGCCACTGATCGATGCTCCTCGTATGACTGATTCCCAGGTGTGGCCCTAACTCAACTCGTCGACGACGAGGACGTAGACCCGCTCAGGACCTTGCACGCCAAGTGACAGCGACAATTCGATGTCCGCGGTGCGGCTCGGCCCGGTCACCAGCGACGCGTAGCCGCCTCCGGGTCGTAGTGCGTGGGCCTTGAGGGCCTCTCCCGCTTCGTCAAGCGATGGGACGATCGTGCCGGTTCGCACGAGAATGACGTGCGTCTTCGTCAACATGCCCACCGCCCGGTCAGTCAGCGTCGCCTCCGCCAGCATCACGGAGCCTGTCTCCGCGACGGCAAGAGAGGCAAGACTGACCCCGAGTGGCGCATCGCGCGTTGCCGAGACGTCCGCCGGATTGAGCCAGGCAACACCGGCGACGGTCAGCGCGGCCATCAGACCAGGCGCCGCGCTCGTCAGTTCCGACGAGACGACGAAGCCGGGTGCGCCGATCTCCGTTGCCACCTTCGTCAGAAATGTCGCTGCGGCGGTGCCGTCTGAGACGCGCTCGACGCGAACATTGAGCGGCTGGAGTCGAGCCACGAGGTTCGCCACGTGGGCAGCAGTCTGATCGCAGACGATCGATTCTTGGACACTCACCATGAACAAGCACCCGCGATGCCGAGCAGCGGCCGACTCACCGCGCTACTCCCAACAGCCACTTGACTCCCCTTGCGATGCCGCCAACCATCTCTGACAACTGACAACTGACAACTGACAACTTCGCCGTCGTCTACAGCATCGCTCCCAGGATCCAGGGGTTGAACTCCTCCTGGCCGACACCGGCGAGTTCGCTCTTCGTCTGCTTGCCGGAGGCGACGGCGAGGATCTCTTCGAAGATCTCGCGCCCCAGGTCCTCGAGGGTCACGCCGTCGAGGACTTTGCCGGCGTTGATGTCCATATCCGGCTCTTGCCGGGCGTAGAGCTCACTGTTCGTCGCGATCTTGAGGCTCGGTGCCGGTTTGAACCCGAAGGCGGAGCCCCGACCTGTCGTGAAGGTCACGACGTTGCACCCGCCGGCGACCTGACCAGTGACCGAGACCGGGTCGTAGCCGGGCGTGTCCATGTGGACGAACCCGCGCTCGGTCACCCGCTCGCCGTAGCCGACCACCTGGTTCATCGGCGTCGCGCCGGCCTTCGCCGCCGCGCCGAGCGACTTCTCGTAGATCGTCGTCAACCCGCCGAGCTTGTTGCCCGGCGCCGGGTTGTTGTCGATCGTGCCGCCGAAGTAGGCGGTGTATTGCTCCCACCAGTGGATCATGTCGATCAGCTTCTGGGCGACCTCCGGGCTCTTGGCCCGTCGCGTCAAGAGGTGCTCGGCGCCGTAAACCTCGGTCGTCTCGCCAAGGACCACCGTGCCGCCCTGGCGAACGATCATATCGGCCGCTTTACCCAGGCCCGGATTGGCGGTCACACCTGACCAGCCGTCGGAACCGCCGCACTGCAGCGCGACCATCAATTCCGACGCCGGCACCGGTTCCCGTGTCGCCTTGTTCGCCTGCGGCAGGATCTCCTTGACCGCCTCGATGCCACGCTCGACCGTCTTCAGGAACCCGCCGTCTTGTTGGATGGTGATGACGAGCGGTTGGTCGTCCTTGAGCTCGGTGGCGTCGATCATGTCGGTCGGTTGGTTGACCTCGCAGCCCAGGGAGAGAATCACGTAGCCCGCGACGTTCGGGTGGTGGACGATCCCGGCTAGGGTCCGCTGGAAGATGTAGAGGTCGCGCGAACCAATGTGGGCGCCACAGCCGCCTTTGTGCGGCAGCGCGATCACCCCGTCCACGTTCGGATATTCGTCCATCACGCCCGGCTGCCGGAAGTAGTTCGCGACGGCCGCCGTCGCCGACGAGGAGCAGTTGACGGAAGCCAGGACCGCCACGTAGTTGCGCGTGCCGACGCGGCCGTCCGGTCGCCTGAAACCCATGAACGTCCTGCGCTCCGACTCCGGCACCAGCTCGACCGGCTCGTAGTCCTCGCAGAAGGCGTAATCGAGCTTCAGACTGCCCTGCTCGCGAATCGAGAGATTCTGCGTGTGGACGTGCTGACCCGGTTTGATCTCCTGGGTCGAGTAACCGATGATCTGGCCGTAGCGCTGAACCGGTTCGTCGTTGCCGACACTCCGCAGCGCGACCTTGTGGCCCGGTGGGATCATCTGCGTCACCCGCAGCTCACTCCCGTCGGGCATTCGCAAGACGGTTCCCGGCACCAGCGGCTGCTTCGCGATGGCGACGTGGTCGCTCGGATTCAGCAAAACCGCCACTTCGTTGAGATCGACCGGTCCTTGGGGGGCTCGGGAGATCAACGTCATCCCTTCGGCCCGTGGTTGTGTCGCCGTCATGTCGTTACCTCCTGTGACGAGTTGAACGTGGCAAGTGACAAGTGGCAAGTAGACCCCATGGCTGGCTCAGTTCCCCGCGAAACGTGCTACTTGAACCTTGCCTCCTGCCACTCGTTACTCGTGCTACAGAACCTTGTACTTTTTCCAGACCTCGCCGAGAAGAGCGCCGGCGCGTAGGTCGTCGCGACAGCGGTCCTCCTTGGAGGCCTTCTCGAACGCACGCGCGACCGTCTCGGCGGCGACTTCGTGCGGGATGACGGCAATGCCGTCGATCTCGGCGAAGACCACGTCGTTGGGACGGACGAGGACACCGCCGCAGACAACCGGTCGCCCGTGGCTGGAAACCGTGGCTCGACCAGCACTGTCGAAGGGACGGGCCCCGGTGGAGAAGAGCGGGTAGCCGAGTTCGAGCACCTTCCGGGTGTCGCGGTGAAACCCGTCGATGACGGTGCCGCGCGCGCCCCTCGCCAGCGCCGCGTTCGAAAAGAGCTCGCCCCAGTAGGCGGCGCCTTCGTGGCCACCGGTGCCGATCACCGCGACATCCCCGGGCTGCAACGAGTCAATCGCCGCAATCACGCCGGTGTAAGGTTCCAACGGGACCTCGTATTGAGGCGTGCACTGGATCGTGGCGGCGCGGCCGACAAGAACGTAGTTCGATCCAGGATCGACCGGGCGGATGCTTGCCTGCATCACCTGATTCCGGTAGCCAAGACTGTCCAGAATGTCGGAGATGACCGCGACATAGAGTTCGCGCGCCATCCGATCGTAGAGTGCGATTCGCTCGCCGCCGTCGTCCAACCGACCGCCCTTTCGTGGGCCTACCGACCCGTATTGGGTCGCACCCATGAACCGCTCGCGCCCCGGTACCTGAGAGGAAGACAGGCGAAGAGGAAAACCGACGCGCCGACCGCACGCAACGGTTCCCGGTCCACCCACTCGGGGAGGTGCACACCGCGATGGTACCGCATTTTGCCAGAGTTTCGTGTCGCTTCCTTCATCCATCAGATGTGAAACTCCGAATGGCCCAGATCTTCCGCCTTCGTCAGCTCGCCTGACGCCGTCGCACAGATCTGGGCCAAGATCTCCTCGCCCACCTCTGCGATCGTCCTCCGCCCGGTGATGATCGTGCCGGCGTCGATGTCCATGTTCTCCGCCATCCGCGCGTAGGTTTCGGGGTTGCCGCAGACTTTGATCACCGGCACGATGCCGGACCCGGTGACCGTGCCGCGCCCGGTCGTGAAGACGACGACGTGCGCTCCGCAGGCCGCCAACTCCGTCACGCCATTCGGATCGCTGATCGTCCCGCCGCCGGTCCACCCTTCTTGCCGGACATAATACGGCGCCAGCAGGTGCAGACCAGGTCGCGTCGGCCGCTCCCACTCTCCTCCGTGGAGGACGCCGACGACCGGCGTCGTCCCGGCCTTGCAGACGGCGCCGAGCGATTTCTCCTCGATCGTCGTCAGACCGCCTTCGATGTTCCCGGCACTGATCGCGCGGACGTTGTTCCGGATACCCCAGTCGCGGGCGATCCGGATCGCGGCGAGGATTTCGCCGGCGATTTCTGGGGTGGCAGCCTGCGCCGTGAGCGAATGCTCGCAGCCGAGCAACTCGTTCGTCTCCTCGAAGATCACCGTCCCACCAGTCGCGATCAGCCGATCCGATGCATACCCGACCGCTGGGTTGGCCGCGATGCCGGAGGTGGTGTCTGACCCCCCGCACTCAACGCCCACGATCAGGTCGCTCAGCCCAATCTCGACCTGCTCCACCGGTACCTGCTGCAGTTGGCGCGCCTTCTCGACGCCGAGCGCGACCGCTGACCGTGTCCCTCCTGCCGCCTGAATCGAGACGAAGTCGGCCGGTTTCCCGGTCGCCCGAATCTCCTCGGCGATCGCCGGCGCGTCGGTCGATTCGCAGCCAAGCGACAGCACCAGAACCGCGCCGACGTTGGGGTTCGCTGCAAGGCGTAGCATCTTCTGTCTGGCGCCCGTGTTCGCATTGCAGTCCCGCCAACCGGCGACGACCGCGTCCTCGAGTTGATACGCAATCCGGCGCGAGATCTCCTCCGCGCAGACGACGGTGAAGAGGATCAGCAGCCGGTTGCGAATGCCGACCTGCCCGTCGGCACGGGCAAAGCCGGAGAACCTCAGTGCGGCGTCGACGGGCGAGAGCGTAGCGAGAGCGACCACGTCAGACTCCTTTTCCAGACGATTCGGCAGTCGCCACGTCGGTCTCGCGGCTCAAACTGAGGACGTTGTGCACGTGCACGTGCTCACCGGTCGCGATGTCTTTCTTCGCCCGCCCGATCGGATAGCCGTGCTTGACGACCAGTTCGCCGGCCGGGACGTCGCGAATCGCGACTTTGTGACCCAACCGAATCGCGACACTCGGCGCGAGATCCGGCAATGGTCCATGAATCCCCGCAACGCGCGCCGGCTGCCCAGGTGGCAAGTCGAGGAGCGCCGTTGCGACGTTGTCGGCATCGTGAAGGACAATGAGGTCGGGAGGAGTTGAGCTTGTCATCGTTTGGTCAAGGTCTCCATCCAATCGCGCCCGGGATCATTGCCGTGCGTCTGCGAATCCTCGATTGCCGTAGGGGCAGACACGGCGGTCTGCCCCTACCTTCGGCAACCTGCGGCGCATGCACCCCTAACCGGACACGACCACGATGTTGGCGTATGGCGTCGTGTCCCCCGTCCGCACCGTTGCTTTGCCCATTTGCGATAGCCGTTTCAGCTCCAGATGCGACATGACTTGCAGGGGAACCTCTCCAAGCAGCGCACGCAGTTCCTCAAACCGTCCCGGACTCGCCGCCATCATCTCCTGTGCGATGACGACCCGGTCGAGGTGCCACTCCGCCGCAACGGCGCGCAAGACGTCCAACACGGTCGGGATGCCGTCGACGAGGGCGAGGTCGATCCGTTCCGGACCGTCCGGCACCGGATAGCCACGATCGCAGATTGTGAAGTAGTCAGTGTGCCCGGTGCTGGCGAGCAAGTGGCTCAGCGCAGGGTTGAGGATGCCGTCCTTCTTCACCTGTCCGGTCTCCCGTCGTCTTCTGCCGCCGCCAATCCCCACTGGGCGAAGTAGCGTCGCTTTTGGTCGAGCGTGACCTCATCCCGGAAACTTGGTCGTGGGCGCTTGAACAGGAGCCGGGTCTCCTCGCCGGCTGTGAAGGCGCTCGCCAACTCCCAGCCTTCGCGACCCAACGCGTCCAGTTCGTCCGTGCCGGGGTTTTCGACTGCTCGGTACTCCCAGGTTCTCTGCTCGTCGTGACTCACGCGGCATCTCCCTCTGCCGGGACGACCGACGTCGCGGTGTGGCGTGCCCGCACGTTTCGGCCCGACGTCAGATCCTCGAGCACCATCCATTTGACCTCATCGATGTGCCGTTTCAGCGCCACAACCGCTTCCGTCGTGTCGCCGGCTCGCAACGCGGCGATGATCGCCCGATGGTGCCGAATCGACACCTCCGTCCAGCCTTTGCGCGCGCCCGCGCGCTGGAAGACCGCAATCTGCGCCCATAACCCTTCGACGGCCGATGTCAGTCGCGAGTTGCCCGCGTGCTCCGCGATCATCCGATGGAAGGCACGGTCGGTATCCAGGAAGGCGGCCGCAACGACCTGCCGTTCCTCCTCGGTGCGCGCCCCGGTGTATCGCACCTCGTAGCGATCGAGGTCCGCAAGTGCCGCTTCGAGGGTCGACCGGTCCAGTCGAGGAGCGGCGAGCTCGAGCGCCATCGCTTCCAGTGTCGCCCGGAGGTCGTAGATCTCCTCGACGTCCCGAGGGGAGAACGAGGCCACGTAGAAACCGCGATTTGGCTCGGCGCGGACCACTCCCTCTTGTGCCAACCGTTGTAGCGCCTCTCGCACCGGCGTGCGGCTGACGCCGAGTTCGTCGCTCAGGCGCAGATCGGACAGCTTCTCGCCTGGTCGTACCCGTCGGTCGAGGATCCGTTCCCAGAGCACCTGATAGACGCGATCCCCGAGCGGATTCGGTGCCAAACGGGAGTTCACGTTGACCGGTCTCTGTTCGCCGTTCATCGCCACGATTGCCTGCTGCTCCTCGTCGCGTTCCTGCTCGCCGGTTACGCGGTCCGTCGCCGCAGACGGTCGATCAGGACGGCGAGGATGATCACGGAGCCGATCACGATCTGCTGGTAGAAGGCCGAGACGTGCAGGAGCGTCAGTCCGTTCCGGATGACCGCCATCAGGAGAGCACCGATCAGGGTGCCGACGATCGTTCCCTCGCCGCCGAAGAGCGACGTGCCGCCGATGACCACGGCGGCGATCGCGTCGAGCTCGGCTCCCTGGCCGACGTTCGGCTGTGCCGAGTCGAGCCGGGACGTCAGCACCACGCCGGCGATCCCCGCCGCGAACCCCATCAGCGTGTAGACGGCGAGTTTGTACCGGTTGATATGGACCCCGGAGAACCGTGTCGCCTGCTCGTTACCGCCGATCGCGTAGGTGTAGAGACCGAGGCGCGTGTAGCGCAGGATCATGAATCCGATCGCGAACACGACCGCTGTGATGATGACCGGCGACGGGATGCCCCAGAAGCTGCGCGTCCCCCAGATGTCGAAATTCGGATGCTTCTTGGTGATCCCGAAGATCGGTTTTCCCTCAACGAGCTGCAGCGCCACGCCGCGGAAGATCTGCATCGTCCCCAGGGTCACGATGAATGGCGGGATACGTCCCAGGGTGACCACCAGCCCGTTGGCAAGCCCT
>JAXDKI010000022.1:0-5875 GCA_034667245.1 Thermomicrobiales bacterium | reverse complement strand
CCAGATACGTGCCCGTCGGGAACCGGCGACCGTGAGCGGTGCAACTTTGCTCCGCTCGTGCCACGACGGCGCCTGCCGCGAGGAGACGGTTGACCAGGCGCGCCGAGCCATTGGGTTCGGGGCTGATGAGGAAGGTAGAGGCGGAATTGGATAAATGCAGGGTTCCTGGCACGCAGGGCGACTTTGAGAGCCGGTTGGATTCGACCTGGAATGGCGATTCCACACGGATCGCATCGACGCCCATTTGTAACGGTAGGGTATGCGAGGTGATGTCGTATGGGGGTTTGAGCGGGCCGCCCGGAAACAGGGGCAGGCTCGGGTAGTGCTGAATCTCCAGCAGCGTCTTCGCGAAGCGGCCAGCGGGCTGACCGATGGGGACGACGAAGGTCTCGCTGGGAAACTCGACGCCTTCGGCGACGAATGGCGCGGACGCTTGATCGACCTCGACTCCGCCGCGAATGAGGATCTCGATCATCTCCATCGTCGCCCCGGGATCGCGTTGAAAAGAGAGTGGCAGGACGACAAAGGCAAATGGCGCCGACGTCTCTACGGCGCGCTCCTGGACACGGGCGAAGTTGGCCACCCAGCGGTCGCGGTAGCGGGCGGTGTGGTCGAGGAGGGCAAAGGTGGCGGTGGAGAAGTAATCGATGATGTCGCGGAGTCGCCAACTTCCACCTTCCCAGGGGAGGGGGTGTACGTGGGATGCAAGACGCGGGTCGAAACCGCGCGCCTCAGCCAGGAACTCGCGCGGCACGTCGACGGGCGAGGCAATACGGGCGCTCGCTGCCTCGGCGAGCATGCGGACTCCGCCATGGTAGTGTGGATAGGCGCGTGAGGGGGAAAAGGCATCGAAGATCACCGAGGTGGCGACGCCTCGCTTGTTCTGAGCGGTCAGCTCGGCGGCGATGTTGGTGCCGAGCGCGTCGATCTGGGTCGTGAGGATCGGGTCGACGTTGGGATCGTAGGGGTCGATGTAGGGGGGGAGGACGAAACGCGGACCGTTGGCCTGCATCTGGTGGAGGTCGAAGACGATCTGAGGGTACCAACGGTTCAGGATGCGCTCTACGGTGGCGCGGTTTTCGGTCTGCGTCAGCATGAACCAGTCGCGGTTGTTGTCGTGGCCGGCGTAGGGATGATAGAGCTCGGGTGGGGGCGTTCCCTCGTAGGCTGTATCGAGTGTGTGCTCGTACCAGTCGGCGACGAGCTCAAGGCCGGCAGGATTGAGAGAAGGAACGAGGAGAATGACGACGTTCTCGAGTATGCGTCTGATGCGTTCGTCGTCGCGTGTAAGGAGTTCGTGAACGAGCTCCGGTGCGAGCTGCGTCGGGCCGACCTCGGTGGGGTGGATCGAGCAGGTGATGAGGCAGATGCAGCGACCCTCGTCGACCAGGGTGTCGCGCTCATCTAGGCGGTATGAACGAGGATCGAAGAGACGTTGTTGGATGGTGCGGAGCTGATCCAGCCGCTGGAGGTTTTTCGGAGACGAGATCGTCAGCAGGACGAGGGGTTGATTGCCCCAGTCGCGACCGTATTCTTCGTACTGCAGGCGGGAAGAGCGTGCTGCGAGGTCTTGAAAGTAGGCGCACATGGGCGCCCAGCGGACGAGCCGGCGGTCCGCGCCGATGCGAAACCCGAAGCTGTCTTCCGGAGTAGGGACTGTGTCGGATGGCGCATTTGGTTCCGAGAGGGACAAGCCGCTGACTCTCCTCAAGCGTCTTGGCGGGGTTTGTAGACGCGACGTCGTGTTCTTCCCAATCTCATTGTACGTTGGACAACGCTCGGACAAGGGTGATTTGAGCATGGGTAGAACGAATGAACCAGTGGGAGACGTCGAGTGGTGATAGAAGGGTGTGACACCGAGACGGAGCACTTGATTGCTAAGTACATCGCGCTTCTCCAACTGCCGACGACTGAACTCCGGGTGACGGCCAGCCGCAAGACGTTCGAGTCATGGCTAGGACGGCGCGTCTCGTCGTCGATTGGCGGGGCATATGCCTATTCGTCGGTCTTGGGCGCGCATCTGGTGCTGATCAATCTTCCTCGGATCGATCGGTCTCGTCCCCGATCTGTGGAGATCGTGGTCGCCGAAGAGCTGATCCACATGCGGGACCGGCTCGACGGGGATCTGCGCCGACATGCGAAACACGGCTACGACCGGATCGCGCACCGCGTGGCGGCGATCACGGGGGCGAGTTTGGAGGAGATTCGGAACTGCCTGCTGCCGACGGCGAAACGACCGCTTCGCTATCTGTACGCCTGCCCCCGCTGCAGTTTGACGATTCGGCGGCGGCGACGCGGCGTGTGGTCGTGTGGTCGATGTTCGCGGCGGTTCGATCCGAAGCTGGTGCTTCGGCTGGTGCGAGACGATCTTGCTGGGGGGTGATCCGCGCGGCCGAGCGATGCAGAATCGGGAACCCAGGCTTTGGAAATGCCGAGTCCGTTAACATGAGCCGGCTTCCAGCCGGCTGTGGCTCGGTCATTTGCGTATCGCGGGAGTTAGCGAACGTGGACGGCGGCGAGGTTCGCGACGCTACGGCGGGGGGAGGTGGCGAATGCGAGCAGGAGGGATTCGATAGGGAGCACGACGAGGGCGGCCAGAACCTGGAGCGGGCCGGGTACGAAGGCTACGACGGACGCCAAAAGTGCGACGCCGAGGAAGAGACAGAAGAGGGCTTTTCCGATCGCTACGTATGTCATGGCGTCGCTCCAGTGGGGGCGCATGCGGATCGACTCGACGGAGTCATACTAGAGACGACGCCAGGGCCCCGCCAGGGTGAGGACTGACAGGAAAGTTCGAGAAGTCGTCGGGACAAAGGTGTTGTCGATGCCGCAGCAAGTACCAGGTGACGTAGGAGAAGCGATCACGGCGATCGACCGTCGCGAGCTCACGGCGAGCAGTTTTGGGAAGACCTCGAAGTGGCCGCGGACGACGAGGCGGCAGCAGCGAATTGCCGGGGTGCTGCGACGTCGGCAACCGGATCTGACGGTCGTGCTGGAGAACGTACACGATCCGCACAACGTCAGCTCCGTGCTCCGGACGTGCGACGCCGTGGGCGTATTGGGTGTGCACATCATCTATACGGACGAGGAGGCGCCGACGAGACCGTTTGCCCGGACAACTTCGGCGAGTGCGACGAAGTGGATTGAGACGACCAGGTACGCATCCGTCGAGGAGTGCTACGGGGCGCTCCGGCAGCAAGGTTTCACGATTCTGGCGACCGCGTTCGAGACCGACGCTCAGGACCTCTACGAGATCGATCTCTGTCGACCGACGGCACTCGTTTTCGGCAATGAGATGCGGGGGGTGTCGGAAGAGGCGGTCGCAAAGGCAGACGGGCACGTGCTGATCCCGATGCTCGGTATGGTTCAGAGTTTGAACATTTCGGTCGCGTGCGCCGTCACGCTGTACGAAGCGATGAGGCAGCGGCGGGAGGCGGGGCATTACAGCGGTGCGAAGCTCGCGGACGCGGAGCTGCAGCGCCTGCAGGAAGCCTGGGAAGTGAAATAGGGGGACGAGTGTTCTCTATTCCACCTTCGAATCGCCTTCGTCCTCTGATCCGTCGTTGCCAGTGGAACTGGTCGCCGATGTGATCCGACGTTGGAGCCACTGCATCGGGACGAGGACGAAGATCGTGGCGATCGTCGCGGAGATGGCGAGGAAGAAGAAACCGGCGCCGATCAGGAGGCCGATGGCTGCGGTGACCCAGATGTCGGCGGCGGTTGTGACGCCGCGTATGCGATTGCCCTGGGTGAGGATCACGCCTCCCGCCAGGAAACCGATTCCTTGGACGATGGTGGATCCGATTCTTGATGGGTCGTAGCCCGTTCCTCCAGCCTTTCGGACCTCCTCGCCGAGTAAGATCGAGCCCATCATGAAGAGCGCAGCGCCTTCGCAGACGAGGGCGTAGGTCCGCAGGCCGGCGGGCTTGGACTTCGACTCTCGCTCGAAGCCCAGCAATAAACCAGCCAAGAGCGAGAGTCCGAGTCGTTCAAGCGTTTCGAGATTTGAGAGGGAGTCCATTCAGCATCCGAGATGGCGAGCGGGGCGGTCCCCGGTACCTTCCCCTCGCCAGACGGGCGGGACGCGGGGGAGGATTCCGTTCGGATCGATTCTAATCTTGATCTCGACCGCGTCCAGTTACTGGGAACTGGACGCGGCGGTCAAAACTGGAACGTCGTCGTCTGCTCGTCCATGCCGCGGAAAAAGCGGACGTTGACGCTCTCGCCCGGCTTGAGCGTGTCGACTAGCGTGTCGAGATCCTTCATCGAGCGGACGCGCTTGCCCGCGACCGAGACGATGACGTCACCGCGCTGGATGCCCGATCGCTCGGCGACGCTGCCGGGACGAACGTCGCCGACGTAGACACCTTTCGTGCCCGGCGGGAATGCGGCGGCGGCATCGGGGTGTCGCGAGAAGTATTGCTCCGCGTCGGCCGCGAGCAATCCGAGGGCGGGGCGCCTAGGACCGGCGTGGCGCTCGGCGATCTTGGCGAGGCGAACCTGATCGAAGCCGACGATGACGTCGTCATCGGCCGTAATGACCGGCACGCCCTGCTGACCCGAGCGGCGGATCATCTCCATCGCCGCGGCATAGTCGCGAGAGACGTCTTTCTCGACGTACGGGACGTTGTGACGGCTAAGGAACTCCTTAGCCCGATCGCACCATGGTCAGGTCTGGGTGGTGTAGACGGTGACCGGTGAACTGGTGGCAGCAGACATGGACTCTCTCGGTTCGCGAAGCGGCTGGACGATACGGGGCGGACGGACCGCGCCATCGGCACTCATTGCAGATATGGTACCAGGCTTACCGGCGCTTCCGCTTCCTCGGCTTGGCTTTCGCCTGTTGGTGCGGTTTGCCACGAACGGGAGGACCGGCGGGCTGCCCGAGCGCGAGTTGGTCGGGTAGGCGGCCCTTCTTCGCCATGCCGCCGAGATCCGACATCATCTTTTGCATCTCGCCGAACTGCTTGAGGAGCTGGCCGACGTCGTCCCGGTTGGTGCCACTGCCGAGGGCGATGCGGCGGCGACGGCTGAAGTCGATAAGCTCGGGGCGGCGGCGCTCCTGTGGGGTCATCGAGCGGATGATGGCTTCGATCTGTTTGTAGTCGTCGTCGGAGATCTGGGCTTTCGCCTCGCGAAGCTGACCGCCGAGACCGGGGATCATCTCGAGGAGCTGGGTGAGCGGACCCATCTTTTTGATCTTCTGGAGCTGGTCGAGGAAATCTTCGAGGTTGAACTGCCCCTTGAACATACGATCCTGGAGGCGTTTAGCGTCTTCCTCGGTCGTCTGCTCCTGGGCGCGTTCGATCAGGGAGAGGACATCGCCCATGCCGAGGATGCGGCTGGCGAGCCGCTCCGGGTAGAAGGGTTCGAGGGCGTCGACTTTCTCGCCGGTGCCGATGAACTTGATCGGGACGCCTGTGACGGCGCGGATCGAGAGGGCGGCGCCGCCGCGGGCGTCGCCATCCATTTTGGTGAGGATGAGACCGGTGACGCCGAGCCGGTCGTGGAAGGACTCGGCGACGCCGACGGCTTCCTGGCCGGTCATGGCGTCGGCGACGAGGAGAATCTCGGTCGGGGCGATCTTGGCCTTGACGTTGACGAGCTCCTGCATCATCCGCTCGTCGATCTGGAGGCGGCCGGCGGTGTCGACGATGACCGGGTTGTAGCCGCGCTCGCGCGCGAACTTGAGGCTGTTGTTGGCGATGTCGACCGGGTTCTGTTGAATGCCCTCGTCGTAGACGGGGATGTTGACCTGACGGCCGAGGGCCTGGAGTTGATTGACGGCGGCGGGGCGGTAAACGTCGCCGGCGACGAGGAGTGGGTTGCGGCCCTCCTTGCGGAGGTGGACCGCAAGCTTGGCGGCGTGGGTCGT